>JAGFJE010000425.1 GCA_024103175.1 Phaeodactylibacter sp.
GACTGGCCGGGCTGCAGCAGCGTGCCGTTGTAGTCGATGCTTTCTTCCTGGCAGATGGCCGTATCGATTGTGGTGAAGAACGTGTCGAGCTGCAGGGCCGTCACCTCTATGGTAGAGTCGCAGCCATCGGCAGTGGTAAAGGTGAACAGCTCTGTTTGCCCGGGTTGCAGCATGGCCCCATTGTACTCGAGAGGCTCTCCGGCGCAGGCCTCCAGGTTCAGCGCCTGGTAGAAAGTATCGAGAGCGGAGACGGTGGCGATCAGGCTGCTGCCGTCGGGCAACTGCAGGGTGTCTGTCTCGTTGGGGTAGAAAACCTGGCCTTCTATGAGCACGGAGTCGCCTAGGCAGAGTGCCGTATCGAGGGTATTGCCACAGTCTTCAACGGTTATCGCCACACTGTCCACGCTTACGCAGCCCGTATTGTTACTGACTACGAGGTTGTAGGTAGTGGTGGAGTCCGGAGAAGCTGTCACCGCCGGGCAATCCGAACAATCCAGGGTAGCGGCGGGCGCCCACTGGTAGGTATAGGCCGGGTCTTGTGGAGTGGAAAGGGTTACCGAATTGCCCGGGCAGATACTGGTGTCCGGCCGCAGGGCGATCGCGATTACGGTATCCAGGAGGATGTTGATGGTGTCGCTCACCACGTCGCCGCAGGCGGTGGTGGCTTCCACCCAGAAGGCGCCCGTCTCGAAAGTGGTGTAGGTTTGGCCGATCGCCCCGTCCTGCCAGCGGTAGGAAGCGAAGCCAGGCCCGGCATCGAGCAGGAAGACGCCGTTCTCACAGACGCTGGTGTCCGGCCCCAGGTCGATGTCCGGAACTGTCGTTTCGTAACTGGCGCTGTCAATGTTGTTGGTGTAATCGCACTCGATGATCTCGGTGGGGGGGAAGCCGGTTTCCAGGCTGAATACCGGCGTCAGGGCGCCGTTGTCATTGGCGATGCAATAGATCTGTTGCCCCTGCGGATCGGGTACGGACACTATGGTACTATAGCATTCGCCGGGCAGGATGGGGGCCGGTGCGGTAAACCCATCGGCCAGCACCGTAGCGCCGGGATCGGCCGTGGGGTTGCCGTCGTAAAAAGTGTAGGGCAGGGCGTTGAAGAGGGTGTCTGTGCCTTCGTTGCAGATGCGGAGGGCCACGGCCAGGCTGTCGCCGTTGCAGTAAGCGCTGTCGATGGCGACGATGGCATCTACCGGGCTGGCCTGGCAGAGGATATTGCTCTCTGCGCTTGCCGCTACGGCCTGCACCATCCGCAGTTGCGGGTTAATATTGGGGTTGGGTTGTTCCTGCAGGCCGGCGTCGGCTTCGAACAGGTTCGTCCAATCATTGGTTGTTACCGCAACTTCGCGGACGAAATCGCAGTCATCACTATCGAGGCTGCCGTCGGCCAGGGCCTTGACCAGCAGGGCGTCTTCCGAGCCGCCGGAGCGGGTGCGCCCCACGAAGTAGATGTTGCCACCGGACTGCAGGATGGGCGGCTTGCAGAAAGGATAATAAAGGTCATCATCGGCCAGGCCGCCGTAGGCCTTGGCCCAAAGGGCGTTGCCCTGCTTGTCCGTCTTGATGGCCACCAGGTCCCTGTCGCCGGAAATAGCGTAACCGTAAAGCAGATAGCCATCGGGCACTACCACCAGATGGAAGGCGCCCTGAAGGGATGGGTATCCTGTAAGCCGATAGGTTTTGGCCCATTGCAGCCCGCCGGCCAGGTCCGTTTTCATGATCCCCGTAGTCGAAGAACCGTTCAGGTCGGATCCATTAGGGTCTCCATAGAAACTGGCAACCAGCTCTCCGGCATCCAGCTTTAAGCTCGTCCCGTACATCCGTGCATTCTGCGTGGAGCTGAGGAGGTAATACTTAGACCATTCGAGGTTGCCATTGCCGGTGAAGGCGGCCAGCGTCACCCGCATTTTTTCAAAATAGGCGTCGAAGGTATAACGCCCCAGGCAGTACAGCGCATTGCCTACCGGCAGGATGCTGAAGAAGCGGTCGCTGGAACCGCGGTTGAATTCCTTGCGCCACAATACGGCGCCGGTATTGCGGTCCAGCTCGGCCAGGGAGGCGTTGTCGGCATTGCCGGCGCCGGTGGTCAGGATGTCCCCGCCGGAGAAGTAGAAGTTGCCGTTGGCCGGGTTGGTGAGGATCTGGTCCGGAGTGCCCCGGCTGTTGAAGTAGTTGACCCAGAGGAGTTGGCCGTTCTCCGGGTCGTACCGGAAAGCGGTAGCCCCCCGCCCGAATGCGCCGGTACCGTCATCTCCGAAACTGGCGCCCACCAGGAAGCCGTCGCTGTCCCGGTACAGGTTGATGATGTGGTCGGGGCGGTCCGTAAAATCGAAACGCCGTACCCACAGCACCTCTCCCTCCGCCGTCACTCTTGCGATCATGGCCTCCTCATCGAGGTAGCCGCCGATGTAGAAGGTTCCGTCGCCCGCCGCGACGATGGCCGTCGCCCCGTCGACGGTGTTGGGCAGGCCTATCGTTTTCACGAAAGTGTTCCCGCAGTCCTCAAAGCAGGGGCAGTCGTCGTCGTCGCAGTCTATCAGCCCGTCGTTGTCATCGTCCATGCCGTTGTCGCAGATCTCCTCGCAGGGGACGGAGCAGCTGGCTTCCACGAAGCTGCACTCCAGGCTTTCGCAGAGGGGCCCTGTTGCCCGCAGGCATACGTTATACAGGCCGGGTTCGGTGGTGTTCAGCACGTAATCCGGGCTGGTGCTCAACACCGTCCCGTTGACGAGCCAGGTGTAGCTCGTAGCGTTCGTACTGGTATTGGTGAAGGTGACGCTGGCGCCCGCCAGAACGGAGACGTCGCTGGCCGTGAAGCCGGCTTCCACCGGGCAGAACACCTCGATGGTGAGGGTGGAATCGGTGGGCAGGCAGTTGCTCAGATTAGAAAAGGCTGTAAGGGTAACCTGGAAGTTGCCTTCTGCATTGAAGGTATAACTCGCGTCCACTGCCGTGCTGAAGGCCGTTCCGTCAACCGCCCATTCGTAACTGTCGGCATTGGCGGAGGTATTGGTGAAGTTGACGGTAGAGCCAAGTGGTACGCTGAGGGCGCTGGCGGAAAAGGCCGCTGTGATGGGGGTAGGGCAGGGGTCGATGCAGGCCGGCGAGTCGAGCAGGCTGGAGCGGATGTTTTCGACTACGCTCAGCATCCTTTCCTTCTGGCCCTGGCTGAAGCGGTCGTAGCATTCCAGGCGGGAGTAGTCCATATAGTTTTCCTTCATGTCCGGCTGATCGCCGAGGCCACCCTGCGCCACCGGGCGGAAGGGGTTGTTGGGAGACGTGTCGTCCTCATCCGTGGAGCAGGAGTTCATATCGGTGGGGCAGGGCGTGCGGGCGGTGGTATTGTCGGGCGGCGTATCGCAGATGCGGTCGCCCTGCTGCTGGCAGTCGCCGTTGGGGCAGCCGCCTTCGAAGGTGTGGTACAGGCCCAGGTAGTGCCCCATCTCGTGGATGAGCACTGTGGAGAAGGTGAGGCTGCTGCCCATATAGCCGGCCTCCAGCACGATGCCGTCGTAGGGCTGCCCGTGGGCGCCGGGCAGGTAGGCGTAGCCGGCCACGCCGCAGCCGTTATTGCTGCAGATCTCCCGAACCACCCAAACGTTGATGTACTGCGTGGGATCCCAGCGGCTGAGGTTCTTCAGGGCCTGGTCGTCGGTGCTGTTGTTGAGGTCCGTCAGGGCCGACTGCACCCGGTTGACGCCGGTGGTGGCGCCGCCCTGGGGCCCCCGGCGGGCCAGGCAGAAGGCGATCTCGGTGTCGACGCCGGTGGCGGGGTTGTAGTAGCCGACGTTGGCGAAGGCGTCGTTGAGGTGCTGGATGGCGTCGGCCACCCGGGCGTCGCTGATGTTCTCGCCGCCGCCGTCGTGGACGATGTGAACGACGACGGGCAGGGTGTACTGCGTAAGCGGCCCTCGCTTCGTATCAGGTTGTTGCGCCTGTGTGTAGATTTGTTCTTCCATCCGCAGGGAGGCGCGGCGGTAGGTTTCGTCTTCCTGCAGCTTCCGGCGGTGCAGTTCCGCCTGGGCGCAGAATTCATCGGTAACGTCCGGTGGCCCATGGCTTTCGGGTGTGGAGCTTTGGAAAAAGGGAAGGAACAGAAAGAGCAATAGTGTGGAGATCAAGAGGATTTTCATGAGCGCAGTGTTGAGATGTAAGTACATGGACTGACCGTCTCTGCGAGCCGGTTAAAAATTATTGAATGAGTGGATGACTGAATATCCGGGGGCTTAGCCACGTTTTCATGTCTCAATATTTCTGTCCACATACTTCTTATGTAAAAATAGGGTTTTCCTGTGGAAAAGGAAGCGCTCGGCCTCTTAGTGAAAGCGGCACAAATTAACAGGCGGATTTAAGCTGCTGGTAACCAGTATGTTAGTTCGGCCTGGCCGCAATGGTATTAGAAACCTGGAAGCGTTTTGCAGGGAGTGACAAAAGGACATTATCCACCATCTTCGATAAACGCTGCCGGGTTGGCAAGAATCAGGAGCATGGCTGGAAACCCGGCAGGTTGTGACGTTGGAAAAACTCCGCTGGATGTTGCCGGCCGGCCTAATAATACCCTTCACCACCACGGTAATGGCCATACGCCTGCTGGTTTCCCGGCGACGGATACTGAAACCGGAAATAAAACCCCGCAATTACGCCGAAAGCAAACCCGCCGATGTGCGCCCACCAGGCCGTGCCGCCGGTCTGTGCCGTGTTGACTTCCAGGGAGGCCGTGCCGCTCATCCATTGCATGGCGATCCAGAAACCCAGGAAGAAGATGGCCTGCATGCGGAAGATGATGAAAAAGAACCACACCTTGATGCGCGAAGTGGGAAACATGACCAGGTAAGCGCCCATGACGGCGGAGATGGCGCCGCTGGCCCCGATGGTGGGCACTATGCTGCTTACGTTGAAATAGATGTGTACGGCGTGGCCGATGAGCCCGCCCAGCAGGTAGAAAACGAGGAAACGCATGTTCCCTACCGTCGCTTCTATGTTGTCGGCAAACACCCAGAGGAAGATCATATTGCCGATAAGGTGGGCCCAGCCGCCGTGCAGGAACATGCTGGTAACAAGGGTATACAGGTTCTCTCCCCGCATCGTCTCGGCCGGCACCGACCCGAAGGCCCCCACCAGTGCATCGGGAAACTGAAGCTGATAGACAAAGATGGCTATATTCAGTACGATAAAGCCATAACTGACAATGGGATAGTGCCCTCCTTTTACCTGGTCATCGCCAATGGGAAAAAACATTTCTGGCCGGTTGCATTTAGAAAATGATAATAACGCAGTCGGTAAGATAACGGTTTCTCCTGCTATGGTGTAGGATGTTCGATGGATGTTCTTTGATTTTTGATGTACAATCAGAAACCTGCCCCGGATTGCCCTTTGCCGGCCGTACATCAAAAATCAAAAATTTCAGCCGGCTCGCAGAGACGGCCACACATCAAAAATCGAAAATCAAAAATCAAAAATCAAAAATCAAAAATCAAAAATCGAAAATCAAAAATCAAAAATCAAAAATCAAAAATCAAAAATCAAAAATCGAAAATCAAAAATCGAAAATCAAAAATCGAAAATCAAAAATCCCTTCAGATCCCTTCCACCACCACCTCCACGATATACTCTTCCGGCTGCAGGGCCTTGCCCGGGCGTGGAGCGGGGGATACCCCCGTCAGGCGGTAGATGAAGTTGCCCACTTTCCGGCTGGCCATTTCCGGATGGCCGTCGCGCAGGGCCAGGTCGACGTACTGGCGTTTGTCTCCTTCCAGGGAGAACTGGATCACGGCCTGTCCTTCCCACAGGCAGTCGGTGTACTCCGGGCAGCGGGAGTCTTCCTTGATGGCGGTGAACTGTATATCCGGCCCTTTGCATTGGCACCGCTTGGCCTCCCCGACCTGCAGGCGGAAGGGCTGGCCGAGTTGGTAGGTGTTCTTATTCCCGCATTGGGCGGCGCCAAACAAAAGGGCAAGGGCCGTGAGGAGCAAATAGTTTTTCATAGTGGATAGCTGTTGGTGGCGTCAGCCGGGCTTTTAGCTACTCTAAAGATAAAGAAAAATCGGGAGCCTACTCCCTCAGGGCATAGGCTTTGAAATATTTACACTCTTCGATGAACAGCTGATACATGGGCGTTTGGGAATAATTCTGTACCAGGAGGCCGAAGTTTTCGAAAGCCTGAGCGGCGCCTTCCCGCCAGCGGTTGACGTAGTATTCGTTGCGTTCGCACTTGGCGGCCATGAAGGTGGCCTTGGCGGCGAAATTGAGGCTGTCGGTGGCCAGGCGGGCGCGCTCGAAGTAGAAGCGCGCCTGTTTGCAGTCGAAATGCTCCTGGTTGCCGTAGGGAAAGCGGGGGTTGGGGATGACGTTGTCGCCATCCTTCAGGTTGGCAGGGGCCAGGCTGGCCCCGCTGCGGTAATAATCCATCGCTTTCCAGGAATAACTGAAGTAGGACATGTTGTAAAGCGCCAGGCCGATCTGGTAGTAGTTCCAGGCGGTATTGCCGGTGCCCGCCCTGGCCTCGTATTCCAGTTGGAGGAGCCGCTCCAGGAGCTCGCCTTTATTGTAGGGGCTGATGTTGTCGGGCCACCCTTTGCAGTGCACGCAGTCATTGATCCGGTCAATAAAGGGGTAGTAAAGGCCATAGTTGTCCCACTCCACTCTCGGCATTTGTTTCATGGTCTCCAGGGCGGCCTCAAACTGGTAGTTGTTCATCAGGTGGGTGGCCTTCATGTCCAGGAGTTGGTAGAGGAAGGTGCTGTCGCCCCGGGCGACCAGCTGATCTTCCAGTTTGGTGCGGTTGGGCTTATTGCAGATGGTAATGAGTTCGTCGAGGATATCCGGCTGCGGGTTGGGTTTCAGCTGGTCCAGGGTGTACTGGAAGAGGTAGGCTTTGCCCTCGTGGCCGTTCTGCCGGTACAGCTGGTACATTTTGTCATCCGTGAAATCGGAAAAGTCCTCGTATTTTTCATATAGCTTGTTGTACTGGCGGATCTCGGCCAGCCGGTTTTCCATACTATCCGTGATGGACTGGTAGGCGCTGATCTCCATGGCCAGTTCGAAAACCCGGATCTGTTCTTCCAGGGGGGAATCTTCGGCGGCCAGTTTTTTTGCCAGCTGAAAAGCGTTGCGGGCGTCGTAGTAGTTGCCGGCCAGGAAGGCGAGGTAGCCTTCCGCCATGCGCCAGAGGGCTTCATCTCTGATAAGGCCCTCATCGAGCACCTGGGTGGCGAAGCGCTGCAGTTCGATCACCCGCTGCCCGGCTTCCCGGGTGGGGATGCCGTAGTAGCGCTCATTGCGGCGGCGCTTGTCGTTGAAGGAAACGCCCAGGAGGTGTTTTTCCAGCCTCTTCAGTTCCTGAATGAGGAGGAGGGTGAGGTAGGGGCTGTCGGGCGCCAGGCCGTAGATGTTGCGCATTTCCACGATCAGCTTGCTGTTGGGGTTGTTGGCGCGGATGGCGTAGAGGGTGGCGCGTTCCTCGTCGTTCTCGCAGCGCACCAGGCAGGCATTCCATTCCTCGTCAGTCTTGATACTGAAACTGCGGTAAGCCGATTCCTGTTTGCTGGGGCAGTTTTCAAAAATGCGGGAAAACAGATAGGCGGCTTCCACCCGTTCGCCCAGGGCGAGCAAGGCGCCGGCCTGATGCCCCATGATCCAGTACTCGATGATGCTGGGGTCGTTGCTGACCTTGGGCATGAGGTATTCGTGCAGCTCGAGCACCTGCCGGTATTCCTTGCTGTAATGGGCCAGGCGGATGATCTGGTAGGCGTACCGCAGCCGGATGTAGTGCGATTTGGTGCGCCGGAAGGCCTGCAGCCCTTCTTCGATCAGTTCCTGCATGCGAAACCGGGCGGTGTTGGGGGCGTCGGCCCAGGCGTCGTTCCTGGTAACGAAAGGCTCGCACCGCTTGGCGAAAATGAGGTAGTTCACCGTCTCCGCACATTTGTTCTTGAGCAGGTATTTGGCGAAGGAGTTTTCCCTCAGGTAATAACTCAGGGGAATGGAAGGGCTGCGCATGGCCGACTCCAGTTGCTCCAGGTCCGTAATGGACGCCTGATAGACCACCACGCCGATGTCCTGAAAACGGGGTACTTCACAGAAGCGCTCGTACCACTCCTCGATATTGCCCTGTATCTGTGGGTTGCCCTTTCGTTCGTAGTACCGCTCCAGCGCTTCGAAGTCGACAAAGAGGGGCGCCCCGTTGAGCTCCGGGTTCAGGATGAGGGGGCTGATGAAGGAGTAGCCGGCAAAGGGGGGCCTGGTGCGGCAGTTGCTGCTGATGGGCGCGGGGTAAAGCCAGCCGGCGAGGAAAGCGAATAGGATGATCACAAAGCCTGGACGGAGCATAGTACGGGTGGTTTTTGTGGGATGAAGATAGGGAAAAGGGGGGAATGAAGGAACGAAGGAATGAAGGAATGAGGGAATGATTGGATGCTCATTCTCTGGCAAGCTGCTTGTACAAACTATCCAGCACTTCGGGAGCATATTGGCTAACCGCCACCCCATCCAGATGATAAAAAACCACTTCCAGCGTATCCGGCCAGGGCAGCTCACGCAGGCGTTCTGCGGCGGCGAACAGCTGTTCCGGCGCCACGGCCTCCAGGCGGATGCGGTCGCCGGGGTAGAGGTAGTGGCCTTCCAGGAAGGTTCCTTCCAGCACCTCGTAGCGGGCCGGGCCCAGGGCTTGGAATTTGGGGCTTTCGGCCAGCCTCTCTTCCGTCAGGTTGTTGATCAGCTTGATCATTTCGCCGTCGCGGAAGAGGACGCCCCAGCGGAAGAGGGGCAGGGCCAGGCCCAGGGGCAGGGGATAGGGCTCATAGCCTTTCAGGTAGGGCTCCGCCGCTTCCAGGTTGAGGATGGAATTGGGCTCCTCCCACTGCTGGAGTTGGCCTATGTTGTAGAACATCAGGATGCCGCGATCTGCCGGAGGCACGCCGGTGCGTGCCGGGAAGCGCGCCTGGTGCAGGCGGATGGTGGCGGAGAGGGACACTCCTCTTTCCCGGAGCATTCCCCGCAGCCGGCCGAGCAGTTCGAAGTACGCCTCCCGGGTAGTGGCCGTCCAGTCGCAGTCCATCTGCACCTCCCGGATGTGCAGGCTGCTGTCTTGTGCGGCCAGGCTGAAGATCTTGTCATGAATCTTGCCGGCCAGGCCGGGCACTTCTGCTCCCGACAGGCGTTCGAGCGTGCGGTTGGTGAGGAAAACGGTGGGGGCGAGTTCCAGCCCGGAATAGCTCTCCGGGGCCAGTTCTACCTGCGCCAGAGGAACAGGGGCCTGCAGCTCGGGGTCCCAGTCTACATCGAAGAATTTGACGTAGAGGCGTTGCACGCCCAGCTCTTTTACCAGGCTTTGCTCCTGCGGGCTCAGCTCCAGGCGGGTCTGCCAGTGGTAGAAGGCCGGGGTGGTGACGCGTTCCCTCGGTTGCTGGCAGGAGAGGAGCATGGCCAGGGCGAGGAGGAGGAAGGGAAGTGGGAAATCGGAAGGCGGAAGGCGGAAGGCGGAAGGCGGAAGGCGGAAGCTTGCCCGGCCGAGGGACGAGGACGGGTGGGAAGTCGGAAATGGGAAGTGGGAAGTGGGAAGCTTGCCCGGCCGAGGGACGAGGACGGGGGGGAAGTCGGAAATGGGAAGCTTGCCCGGCCGAGGGACGAGGACGGGTGGGAAGTGGGAAGCTTGCCCGGCCGAGGGACGAGGACGGGTGGGAAGTCGGAAATCGGAAGGCCTTGAGGTGCAAACGGCGCCTAAAGTCGGCCCGTCTTCGTTCCTCAGCCGGGTAAAAAGCCGGAACGCGGCCTCCGTCCGACATAGTCGGCTTCTGCCGACGGAGTCGGAAGTCGGAGTTTTTCCAGTGGAGTGCCGCCAGGATGGGGCTGAGAATGCTTCCACCATAAAAATAGAGCTTCCTTAGCAAAAGGAAGTTTGAAGCGGGAAGCTCTTTTCCAGCTTCGGGATTAGTTCGGCCGTAGTTCAATCGGTATACGGTGTATGGTGGTTTGGGAGGCAGGGCCGGCGTAAGTTGCTGCATATCAATCTGAAAAATTTGTTTCATTGCCAATCATCCGGGGGCGGCAAGATCCGGAAGGCTCAATTCCGGAAGCCATTAATTAGCCAACTCCCCTCCTGCGGAGGGGGTGGGGGAGGCTTAAATCAACCCCTCCCGGATCAAGTCATGCAGATGTACGAACCCGAGGTATTGTCCCTGTTCACCAATAACGATCAACTGGGTAATGCTGTTGCGGCGCATCATCTGCAGGGCATTGGCGGCCATATCGTGCTCACCGATCACCTTGGGGGAGGGGCTCATGATGTCCTGCGCGCAGAGGCCGTTGAGGTCCTGCCCCCGTTCGAGCATGCGGCGCAGGTCGCCGTCGGTGATGATGCCGCGCAGTTTGCCCTTCCGGTCCAGGACGGCGGTGGCGCCCAGGCGTTTGGACGTCATTTCCAGGATGGTGCGCTGGATGCTGTCTTCGAGCAGGACGGCGGGCTTCTCGTTTTGCGGGTAGAGGTCGTGCACGCGCAGGTAGAGCTGCTTGCCGAGGGCGCCCCCCGGGTGGAACTGGGCGAAGTCCTGTGGTGTGAAGCCCCGCAGGGCCAGCAGGGAGGTGGCCAGGGCGTCGCCCATGGCGGCCTGGGCCGTGGTGCTGGCCGTGGGCGCCAGGTTGTTGGGGTCGGCCTCCTGCGGGACGGGGGTGTGCAGCACGTACCGGGCCTGCTGCCCCAGGTAGGAATCCAGGTTGCTGACCATGCCGATGAGGGTGATGCCGAGGTTGCGCAGTAAAGGGACGAGGACTTTGACTTCGGGCGTTTCTCCGCTTTTGGAAAGGCAGAGGACAAAGTCGCTGGACTGTATCATGCCGAGGTCGCCGTGGATGGCATCGGCAGCATGCATGAACAAGGAAGGGGTGCCGGTGGAATTGAGCGTTGCGACGATTTTCTGCCCCACCAGCGCGCTTTTCCCCACCCCCGTCACCACCAGCCGGCCGCTGCAGGTGTATATGGCTTGAACACAATCCACAAAAGAAGCGTTTATACTGGATTTGAGGGCATTGAGCGTGCTGGCTTCGATCTCCAGCGTCCGCAGGGCTGTTTTTGTGATCAATGCTTCAGAAATCACGTTGAATTTTGTATTTTTGGAAGCTTTTTGAAAAAGCTGTTTTGATCGTACAAAGATGTGGATAAATAATTTGCCCTTTTGGGCTGTGTAACCGATGATTTTGATTAAATTAACTTTGTTTGCGAATACCCCTCTGGCTATTGGCGTTTTACAGGCCTTCTACTGAATGTATTTGCACCATTGCCCTACCCGGACCATCCCCCAACTAAGCCAAGGCACAAAAATAAGTTGTTCTCTGACAATTTCTGTTTTTGAGGAAAAGCAAAACGAATTAAACTTTTGCGGCTTTGTTTTGGCCCTCTTTTTTGCGGAAATCGCCAGGAACGGTAAACAATATAAAATCAGAACTTGCGAGCCATGACAGTGACGAAAGAAAACTTGCATGATGCACTACAAAAGTACTTTGGGTTCGACAGTTTCAAAGGAAAACAGGAGTCCATTATCAAAAGTGTCCTGAATGGAAAAGACACTTTTGTGATCATGCCCACCGGCGGCGGTAAATCCCTTTGTTACCAGTTGCCCGCGCTGATGCTCGAGGGCACTGCCATCATCATCTCTCCGCTCATCGCCCTGATGAAAAACCAGGTGGATTCCATCCGGGGCTACAGCCAGAAAGATGAAGTAGCCCATTTCCTCAACTCCTCCCTGACGAAATCCCAGATGAAGCTCGTCAAGCAGGATATCTCCGACAGCAAGACCAAACTGCTCTTCATAGCCCCCGAAACCCTCACCAAAGATGAGAATATCGAGTTCTTCAAACAGGTTGATATTTCCTTCGTAGCGGTAGACGAGGCGCACTGCATCTCAGAATGGGGCCACGATTTCCGCCCGGAATACCGCCGCATCCGCGCCATGCTCGACGCCATCGGCGAAGACATCCCCGTGGTGGCCCTCACCGCCACCGCCACGCCCAAGGTGCAGTCCGATATCGTGAAAAACCTGGGCATGGAAGGGCACAACACCTTTATTTCTTCCTTCAACCGGGAAAACCTCTACTACGAGGTGCGGCCCAAAGGGAAGAAAGAACAGACCATAAAACAGATCATACAGGTCATCAAGGCCATGCCCAACCAGTCGGGCATCATCTACGTGCAGAGCCGCAAATCGGCCGAAGAGATCGCCAAGGCCTTGTCCGTCAACGATATCAAAGCCGCGCCCTACCACGCCGGCCTGGACGCCAAGACGCGCAGCACCACCCAGGACAACTTCCTGATGGAGGAAGTGGATGTGATCGTCGCCACCATCGCCTTCGGTATGGGGATCGATAAACCGGATGTCCGCTTCGTTATCCACTACGATATTCCCAAAAGCATCGAGAACTACTACCAGGAGACGGGCCGCGCCGGCCGGGATGGCCTCGAAGGGCGCTGCATCGCCTTTTACGCTTACAAAGACATCCTGAAGCTGGAAAAGTTCCTGCGCGACAAGCCGGTTGCCGAACGCGAGATGAGCGCCCAACTCATGCAGGAAGTGATGGCCTACGCCGAAACGACCTCCTGCCGCCGCCGTTTCCTGCTCCACTACTTCGGCGAAGACTTCGATGAGGACAACTGCAGTAAGATGTGCGACAACTGCCGCCATCCCAAGGAAAAGATCGAAGTGCAGGACGAGATGGCGATCGCCCTTAAAGCCATTTTGCAACTGGATGAGAACTACGGCATCAAGACGCTGATCAACTTCGTCCGGGGCAAGGATACCAAGGAGGTCAAAGACTTCGGCTTCAACCAGAAAGAATTCTTCGGAGCAGGGAAGGATAAGGACTCTACCTTCTGGAGTTCCGTTTTCCGCCAGGCCATCCTCAACGACCTGGCCCGCAAGGATATCGAAAGTTACGGCCTGCTGAAGATGAACGACAAGGGCCGGGCTTTCCTCGAGCACCCCCACTCTTTTATGATCCCCATAGACCACAACTACGAAAAGGAGACGGTGGAGGTGCAGGAAGCGGCCAAAGGCGGCGCCGCCGTGCTGGACGATACGCTGATGAAAATGCTCAAAGACCTGCGCCGCCGGGAGGCCAAGAAACACAACGTGCCCCCCTTCGTCATCTTCCAGGACCCCTCCCTGGAAGACATGGCCACCCAGTACCCCATCAGTATGGACGATATGGCCAACATCAGCGGGGTGAGCAAAGGCAAGGCCATTCGCTACGGCCGCCCCTTCATCCAACTGATCAAGGAGTACGTCGAGGAGAACGATATCGAACGGCCCAACGACCTGGTCGTCAAACAGGTGGCCAACAAATCCAAGGTCAAGATCAACATCATTCAGGGAATCGACCGGAAGGTGCCCCTCGAAGACCTGGCCGACGCCAATAACCTTAGCATGGAGGAACTCATGGAAGAACTATACTCCATCGTAGCCTCCGGCACCAAAGTAAATATTGACTACTACATCGATGAAAATGTCGATGAATATTCCCGCGAGGATATCGTGGATTACTTCATGGAAGCAGCGACCGATTCCCTGGAAGAGGCCTTTCAGGAACTGAAGGAAGATGACATCACCATGGAGGAGATCCAGCTGGTGCGCATCAAGTTCCTCTCGGATATGGCTAACTAAATGGATTGTTATATTGCTATATTGTTAGGCGAATCCAGGGCTAAATGGACTGTCAACGGCCCACCCCTTGGAATAATTGACAATTCCACAGGGTGGGTCGTAATATTGGTAGCAAGAAGCAGGAATCGTTGCCCTAAGGCCCAGCGGGCCGTAATCTAAAAGGGCAATGTGCCTGAACACAAAGGCCATATTCCGGCCCGCTGGGCCTGAAACGGCGCCTTGGGCTTCTTTTCTACCAACATTTAGGTCC
>JAGFJE010000432.1 GCA_024103175.1 Phaeodactylibacter sp.
GGTACATGGAATACAATCTGAAAGACGCCTACCCCCCCGAAACCTTCGCCTTCATCCGCCGGAAAATGATGGAGCGGGCCGAGGCCGAATGGAAGCAACGCTTCCGCGCCATGAAAAAAGAACTGGGCTGGACGTACGACGAGATGGCCCGCTTCATAGGCGCCAGCAGCGGTGATTCGCTGAAGTCCTCGGGTAGCCGGAAACTGCCGGCCTTTGCGAAGCTGGCGGTTTGTGTGTTTGAACAGATGAAGAAAGGAGAACGCCCATAATTTGGCTCCTTTCAGGCATGGGCGTTCTCCTTTCTAAACAATACGAACAAATGTTCGTTTTTATAGCAGAACTCCCTATATTTGCATTGCCGAAAAATAGTACTATGGATCCTAAGCAAAAAGCCCTCTTAGAGCAATTCCAGGCGCGCATCGACGCCGAAGAAAAGATAGAACCGAAAGACTGGATGCCGGATGAATACCGCAAAACGCTGATCCGGCAGATCTCCCAGCACGCACACTCCGAGATCGTCGGCATGCTGCCGGAAGGCAACTGGATCGGCCGGGCGCCCTCCCTGCGCCGCAAGGTGGCCCTGCTGGCCAAAGTGCAGGACGAAGCAGGCCACGGCCTGTACCTCTACGGCGCCGCCGAAACGCTGGGCGCCGAGCGCGAAGATCTCATCGACGAACTGCACGAGGGCAAAGCCAAATACAGCAGTATCTTTAACTACCCCACCCTCAGCTGGGCCGACATTGGCGCCATCGGCTGGCTCGTCGACGGCGCCGCCATCATGAACCAGGTGATGCTCACCCGCACCTCCTACGGGCCCTACGCCCGCGCCATGGTGCGCATCTGCAAGGAAGAGAGTTTTCACCAGCGCCAGGGCTACGAGATCATGCTGACGCTCTGCCGCGGTACGGAAGCCCAGAAACGTATGGCGCAGGACGCCCTCAACCGCTGGTGGTGGCCCTCCCTGATGATGTTCGGCCCCAGCGATAAGGACTCCAAACATACCGAGCAGTCCATGCAGTGGAAGATCAAGCGCAAGACCAACGATGAACTGCGCCAGCAGTTCGTGGACGTGACCGTCCCGCAGGCGGATTTCCTCGGCATCACCGTGCCCGACCCCGATCTCAAGTGGAATGAAGTTACCGGCCACTACGATTTTGGCGAGATCGACTGGGACGAATTCTGGCGGGTAGTCAAAGGCGACGGCCCGTGCAACGAACAACGCATGAAAGCCCGCATCAAGGCCCACGAAGAGGGCGCCTGGGTGCGGGAGGCCGCCATGGCCTACGCGGAGAAGCGGCGGCAGCGTAAGGAACGGGAGGAGGCCGTGCAGGTGGCGTAGGAGATTGTTGACAGTTAATTGTTGATTGTTGTCGGTTGCCTGTCGGTCCGCGAACAAACAACCATCAATTAACAACTAAAAACCAAGATCATGACCACTAAATCCAACAAAAAGAACTGGCCGCTCTGGGAGATCTTTATCCGCAGCAAGAACGGCCTGAGCCACAAGCACGTCGGCAGCCTGCACGCCGCCGATGCAGAGATGGCCATCGAAAACGCCCGCGATGTATACACCCGCCGCAACGAGGGTGTCAGCATATGGGTGGTGGAATCCAAATACATCACTGCTTCCAGCCCTAACCAAAGCGAGTCGTTATTCGACCCCGCAGATGATAAGGTATACCGCCACCCTACTTTTTATAACCTGCCCGACGAGGTGAAGCATATTTAAGGGAATGAAGGAGTGATGGAGTGATGGAATGAATGGGGCGCCATATGTGCTACGTTTTGGAAAGCAAGGCGCCAAGCACCACCCATGCCGGGCTGCCACGGTGCTCCCGAGCCTTCGAATCCCGGTTCACGGATCACGAATTACGAAAACAATGACTACCCAACAAGCCCACTTCGAATACCTACTCCGCCTCGGCGACAACGCCCTTATCCTCGGCCACCGCCTCTCAGAATGGTGCGGCCACGGGCCGGTCCTCGAACAGGATATCGCCATGACCAACATCGCTCTCGACCAGGTAGGCCAGGCGCGCAGCCTCCTGGCGCACGCCGGAAAGATAGAAGGCAGGGGCCGCGACGAAGACAAGCTCGCCTACCTGCGCGACGCGTGGGCGTACCGCAATGTGCTGCTCGTCGAGCAACCCAATGAAGACTTCGCCTTTACCATCGTCCGCCAGTTCCTCTTCGACGCGTTCAACTTCTACCTGCATGAAGAACTGAGATCCAGCAAGGACGATCAACTCCGGGCAATCGCCGGAAAATCCCTCAAGGAGATCGCCTACCACCTCCGCTACAGCTCCGAATGGGTGATCCGCCTGGGCGACGGCACCGAAGAGAGCCGCCAAAAGATGCAGCACGCCCTGAACAGCCTCTGGAAGTACACCGGCGAACTCACCGCCCCCGATGAGGTGGACGAACTGATGCTGGAAGCCGGCATCGGCGCCAGCCTCACCCGCATCAAACCGCTGTACGACGAGAAAGTGGCGGCCGTCCTGAAGGAAGCCACCCTCGAAATGCCACAGGCCGGGCACATGCAAAGCGGAGGAAAGAACGGCAAGATGCATACGGAATACCTGGGCTACATCCTGGCGGAAATGCAGTTCGTGCAGCGGGCCTATCCGGGGATGGAGTGGTAGAATGGAATGATGGAATGAGTGAATGATGGAATTTTACCCGGAAGAGCCTATGGCGAAGACGGGGAGTGAATGACGGAATTTTACCCGGAAGAGCCTATGGCGGAGACGGGTCAAATTCATTAATTCCTACCATATACTTATCTTTGCCCACATTACCACCAGGAAGCCCAACTTATCCATGAGAGAAGTCATTGAACTATATCGCAAGGTCGTCATTCAGATTGCTACCCCTTATAGCACGGGCACCGGTTTCTACCTCAAGGAGCCGGGGCTGATCATCACCAACGGCCACATCGTGCAAGGCAACCGGGAGGTGATCATCAAGGGCGAAGGGCTGGAAAAACAGCTGGTGCGGGTCATCTATTCCGACCCCAAATACGACCTTGCTTTCCTGGAACTGGGGCAGGCGCCGGACCTGCCCAAAGTGGACCTGGGGGTCGGGGATAAAGTCTCGGAAGGCGACCCGGTGGTGGCGATCGGCCATCCCTTCGGCCTGAAATTTTCCACCACCCAGGGTATCGTCTCCAATGCGAGTCATTTCCACGAAAACGACGATGTCCGCTACATCCAGCACGACGCCGCCCTCAACCCGGGCAACAGCGGCGGCCCGCTGATCAATAAGAGCGGCCATATACTTGGGGTGAACACCTTCATCATCAAGGATGGGGACAACATGGGCTTTTCCCTGCCCGCTCACTACATCAGCGAAACGATCACCGCCTTCCAGGGCGTCGGCGACGGCGTTTGCGCCCGCTGTGAAGGCTGCGGAAATATCGTATCGGAAGGCGAAATAGAAAGCAACAAATACTGCCCCCACTGCGGCGCCAGGGTGGAGCTGCCTTCCATGTCGGAAGAATATCAGCCGGTAGGCGTGGCGATGACCATCGAAGAATTGCTGGACAAGGCGGGCCACGACGTGCGCCTCTCCCGCCGCGGGCTCAACAACTGGGAAGTCCTGCAGGGCAGCGCCCGCATCAACATCTCCTACCACGAAGAGACCGGCCTGATCACCGGCGACGCTTACCTGTGTATGCTGCCGCAGGATAACATCAAGCCGGTATACGAGTTCCTGCTCCGGCAGAACTACCAGGTGGAAGGCCTGACCTTCAGCATCAAAAGCCGGGACATCATCCTCTCCCTGCTCATCTACGACCGCTACCTCAACCTCTCTACCGGTATGAAACTCTTCAAACACCTCTTCGAATGCGCCGACCACTACGATAACATCCTGGTGGAGGAATACGGCGCCCAGTGGAAGTATGAGGATGGGGAGGAGGTGGAATGAAGGTGTAAAGGTGCGTGGGTGTAAAGGTGTAAAGGTTAGCCGTATGCCGTATACGTTTACACTTTCACACAATTACACCTTTACACATTCCTCCATAATATCCCCCCGCCAAGCAGCGTTTATGTCCTTATTCAGGTTATCTCTTTGCCCTATGGGTGTCTTTTAACACAAAATATTCGGCTATTTTGCCTAACATTCGCTATTATTGTGTCCTGAATCCAACTATCACGTCTTTCTGAAAAGCCCTGAACAAAGCGAGATCAACCTGTTTAAACCAAACCATTACCATACTATTAAGGAAAGAATTTTACAAACAACCGCTTGTATGAAAAATTTCAAGTCGATACTGATTACCTGCCTGCTGGCGCTGGGGGCCCTGTCCATCAGTGCACAGGATATTCACTTCTCACAATTCTACCTCTCCCCCCTCAACCTGAACCCGGCTATGACGGGGGTGATGAACTGCAATATCCGGCTGGTGGCCAACTATCGCAACCAGTGGGCCAGTGTACTGAGGTCGAATGCATACAATACCTACTCCGTTTCCTATGACCAGCGCATTCCCGTCGGACGCTACGATTACTTCGGCGTAGGCGGTACGTTCTGGGGCGACCGCGCAGGGGAGGCCAACTTCTCTACCCTGACCGGCAAGCTATCGGCCTCCTACAGCAAGCGGATGGGCGGCTACCGCAAACAATCCAGCTACCTGGTAGTGGGCGCCGAAGCGGGGGTTGCCCAGCGCAGTATCGACTTTCTGAAGTTGCGGTGGGGCCTGCAGCACGACGGGGAGGGAGGATACAACCCCGACCTGCCCACCGGCGAGGAAGGCGTCTTCAACCGCGATAACTTCATCTTTGCCGACCTGGCCGCCGGCCTGCTTTGGTTTATGGTGTTTGATGAAGCCAACAGCCTCTACCTGGGGGGCTCTTTCCACCACCTGAACCGCTCCAACCAATCTTTCAGCAGTAGTGACGAAGACCTGCTCTACAGCCGCTTCACTTTCCACGGCGGCGGCGAATTTATGATGAGTGACCGCGTGGGCCTCGTCCCGGGGGTTATCGTCATGAGCCAGGGCCCGTCTTTCCAGGTCAATGGCGGTACCAGCCTTAAATTCATGCTGGGAAGCCGACAGTCTTACCAGGCCTTCCAGTTTGGCCTGTGGACACGTATTTCCAATAAGATCGAGCAGGGGGTACTCAATGACGCCGTCATCCTCTCCACCCGCTTCGACTATGAAAACTTCAGCCTGGGCTTCAGCTATGACATAAACGTGTCTCCGCTGCGGACCGCCAGCAATTCCAATGGCGCTTTCGAATTCGCCCTGGCCTACAAGATCTGCGGCCTGGAACGCCGCGGCGTATACTGCCCGTATTTCTGATGCCGCTCCGTCAGAAAGATATTCCAGGCCTGTGTATGCCGGGAACATCTTTCCGGCCATTAGAGTAAACGGAAAAACTGAGCCCCACAGTACAATTGACTGCGGGGCTCAGGCGTTTAACGAGCTATGGAATACTTTTTTGTTGAACAATTTTCCAATGGTTCCAAAAAGTACTATATTGTTTCATGAGACAACTCCTGAACTAAGGGTTGATCATTACTAAGAAGAAAACTGCTGAACCCCGGATTTAAACGCTTGAAACTTTTCCCAGCATCACCCCTCAATTGAAAAGGATGGCTTAAAACATTAACTTTGCCGCCCCGGCGGAGGCAAACGGCTATCCGGAGGGCTGATCGGCCCTGGCGTTTTCCGAAGGCCGGGAAACCTTATAGCTGATATCCCAAATGCTTGAATCTATTAACCATATCAAAAAACTGTACTATGTTTGGAGGTAATAACAAGAAGGAGGCGAGTAAGGCAAAAAGTAGCAGTTTTATGCCTGCAACTGCGACACCCCACGCCCTCAACAGCCTGGTTAACGGGACTGTAGTGGAGGGTACCGTCAAATCGGAAAGCGATATCCGTATCGACGGCGCTATCAAAGGCAAGCTCTTCTGCGACGCCAAGGTCATCATCGGCCCTACCGGCTTTGTGGAAGGAGAGATCCGATGCCAGAACGCAGTGATCGAAGGGAAATTCGAAGGCAACCTGCACGTTGCCGAACTCCTCAATATCCGGGAAACCGCAGCAGTGAACGGACAGGTGGCCACCGATAAACTGATCGTCCAATCTGGCGCGACCTTCAACGTCACCTGTTCTATGGGCGGAAAGCAACTGTCCAGGCCAGAAAACAGAGCTGTCCCCAGCAGCAATTTCCCCAATAAAGAAAAAGAAGACTCCAAGGTTGTCAAAGAAGCAAAAACAGCAGGCGCATAACAACAAAGACGAAAACAAAAGCCCTGAGGAAGGGAAAGTCCGGGAAAAATTTGATGCTTACCTCAAATATTCGGGCATGGCCTTCCAGATGGGCATCATCATTCTGGTAGGGACGTACGCCGGCAAGCTGCTGGATGAACATTTTCAAACCGAACGTCCCTACCTCACCGTCCTTATGGCCCTTTTCTCTATCTTTGCCGCCCTCTACATCACTTTGAAGGACTTGTTCACCGATAATTAAAGTGGATCTGCCTTTTTTGTCTACTACTCCATACTCATGAGCCAACGAAGTTTCTTCATTCAACTGGGTATCCTCTCCTTCATCACAGCAGCCCTGCTCTTTTTCCTCAACCGCCTGCCTCCATTACAGGCCTACAGCGCCTTGTCCTGGATCAGCCTGGCCGTCTTCATCGCACTGAGCACCTTCATGTACCGCGCCGGTTACCGGGCAGCCACTAGTGACAACAAAAATGACTTCACCAACGCCGTCCTGGGGTTCACCGTCGGGAAAATGTTCCTCGCGATCCTGGTTATCCTCGGCTACAGCCAACTGGCCCAGCCGCCGGATAAGCTGTTTATCATTCCTTTTTTCGCCATTTACCTGATTTATACTATCTTCGAAACCTACTTCATGATGAAACTAGGGCGTATGAACGCTTAGTGAAAATCAAACCCAATGAATGATACCGGCGATCAATTCAAAGCCACTGTCAACGGCCAGTTCGTTTTTGATGATGTAACGGCCGATCTCGATATCGCGCCGATGAGCGACGGCCGCTACCACGTGCTGAGGGACAATATCTCCTACCACGTAGAGATCCTGTACACCGATTACAATACCAAGGCCTTTACCATAAAGGTCAACGGCGCCGTCTACGAAGTGCTACTGGCCGACCAGTACGACCAACTGGTCAACCGCCTGGGCCTGGCCGCCCTCGCTCACCACAAAGTCCGGGAAATACGGGCCCCTATGCCCGGCCTGGTCCTGGATATTTCCGTGGAGGCCGGCCAGGAGGTGCAAAAAGGTGAACCGCTGCTCATCCTGGAAGCCATGAAAATGGAAAACGTCCTGAAAAGCCCGGGAGATGGCGTTGTCAAAACCATCCACGTAAAAAAGGGGGAAGCGGTGGAGAAGAACTTCCTGCTGATTGAGATGGATTAGCTCTCATGGTTAGATGGCTAAATTGTTGTATTGTTGGAAGTGCGGCTGGCCTCTCTCAGCCAGCCATCTAACAATCCAGCCATTTAACAATCCAACAATGCTCCCGTATTGATTCAATTCACGCCCAGCCGCTTATCCTCCTTATCCTTTTTCTTGTTATCCTCGGTTAATTGCTCGTACGTATCCAGCCCGCATTCCAGGAATTCGGCATAGTCTTCCACGCCTTCCTTATATCCGCGGGGAGCGGCCAGGACGCGCTCGTCGGGAGACATCATGACGTACAGCGGCTGTGAATTCTGTTCAAAGTTGACGATCTGGAAGTCCGCCCATTTGTTGCCCACATTGCGGAGCTTTTCCTGGCGGGGGATGGAGAGCAGGATTTCCTCCAGCGCCTTCCGGTCGTCCACATAGAGGGAAACCAGGACAAAGTCGTTGGACAATTTATCCCGCACATTCTCCGCCACCCAGATATGCTCCTCGGTCTTGCGGCAGTTGACGCAGCCGTAACCCGTAAAGTCGAGCAGGACGGGTTTGTTGACCTCTTTGGCGTAAGCTACTCCTTCTTCGTAGTTCTTGAAGCAGTCCAGGTTATTGGCGCACTTGGAGTAGGAAGGGTATTTTGCTTTGATCCCGGCATCGAGCCCCTCACTGGCATCGGGAAGGAAGATGTTGTAGGTAGCCGGGGGCGCCAGGCCGCTCATCAGCTTTAGCGAATTATAGGAATTGGTAGTTTCATTGTAGAAAAAGCCGGTAGCCAGGTAAATGGTCAGGGCCAGAGACAGTATGGCAAATGAGCCCCGGCTTACGGACAGCTTCTGCACCGGGCTGTCGTGCGGGAAGCGGATCAGGCCGAACAGGTAGGCCGTCATCGCGCCGAAGATCAGCACCCAGGCGGCCATAAACACCTCGTACGGCAGAATATTCCAGTGCATGGTCATATCGGCCACGGAGAGGAATTTCAGGGCCAGGGCCAGTTCCAGGAAACCGAGGACGACCTTGACCGAGTTCATCCAGCCGCCCGATTTGGGCAGGGAGTTCAGCCAGCCGGGGAAAGCCGCAAAAAGGGCAAACGGCAGGGCCAATGCACTGGAGAAGCCCAGCATCACAATGAAGGGGCCCATCTTGCTGGTTGCCGATTGCACCAGGGCCGAACCGATGATGGGGCCGGTGCAGGAGAAGGAAACGATAGCCAGGGTGAAAGCCATGAAGAAGATGCCCAGCAGGCCGCCCCGGTCGGCCATCGCGTCGCTCTTGTTGGCCCAGGAACTGGGCAGCGTTATTTCGTAATACCCGAAGAAAGAGAAGGCAAACAGGATGAATATGATAAAGAAGAGGGTATTGGCGATCCAGTTGGTCGACAGCGCATTGAGAGCCGTGGCGCCAAAAACGCCGGTGATGAGCAACCCGATCGATACGTAAATGACGATAATAGACAGGCCGTACAACAGCGCATTGCGCAGGCCGGAAGCCCGGTCTTTGCTGCTTTTGGTAAAGAAGCTCACCGTCAGGGGGATCATGGGAAAGACGCAGGGTGTCAGCAGGGCCAGCAGGCCGCCGGCGAAGCCCAGGATAAAGGTCCACAGAAGGCTGCTGTCGCGGGCCACGTCTTCCTCCCCGCAACTGCCCAGCGGCTCCACGTAGGTGGCGCGGATGCTGGGCACCGTCTGGTCGATAGCCTTCAGGCCGCTGGCCGGGTCGACGCCCGCAACCTGGCCGGCGGTGCCGGCGGCAAGGTTAAAGGCGAAGTCCACGTCGCTCGGTATGCACTCCGAATCATCGCAGGCCATAAAGGTAACGTAGCCGGCTATGGGCTGGCTGCTGTCCTCCACCTTTACTTTCTGAGTAAAAGTGGCCGGCCCTTCGATGAATTTGACGACTTCAACGCCGAAGAAAGGATCAATGCCGGATTTTTTCTTGCCGCCTTCTTCCCGGGTGGCGCCGGACAACTGATAGTGGGCCCCTTCTTCAAAGTGGAATTCGGTGGGAATGGGGCCGTCGTCCGGAGAGGTATGCTGGGAATATAGGGTCCAGCCTTCCTCCAGGGTGGCGATAAAAAGCAGTTCGTATTCGTTATCGCTTAGCTTCTTGCTGTCAAACGTCCATTCTATCGGCATTTTCAGGCCTGCCGGAAGGTTTACAACCTCCAGTTTTCCGAGCTGCTGCACTTTCGTAATATCCTCTTCCGGTTTCTTTATCTCCTCTTTAACAGCTTCGGCAATCTCCGGATCGCCGGCGGCCAATGGCTGAGCGCTTTGGGCCGGAGCAGTAGCCCTGGGGGCCTTGAGCTGGAAGCTGAAATCCACTCCGGAAGGCGGCAGGCATTTCTCTTCATCACAGGCCATCGACTCCACATACCCCGTAATGGGCTGGCCGTAATCATTTATTTTTACGCGCTGGATGAAGGTGGCGTTTTTAGTGAAATAGGCCACATTGATATTATCAAACAAGGGTTCTTTTGCTACTTTGCGGTTGCCGGACTCGGTAAGCTTTCCAATGGTGGTGAAATGGCCGCCTTCATCGAAATATATCCCGGTTGGAACCGGCGCCAGAACGTCTTCTCCGTATTCCTGAAAGGGAGAGTACGTCTTCCAGCCGTCCTCGATCTTCGCTTTGAAAATAAGCTCGAATTCATCTCCTGCGATATGCCTGGACTCGAAACTCCAGCGCACCGGATCTTCCATCTGTCCGAAAAGAGGAACAAAAACAAAGGCCGTCAGAAAAAGTAACAGATATCTCATGTTCGAAAACTTTGCAATTAATAACAGCGCACCTGTCGTTTCAGTTGGATAAAAGGGTTATGTAAAGCGTATGCAATCAATGGATTAGGGGGTGCAAATTTAATCAACCGTCCTGTGAGGGACAAAATCCGGGGGGGTATCCCTTTCGCAGGCAAAGAAAGCCCATTTTCTGGCCGCAGAACGTAACTTCAGTCACACAGCAGCAATACGCCGCTTCTCCCGGGTAAGTATCATCTATTTCCGAAAAGAAAAGGTGAATTCCTGCTCCGTCGGCGGCAGGCATTTTTCCTCATCACAGGTCATGAACTCTATATACCCGGTAACTTCTTCCAGGCCCTCCCCTGCCCGGATCCGCCGGGTAAAGGTGGCCTGCTTCTTAAATTTCACGATATACATATCGAACAGGGTGTCCATGCCCTCCACCTTCTCTCCCGCTTCTTCGGTTTCCCCCAGCAGTTCGTAATCGCCACTTTCATTAAAGCTGATCGTCGTGGGTATGGGGCCGTCTTCTCCCAGGTGCTGAGAGTAGAGGTACCAGCCGGGAATGATGTCCGCCGTAATGACCAGGTCAAACTGGCCTTCTCCGGCCTCCTCAACGGCATATGACCACTTAACCGGAGCTTCAATGGCCTGGGCGCCGGCAGCCAGAGCGGTAAAGGAAAGAAACAGGGTGGCACAAAACGTTTTCACCGTTCTCATTTTTTGTGCCCCAAAAATACAGTTATTACCGTTTCCGGGCATTTGAGAGGGAGACAATAATAAAAGATTAACAGTTTTAGATCGCCGGCGCCAGCCAGTGGCGAAACTGCAGGAACACCACCACCACCACAATAAGCAGGTGGATGACCTCCGCCATACGGTTAGGCAAACGGATGAAATTGAAGGAAAGCATAATACCAACCGGGACTGCCGTGATCAGCAGGTGGCCGATCCCGATATCTGCCTGTATCAGCAAGGTAAAGGCAGTGGCCAGCAAGCCCCAGAACAGGATATTGACCTTGCGCTGCACCTGCATCGTCTGCTTGAACAGATAGGACCGGTAGCTGAACAACACCACCAGGATGAGAATGCCGAAAATGGCCAGGCTGCGGAAAGCCAGCCAGTTGGGCGTGGGCCGGAAATCCAGGAAGGCAAAGCTCTCCGGCACGCGCTCCAGCCAGAATACCCAGAATTGATCCGTCCAGAAATAATACACTGAAATGAGGGCGAAGGGGGCCAGCAGGCCCGTCAGCAACATCAGGCGTTCGCGGAACTTGAAAGCTCTCAGGATATTCAGCCCGACAAAGCCCACGACGATCAGGAAGAGATAGGAAGGATAAAACAAGGCCCCCACCCCAGTCCAGAAACCTATATTGAAAATGCGGCCGGCACAATCTACCTGTTTATAAGTGGCATAAGCCTCGGCCAGTACGATGAGGAAAAACGTATTCGCCATCAGGAGGGGGGAAAGATGCAGGAATTCGGGCAGCATGCTGCTTACCAGGATGTAAAACAGGCCGGGAAAAAGGCTCACCTCGCTGGCCAGCCGGTGCTCGCTGATGAAGTAGTTGAGAAAAAAAGCCTGCAGCAGCAACAGGGCCATGGCCACAATATCCGCGGTTTGCCCGGCATAACCGATCCGGCTGTAAACCCATTCCGAAAGCGGCCCGTAACCGGAAGGCTCCCAGGTGGCAGGCACCAGCCACACAGAGGCTCTTACCAGAGCAATGTAGAAAACGAGGAGGGTGCTCGCCAGAAGCTGATTGGTTCGAAACAGGGTTAACACCTAATCTTTTTCATTTTGGTTAATCGCGGTTAAAATTACCAAAAATTACAGAGCATGAGTAACTATTTGGCTTTTGCAATGGGAATTGCCTCCCGGCTACCCGTCTAACGTTGGACAGGCCCGTACACCGTACACGCCTGTAGGCTGCCATTGACCCGAACATCGTACACGCCCCCGGAGCTTTCCGTCCAGCCTTAGACGGATGCCCTGCCTCCCATATAACCCCCTAAAAAACAGCAACTTTGGTATCGAGGTGAAAAAAATGTGGTTTTTTCCCAAAAAAGGCTGTGGAATTTCCGTCGAAAAGCGCTCTTAATATCGAAACCGGGAAAAGCACCACTAAACCCAAACCCGTTTTCTCGTTTGACAAGCAAAGCCAGGGTAAATGGCTGATACCCCCCCATAACCCTGTATTATCCCAAAACACTCAATTGTTTTTGAAAACAAAACCCCAATTAACCAGGACATGGAGCAGAGCGTTCGCGCTCGCTTCATGGCCCTTTTAACAGCCCCGATTAACCTTGTACAACTCCTGATTCGTTCTCTTACCCCTGCCCGTTCCACTTCCGCACAAATGGAATCGGGCTTTTTTTATTTCCTCCATTTATTCAGGAACTTAACGGTGGCCTCCACCAGCTCCCGGGCGTGCTCCGGCAGGGCCTCCGACTCGTAAGGATGGCTACCTCCGAAAACGTGATTACCTCCTTCGATGATGTGCAATTCCGAACCGGGATTCCAGGCGTGCAGCTTCCGGGCGGCTTCCACCGGTACGGAGGGGTCTTCCGAGCCGTGAACGGCCAGCAGGGGCTTATCCAGGCTCCGGACGGCCTGTTCCACATCCAGCGCCTCCCTCTTGGCCATAAAGTCCCGGTACATCTGATAGTAAATAGGCATGCGCTGGCCGGTGCGGCCGTTGATCACGTGATACACCCCCCGCCTCTCCCAGTCTTCCATGAGCATGGGGTCTTGCCAGCCATAATCCAGGCGGCTGACCGCCGCCCAGGTGACGAGGGCCTTTATGCGTACATCCTGCGCGGCTTTGATGGCGCAGGTAGCGCCCCCCCGGCTGTGGCCGATGAGGAAAATGTTCTCCAGGCTGGCTTCGGCGGCCGGTATTTCGTTGCGGCCGCTGTGCAGCCATTGCATTACCGCTTCCAGGCTGGCCAGTTCCTTGCTGTAATTGTTTCGGCCGAAGGCCTCCAGGTCCCCGAATTCCTGTGGGTTGGCCAGCGTGGTGCCATTGTGGGAAAAGTTGAATTTGATGAAAACGAAGCCATTGCCTGCAAATTCCCGGGCGATCAGGCCCCAGATGCCCCAATCCTTAAACCCTTTGAAGCCATGGGCAAAAATAACCACCGGCTTGGCCCGCCCGTCCTTCTCGTAATATACATCGAGTAGAAAAGGGCGCCCTTCCGCCCCGGTGAGCTGAATATCTTTAATGATTTCCATGGTATAGCTTTTGGACGCCTTAACCTAAGGAGAATTTTTGGATACGCAAAACCGGCCGGCTATCCGTCGAAGGCTAGTTCAACGAAAAGGAAGGTTCAAATTCGGAAGAGTTAAAAGAGGTCAGCATGCATACTTCCACTTCCATGAAACGGGTGAGGGGAAAGTCCATCAGCATTTCCCGCACCTCCATTTCTGAATTGGCGTTGAAAACCGCCCATACTTTGGCGTTTTCCAGAGAAAGGGCATAGTTGATGAGCTTGCCCTCAGACAGATAGCGGTCAATTACCGCCCGCTGATAGGGAATGAGGTCGACAAACTCCTCGCAGAGTTCCTCCGGAAGGGTGAAGTCGACCATAAATTGGTTGTTTGGCGTATACATGCTTTACGGCGCTTGAAACAGTAGCAATCTGGTTTATGAAAAGCCCCGGCAGCCTGCCAGGTTTATCTGGGCTTGTACTAATGGTGAACGATTTTGTTTCCAATCGTGCGCAATTAGCACAAATTTCCTTCCTTTTGCAGCTTTTTTGCGGCCCAAATCGGAAAAATGTCGGGCAGTGGCAAAGGTGTTTGGGGTTCGTTGATTCGTTGATTCGTTGATTCGTTGATTCGTTAATTCGTTGATTCGTTGATTCGTTGATTCGTTGATTCGTTGATTCGTTGATTCGTTGATTCGTTGATTCGTTGATTTGTTAATTCGTTGATTCGTTGATTCGTTGATCGCCAACCCGATCTCCGAATAACGATTCACGATTCCACCAACTTCAGCCGCCAGGCTACCGCCACCGCCACCAGGCTCATGACAATAGCGATATACCCGACATATTGATAATTTGCCAGGGAGCCGTCCCCATTCTCGGTGATGATCAGGCCGGCGAGAACGGAGGACAGGGCCAGCGCCAATTCCTGCACGGAAGAGCGGACGCTCATGAAGCTTCCCCGGCTTTCGGGCCGCACCACAGAAGTCACCATCGTCATGGCGGGGACGTTGCGGCCGCTGGCCACGACAAAAAAGCTGGAGGTAGCGCACAGCGCCAGCCCTATGGATACGGCCGGCAGGTTGGTGATGGCAAAAATGGACCCCAGGGCAAACAGGCTGGAAAAGGTGAATACCCGGGCGTGCCCGTGCCGGTCGGCCAGCCGCCCGAAAAAGGGGAGCAGAAAGACCGTCAGCACCCCGCCGATGAGGTAGATGTAGGTAACCTGATAGTCCGAAAACCCGATATTGAGCTGCATGTAGGGGGCGATGAAGGGAATGATGGTGAAATGCCCCAACATCAGGATAACCGTAAAAAAGAGGGCCCGGCGCTGGTTGGGGTCGCCGAAAATATTGCCCATCACCCGTATGGGGTTGCGCTGCACCAGCCCCCCTTCCAGATGCCCGCGCAGAGGAGGCAGGAGAAAATAGATGCCAAAGGACAACGCCAGGGCGATGCCCGCCACCGTCAGGAATGGAGCCCGCCAGCTGAACTCCGCCGCCAGGTAGATGCCCGCCGGAACGCCAATTACCGAAGCCACGGAAAATGCCGTCATCACCGTGCCCATGGCGCTGGCCCGGCGCTTGAGCGGAATGGTATCTCCAATAATAGAAAGCACCAGAGCCCCCAGTATACCGCCGAATGCACCGGTGATGCTGCGCGCGGCCAGGAAAAAATAGTAATCCGGCGCAACGGCGCAGGCGACAGTGCCAACCGTAAACCCAATGTAGGTCAGCAGAAGGGCCTCCTTGCGCCCGAAACGGTCGATAAACATGGCGCTGAACAAGCCCATTACAAAAGCACTGCCCGCGTAGGCGGAGACGATCAGGCTGAACTGCCGGGGGGAAATGTCAAAGATCCGCATAAACTGCGACCCCAGCGGCATGATGATCATGAAATCCAGAATGTGGGTGAATTGTACCACTGCCAGTATGAGCAGCAGCAACTTCTCGTTCATCACCGGCGGCTCGGCCACCGAAGTTGAGGGTTTTACCATGGATCGTCTTTTTTCGGGCGTTCTATCGTGAAGGGCTGATTGAGTGATTGGGCAAGGGCTTTACAGGCCAACCCCAAAAACTCCTCTGCCCTAATGTCGAACTAATGTAATGCCCACAGGCGGCCAATAGTTTCCGGAAAGCCACTTTTATTGATAAGAAGAATATATCCTTCAGATCACTTTCGGGTAGCAGAGAAAATATTTGGTGACGGCCCTCGACTCCAGGTCGTAATCGGTACTTTGAGACATAGGCAACACCTTGCCGTTCTTATGCAATATCCTGATCTCATCCTTCGATTTGGTGTAGGCGCTGTTGGATTCCTTGCCCTGGATCAGGAGATAATCGAGGGCCCAGTCCTCCAGGCCACTCCATTCGAGGATGCGGCCGCGCACCTCGCGGACATAGGCTTTGTCAAATGGCGTATGGCTGAATTCCAGCCGGAACAGGCGCCGGTTGATGATGCTGGAGGACAGGAAGGCCAGCAGCTTGTCGTCGGCTTCCACCCAGCTTTTCAGGGCGGATACGACGTCAAAGTCGTCCAGCCGGGCGAACTTCTCCAGCAGGCTGTCCCTGTCTTTTTCAAAGTCTTCGCGGGTGGGTTCGTTGCGGAGGAAAAAGGCCAGCGGCCCCGACGCCGGCAGCTGATGGCCTTCCCGGGCCAGGGCCTTGGCCCGCAGGAGAGCGGCGATGAGCATCTGCTCGGCGGAAAGCACCGTCTTATGGAGATACACCTGCCAGTACATCAGGCGGCGGGCGATGAGGAATTTTTCAATGGAATAGATGCCCTTCTCCTCTACGACCAGCTCTCCGTCCCGCACCGCCAGCATTTTGATGATGCGGTCGTAACCGATCACACCTTCATGGACGCCGGTGAAGAAACTGTCGCGGTTGAGGTAGTCCATGCGGTCCATATCCAGTTGCCCGGATACAAGCTGGTGAAGGAAAGGCTTGGAGTAGCCGCCCCGGAAGATGTCTATGGCCAGAGACAACTGCCCGTCGAACCCTTCATTGAGGCTTTCCATAAACAGCAGGGACAGTTCTTCGTGGGTGACGCCCTTGAACAGGGTATGCTCCAGGGTATGGGAAAAGGGGCCGTGCCCGATGTCGTGCAGCAGGATGGCGACGCAGGCGCCCTGCGCCTCTTGCGGGGTGATGCCCACATCCTTGGAGCGAAGCACTTCAATGGCCTGCTGCATCAGGTGCAGGGCGCCGATGGCATGGTGAAAACGGGTATGCAAAGCGCCCGGATAGACCAGATGGGTCAGGCTGGTCTGTTTGATGCGGCGCAAGCGCTGAAAAAAAGGATGTTCGACCAGGCTGAAAATGATGCCGTGGGGGATGCCTATAAACCCATAGACCGGGTCGTTGAGTATTTTCTTGTTTTTCATTTCAGTACTTTTCTCCTCAGGAGAACTGACGGGAGCCCTTATGGGTTTATCTATATGACATTCGAAAAATAAATTGTTGCTTTCCCCGATAATTCAATATATTCCACAACCTTCGGCCTGAGGCAATAAATGGGCGGTAAAGTTTATTATTAAAGCCGGGTTGCACCCGGACTGAGCATAAAACAAAAAAACCTGATGGATAAAATTACAATTCTATGGGCAGATGACGAGATCGACCTGCTCAAACCCCAGCTGATGTTCCTCGAAAAGAAAGGGTATGACGTCATTACCGTCACCAACGGCCATGATGCCCTCGAGGAATGCGAAACCAATGGAGACATCGATGTGGTCTTCCTGGATGAAAGCATGCCCGGCATAACCGGCCTGGAAACCCTCTCCAAGATCAAGGGCCAGAAACCCCACCTGCCGGTCGTGATGATCACCAAGAACGAGGCGGAAAACGTCATGGAGGAAGCCCTCGGTTCCCAGATCACCGATTACCTCATCAAACCGGTCAACCCCAACCAGATCCTGCTGACCCTCAAAAAGATCATCGACAACAAACGCCTGGTGCGGGAGAAGACCTCCTCCGACTACCAGCAGGAATTCCGCCAGATCTTTATGCAGATCAACAGCGGGCTGGATTACGAGGAGTGGGTCGACGTCTACCGCAAGATCATCGGCTGGGAGATAAAGATCGATGATTCCAACTCCGTAGGGATGAGCGACATCCTTTCCTCTCAGAAAAGCGAGGCCAATGCCGAGTTTTCCAGGTACGTCACCAAGAATTACCTCAACTGGGTGCAGCATGGCTCCGGCCCCGTCATGTCGAACAACCTGCTGCGCTCGAAAATATTTCCCCAACTGGACGACAAGGTGCCGACCGTGCTTCTGCTGCTCGACAACCTGCGTTACGACCAGTGGAAGATGATCGAACCCATCCTTACCGAATTCTACCGGGTGGAAGAAGAAGACTTCTTTTACAGTATACTGCCGACGTCCACCCAGTACAGCCGCAACGCCATCTTCGCCGGCATGATGCCCGCCGAGATCGAAAAGCACTACCCCCAGTGGTGGAAGAACGATAACGATGAAGGAGGAAAGAACCTCTATGAACACGAACTGCTGGCCGAAAATGTCAACCGCACCTTCCGCAAGGACATCCGCTTCGACTATGTGAAGGTTACCAACGTCAACCACGCCAAACAGGTACAGGACAACATCCTCAACTACCTCCAAAACGGCCTGACCGTCATCGTTTACAACTTCATCGACATGCTGTCGCACGCCCGCACGGAAATGGAAGTCCTTAAAGAACTGGCCGGCGACGAAAAAGCCTACCGCTCCCTGACCCGCTCCTGGTTCGAGAACTCTCCGCTCTGGCAGGCCCTGCAGCGCGCCACCGAACGGGACATACAGCTCTTCGTAACCACCGACCACGGCACCATCCGCGTCAATACCCCCTCCAAGGTGGTGGGCGACCGCGAGACGACCACCAACCTGCGCTACAAGGTCGGCCGCAACCTGCAGTACGAACGCCGCGACGTGCTCGATGTGCGGGACCCCAAGGACGCCCTCCTGCCCCGCCCCAATGTGAGCTCGACCTTCATCTTTGCCAAGGAAGATAAATTCTTCCTCTACCCGAATAA
>JAGFJE010000641.1 GCA_024103175.1 Phaeodactylibacter sp.
AAATTCAGCTCCCCGGGGGCGCCCCGGCTGGGCATCCCTGAGCTGTGGATGTCGGACGGCCCGCACGGCGTCCGGGCGGAGATCAACTGGGACAACTGGGGCTACGCCGGCTGGACCAACGATTCGATCACCGCCTTTCCGGCCCTCACCTGCCTGGCGGCCACTTTCAACCCCGAGCTTTCCCGCCAATACGGCGTTGCGGTGGGGGAAGAAGCCCGCTACCGCCGGAAAGATATTCTGCTGGGGCCGGGCGTAAATATCTACCGCACGTCGCTCAACGGCCGCAATTTTGAGTATATGGGAGAAGACCCCCATCTGGCCTCCGCTTTGGTTGCCCCCTACATACAGGGGGTGCAGCAGAATGGCGTGGCGGCCTGCGTGAAGCATTACGTCCTCAATAACCAGGAACGCTGGCGCGGCCATATCAATGTGGAGGTGAGCGACAGGGCCTTGTACGAGATCTACCTGCCGGCCTTCAAAGCCGCGGTGCAGGAAGGCGGCGCCTGGTCTATCATGGGCGCCTACAACCAATTCAGGGGGCAGCACTGCTGCCACAATGAGATCTTACTGAACGACATCCTGAAAGGGGACTGGGGCTTCGACGGGGTGGTGGTCACCGACTGGGGCGGCGCCCACGATACTCGTGAGGCGGCCCTGTACGGCCTGGATATCGAAATGGGGACCGGTACGGACGGGCTGACTACTTCCACCCGGAATGCTTACGATTATTATTACCTGGCTATGCCGTTCCTCAACATGATCAAAGGCGGAGCGATTCCGGAATCGGTAGTGGACGATAAGGTGCGCCGGATACTCCGCCTGATGTTCCGCACCAATATGAACCCGGACCGCCCGCTGGGCAGGATGAACAACGAGGAACACCTGCAGGTGGCCCGGGCCGTGGGCGTCGAAGGCATCGTCTTGCTGAAAAATGACGATGCCTTTTTCCCCATCGATCCGGATAAAGAGATGACCATCGCCGTGATCGGGGAGAACGCCACCCGCCCCATGACGGTAGGGGGCGGTTCCTCTGAGTTGAAAGCCAAAGATGAGGTGTCTCCCCTGAGAGGAATGCAGGAGCAGTTTAAGAATGCCAACATCATCCACTCCATGGGCTATGCTTCCGGGCCGCCGCTGTACGGGCGGGTGGCGCCGTCCGGGCTCGATGCCGACTCCCTGCGCAATGCGGCGGTACAGGCCGCCGCTCAGGCCGATGTGGTCCTGTTTTTCGGAGGGTTGAATAAGAACCACCACCAGGATTGCGAGGGCGGCGACCGCCTGCAATACGGGCTTCCCTTCGGGCAGGAGGAGCTGCTCGCTCAGTTGGCGGAGGCCAATGAGAATATCGGCGTGATCCTGATCAGCGGCAATGCCGTGGCCATGCCCTGGCTGGATGATGTGAAAGGCCTCCTGCAGGCATGGTACCTGGGAAGCGAGGCCGGCCACGCCCTGGCGGATGTGATCAGCGGCGATGTCTCCCCCTCCGGTAAACTGCCCTTTACCTTTCCGGTAAAGCTCGAAGATAATGCCGCCCATCACTTCGGGGAGCTTTCCTATCCCGGAGACAGTATCAACCAGTACTACAAAGAAGACATTTTTGTGGGATACCGCTGGCACGATACCCAAAAGATCAAGCCCTTGTTTGCCTTCGGGCATGGCCTGTCGTACACCACTTTCGAACTGTCGGGGATCAAAACGGACAAGGGGGCCTACTCCGCCGGTGGGAAGGCTATCGTATCCTGCCAGGTGGCCAACACCGGCGATGCCGACGGGGCGGAGGTAGTGCAGGTATACGCCGGAAAGCCGGATTCTAAGGTGGAAAGGGCAGTGAAAGAGTTGAAGGGTTTCCGTAAAGTGCATTTGAAAAAAGGGGAAAAGGCGCAGATAGAGATCCCCATAGAAATAGACAAGCTCGCCTTTTATGACGAATCCATCTCCGGATGGAACCTGGAGAAGGGAAAGTATACCGTTTATGTGGGCACTGCCTCCGACAATATCCTACAGGAACTGGAAATAACGCTGAAGTGACGCCTTATTGAGGGAATGAGGGATCGATTGGTATGGCATTCATTCCTTCATTTTTACCCGTCCGAAGCTTTAGCGAAGGCAGGCCTTCATTCCCTCATTCCTTCCACATACCCCACCTCGAACCCCTCCGCCCGGTACATAACCTCCATTTCCAGGGAGTACAGGCCAAACATCGATGTCCACAACGTCCTCGCTTCACCGGAGTATGTGTTTAGCGTCGAGGGGTGACATCCTTTTTGCCCCTGCCCCTGGCGATTAAGCTTATTCCTAAAGATTGAGGGCAAAAAGGGTGTCATCTCGTTCCACTGCCAGGCCTTTCCAGATGACACCTTTTGCCGTTGAACAATAGTGCTACAAGCGGAAGGTTCGGTTAATAGGCGAAAGATGTCACCTGGAGCACCGCTGAACATATACTCACCGGAGGTGAAGCGCATGGCGGTCATGGGTTATCGTCAGTTTTCCGGCAAGTTGATATAAATCACCAAAAACTATGATAATTATCCTTTACCGGTTTCTGTATCCGGGCGAAATTTTGGAGCCTATCCGGAAAGCCTGTTTCGGGCTATTAGGGGCCGGAGAAAAATAATTTCCCGGTTTAGGCTTGACAAGTTTCCGAAACTTGTCAAGCCTCAGTCCCCAAATGGTGGCCTCCAAACATCTCTTAGTGTTCATTCTCATATTCCGGACGGTAAAAAAACTTCGTCATGGAAAAACGCGAAATCAAAGCCAGGGTTATTAAAGTCATCGCTGAAGTACTGGAAACGGAGGAGGCGATGATCGGTGAAGAGGACAATTTTATTTTCGACCTCGGGGCGGACTCCATGCAGAGCCTGCAGCTGGTTGCCGGTTTTGAGGAGGAGTTCGACATCGAAATGGATGAAGACAAAGCGCTGGAGGTACAAACCGTAGATGGCGCGGTAGATTTCATTGCCCAGTACCTGTAAAAACTTCCCTATGGCCGGCCGTTCCGAACTCCACCAGAAGAACCTCGAAAAGATCTTTTCCCCGCAATCTGTCGCCATTATAGGGGCCAACAAGAAAAAGGGCACCGTGCCCTTCGATATTCTCTATGGCATCCTCATGGGCGGGTTTGACGGGCTCATCCTGCCGGTCAGCCCCGGCAAGCAGCACATCGCCGGGATAAAGGCCTACAAGTATGTGACGGATATTGACGGCCCGGTCGACCTGGGGATTATCGTTTTTCCCAGTACCGTGGCGCACATGGCCCTGGAGCAATGCGGCCAGAAGGGGATAAAATCCGTGATCATCATATCGGCCGGCTTCCGGGAAGTCGGGGAAAAAGGCGCCCAACGGGAGCGGCAACTCCTGGAGATCGCCCGCAAGTACGACATTTCCTTCATCGGCCCCAACTGCCTGGGGCTGATCAATACTGACCCCGGGGTGAGCCTCAACGCTTCCTTCGCCCGGCAGATGCCCGCCGCCGGCAATATCGGCTTCCTTTCCCAAAGCGGCGCCCTGTGCACCGCCGTGCTGGACTACGCCGAGGCCAAGGGCATTGGCTTTTCCAAATTCGTCAGCTTCGGCAATAAGGCCGATATTTCTGAAGTCGACCTGCTGTATTACCTGATGCGGGACGAGCAGGCCAAAGTCATCCTCCTGTACCTGGAGGAAGTCACCGACGGGCGGGCCCTGATGAAAGCCGCCCGGGACGTCATCCGGCAAAGCGGCAAGCCCATACTGGCCATCAAATCCGGCCGCACGCAGGAAGGGGCCGCCGCCGCCGCCTCCCATACCGGCTCCCTGGCCGGCAGCGATGAGATCTGCGACGCCGCCTTTCAACAGGCGGGCATCATCCGTTGTGATGACATCGAGGAGATGTTCAATATCGCAATTGCCTTTTCGTATATGCCCATCCCCGCCTCCGAACGGGTGGCTATTATCACCAACGCCGGCGGGCCGGGCGTGCTGGCGGCCGATGCGGCCATTAAAGAGGGCCTGCAGCTGGCCCGCTTTTCCGAAGAAACAAGCCGGAAACTGAAAAAAGAACTGCCCAATACCGCCAACATCAACAACCCGGTAGATGTGATCGGAGACGCGGCCGCCGATCGCTACGAAGCCGCGATGGACGCCGTTTTTCAGGACGAAAGCGTGGATGGGGTTTTCGTCATTCTTACACCTCAGTCAATGACCGACATCGATGCCATCGCTCATCAGGTGGCCAAAATGGCCAAGGAATACGACAAGCCGGTTTATGCCTCGTTCATGGGCGAGGCCAGCGTCGCTTCCGGCATTCGGATACTCCAGGAAAATAAGGTTCCGCATTATTTCCTGCCGGAATCTATGGGGCGGGTTTTCGCTGTAGCTCATCGCTATGGAAAGCTGCTCCTTCAGCAGCGGGAAGGGCCGGCCGAAGCCGATATACCCGACAAACCAGCGGCCGAGGCCATCCTCCGGAAAGCGGTGGCGGATGGGAAAACCTACCTGCAGGAATACGAAGCGGTTAAAGTATTAAAGGCCTATGGCCTTCCCGTTTGGGAGGGAGAACTGGCATTCTCGGCGGCGGAGGCCGGCCGGCTGGCCCGAAAGGGCGGTTTCCCGGCCGTACTGAAGATACAATCTGAAGACGTCCTCCACAAAGTGGATGTAGGCGGCGTGCAGTTGGATGTCCGGACGGAAGAGGAGGCCCGGGAGGCGTATAGCGCCATCGTTACCAATGTGGAGTCTAACGTGCCGGAGGCGAAAATACAAGGGGTATACGTCACCCGCCAGATCCCCCAGGGGGAGGAAGTCATTATTGGCATGAAGCAGGACCCCTCCTTCGGGCCGGTAATCCTGTTTGGCCTGGGCGGTATTTTTGTGGAAATTTTCCGGGACATTAGTTTCCGGGTGGCGCCCCTGACACGGCAGGAGGCTCTGGAGATGGTTCGGCAATCCAAAGCGTACCGGATACTTGCCGGCGCCCGGGGCCGCCCCCCCAAAGATGTGGCGGCGATCGTCGACGCCCTCCTGCGGGTGAGCCAACTGGCGCTCGATCATCCGGAGATCCGGGAAATGGACATCAACCCCCTCATCGTACTGGATGAAGGGGAGGGGTGCCGGGTTGCGGATGCGAAGGTGTTTCTGGGGGA
>JAGFJE010000643.1 GCA_024103175.1 Phaeodactylibacter sp.
ACCACCGTGCCTTCTCCTTCCACTGAGTGCAGCTCGATATTCCCTTTGTGCATGCGCATGATCTGCCGGCTGAGGCTGAGGCCAATTCCGGAGCCCTCCTTTTTGGTGGTAAAAAAAGGGACGAAGATTTGGTCGAGCGCCTCTTCGGGTATGCCCGGGCCATTGTCGGCGACGATGATCTGCGACTTTGTCCCCACCTTTTGTACATTGATCCTGATCCTGGGGTTTTTTATGCCCGACACGGCGTCCGCCGCATTCTTGACCACATTGATGAGCACCTGTTCCAGCAGAGAAGGGTCGGCCTGGAAAGATACCGGCTGTACGGGGAAGCTGGCCTCCAGCTGTATCCCTTTTTTTTCGAGTTCCGGTTTAAACAGGGTGCAGATCTCCTCAACGAGGTGCCGCGCTTCCACCAGTTCGAAATTGGGAGGAGGAATGCGAGTCAGGGTGCGGTAGGTCTCGGTAAAGCCCAATAGCCCTTCGCTGCGCTTTTTGATCACATCCACCGAGTTTTTGATGTGCTTCATGCCGTCCTCATCCAGATCGGGGTTATTGCCGATAACGTCGCTGATGGTCGAACTCAGGGAGGAGATCGGCGCAACCGAGTTCATGATCTCATGAGTCAGGATGCGGATCAGCTTCTGCCAGGCCACCAGTTCCTGCTGCTCCAGTTCCGTCTGTATGTTCTGGAAGGAAACCAGCCGGAAGCGTTCCCGCTTGAGCACCAGCTCGATACACTGGATGGAAAGCTGCTGTAGTTTATTGTCAACGCTGAGCTTGATCAACTCCCGCTCTCCCGGCCGGAGGTGCTTTACGGTTGACCACAGGCCTTCGTCCACCTGTTTCAGCCCCTGAAGGTTGATCAGGTACGACTTGTGGATCAGCCGCTGCAGCGCCTTGTTCATCAGGATCACTTCTTCCTCATGGTTGAAACACAACAGCCCGATGTCAATATGCTCGACGATAGACTGCAGAAATTGATGATTGGCCTCCTTCTCGGCGCGGATCTCCTGGAATTTCCGGTTTACCATATTGAAACTCTTGTACAATTCTCCGAATGACTCCCCCTTGTGGAGGGCGGATGCGGTGGTCGTGAAATCGTTGTATTGCACGCTTTCGATGAAGTTGGCCAGATCCCGGTTGGTCTGGTTTACATAATAGATGAGGTTGCTGACGCCGAAGGCAAGCACGGCGCCCAGAAACAGGGCGGCCATGGTATACCCCTGGGTGAAACTGATGGCAATGGCCGCCACCATCAGCAAGATGATGGAGATGCGTACGATGATATTGATCCTGAAGTTATACAGCACGGCTGATTTTTTTGTTTGGATACTTTTTTGAGGCCGGGCAAAAATGGCACAGCCTCAAAAAAGTATCCTGGTGGACTGCCAATTTACAACCTTCGCTTGGAAACTGCACTTATCGCCAGGTTCGGGCGCAAAAAACGTTCCAGCTTGTGATCGGCGATTCAGGTCTTGGTTTTCCCGCAATTTGCATTATTTGATTGTTCGCATTCGGACACTTCATGTCCGGATGCGAACAGGAATCCGGAAGGCGCTTGTTGCTAAACGCCTGGTAACCAGTTTTTTTTGTCCTGGCATGAATATTGGCCGTTCAGTTGCGGGGGAAGCCGTTTTTCCCGTTGTTTCAACGCCGCAGGAAAAACGGGTTACCCCCGCAAAAAAAATCACTTATGTTAAGCAATTACCTCAAGATCGCCCTGCGCAACCTCTGGAAACACAAGCTGTTTTCCGGCATTAACGTATTCGGCCTGGGCGCCGCCATCGGCGCCAGCCTGCTGTTGCTGCTCACCGCCCTGCAGCAGTTTTCTTACGACCGTTTTCACGAGAACGGCCATCGCATTTACCGCGCCTACCTCGAATCTTACCGCACCCGCGGGCTGGAGCGCAGCGCCAATATGCCTACGCCCCTGCAACCCGTCGTGCGGGAGGAGGTGGAAGGAGTAGAGCAGGCCGTCCGCTGGCGGGGTGGGGGAGCCACGGTAGAATACCAGGGAGAGCGCTACCAGACGGGCATCCGGTATACCGACCCCGGCTTTTTCCAGATGTTCTCTTTTCAACTGCTGGAGGGAGACCCCGCGCGCGTTCTGGAGTCTCCCAACAGCCTGGTGCTTTCGGAGAGCGAGGCGGTGAAATTCTTCGGCAGCGTACAGGGCATTATCGGCCGCGAGCTCAAGGTCATCGCCGGCGGGGAAGCAAAGAACCTGCAGGTTACCGGGATAGTGGAAAACAAGCCCCACACTTCCTCTCTTGGGTATGAGCTGATCACCCGTTATGAAAATACGCCCGGCTACTCGGAAGATGTGGACAACTGGGACAACCACAACCACGTTTTGTTCCTCCAGCTGAAGGAAGAGGAAACCCTGTCATCCGCAGAGCAGCAACTGAGGGGCATTACTCAGAAATACTTTTCCAACACCATAGAACAGATCGAACGGGAGGGCGCCTCCGCTCCGGACGGCGGCCCCGTCTTGCGCCTGAAGCTGCAGCCTCTTCATGATCTGCGTTTCGACCGCGACATTTCACGGGACGGCATCAGCCGCGCCTTTCCCGTCGGACTGCTGATCGGCGCCCTCTTCATTCTGGGCATCGCCTGCATCAATTTCGTCAACCTCACCCTGGGCAGTTCCATCAGCCGGGCGCGGGAGGTGGGCGTTCGCAAGGTGCTGGGCGCCAGCCGCCGGCAACTGATCGGACAGTTCTGGGGGGAGGCCCTGCTCGTGGCCGGCCTGGGCCTGGTACTGGGGCTGGGCGTTAGCCAGGCTTTGCTGCCGGAGTTCAACGGCCTGTTTCGTACCAATATACAATTGAACCACCCCCACCTGTTTCTGGCCATCGCATTCATCCTGCTGGCGGTTGGACTGTTGGGTGGAGGCTATCCGGCTATGGTGCTGTCGCGCTTCCAGGCCGCGGCGGTCCTCAAGGGCGACACCCGGGCGCAGCGCCCCGGGCGCCTGCGCAACCTGCTGGTGCTGGCCCAGTTCGCCATCTCGGTGCTGCTCATCAGCTGCACCATTATCATCGGGCAGCAGCTGCAATATCTGCGCAGCAAACCATTGGGGTTCAATAAGGAGGAGGTGGTGAGCATCCCCCTGGCCCAGGGGCTGGACGCCGCCCAGGTGCTGGAGCGCCTGCGCAACGAGCTGGCCGCCAACCCCCGCGTGAAAAGCATTTCCGCCGGTTACAACAACTTCGGCCTGGGCAAGGACGGCTCCATCTACACCTCCGTCATCTCCTTCACCCAGGATGAGCGGGAGTACTACACCCACCTGCAGGTGGCGGACTTCGGCTTCACCGAAGCCCTGGGGATCCCTCTGGTGGAAGGGCGGCCCTTCTCGAAGGAACATCCCACCGATACCGCCCGCGCCATCCTCATCAACGAAACCTTCGCCCGGCAGTTGGGAGACGGGCCCTACGTCGGCAAGGCCCTGCAGATGGACCCGCCCCGGGAAATAGTTGGGGTGATGAAAGACTTCCACTTCCAGTCGCTGGAGCGCCCCATAGAGCCCCTGTCTATACTCCCGGCGCGCCCCGGCGGCGCTTTCCCGATGAACTATATCTTCGTCCGCATCAGCCCCGATGAGGCGCCGGCCACCATGGCCGCCATCGAAAGTACCTGGAAGGCCATTGCCCCCAAGGCGCCCTTCCAGGCGTCCTTCCTCAACGAAAACAATGACCGGTTGTACAAGGTGGAAGAAGTCATGGGCCAGCTGTTCATGGCGGCGGCCCTGCTGGCCATTATCCTGTCGTGTATGGGCCTGTTCGGCATTGCCGTGCTGGCGATCGGGCAGCGCACCAAGGAGATCGGCATCCGCAAGGTGCTGGGCGCCTCGGTGGCCGCCATCGTGGGCCTGCTCTCCCGCGACTTCCTCCGGATGGTGGCCCTGGCCATCGTGGTGGCGGCGCCCCTGGCCTGGCTGGCCATGCGGGCCTGGCTGAAGAACTACGCCTACCGCATTGACATCCAGTGGTGGGTGTTCCTGCTGGCGGGCGCGCTGGCGGTGCTCAT
>JAGFJE010000474.1 GCA_024103175.1 Phaeodactylibacter sp.
TTATCGAAGGGGTTCACCTCCAGTAGTTTGCGGGTAAAGAAAATGATATTAAAGTAGTTCTCCCGGTGGTAGGTCAATTCCTTATGGCGCCGGAGGAACCGTTCAAAACTTTTGAGGAAGGAATCGAGGGCATCGTATTCCTGGAGTTCGTAGTAGATCTTCATCAGCATAACCTTGGCGTCGATGTTGAGGAAGAGGTCTTCGTATTCCACCCGGTGAAGGCGTTCCATCGCCTGGCCGAGGCGGCCCTGTTCGAAGCGCAACTTGGAGAGGCAGAAGTGGACGTAGTTCTCGCGGTGGCGGGGCGGCAGGTATTGCTGATACGCTCCGATGAAACGCTCCGTCCATTCAAACTGCTGCAGCCTCAGGGCAATGGCGGTGATGTTCTTGAAGGCGAAGCGGCTGAGGCGTCCTTCCGGCAACAGCAGGCCTTCTGACAATCCGGTGCGGTAGAGCTCGAACAGCTCCTGCAGATAGGTTTCCTGGCCGTCGTTGAACTGCCGGATGCCGTAGTTAATGGCCAGCAGGAACAGAGGGCGGCGCTCTTCGGGCGGAAGGGACTCCGGAAGGATCAACTCCTTGAGCATCTGGTAGTAGCTGACCTCCGCAGGGGCCTCCACCGCTTTCAGGTAATAGAAATAAGCCGCCAGCAACGGATTATCAAGATAGGAGCTTCCCTCCAGAAACCCCATCAGCAGAGGCAGCAGCCCGGAGCTTTCCTCCTCCTCCCGGAAGACCGCCTGATGGGCCGACAGCAGGCAGCCCTGCTTGAGGCGGCTGATGAGAAAGGCCTCGTCGAGCGCGGCGTTGAGGCGGGGCAGCTGGCTTGGGGCGTCCCGCTGGCGGCCGGCGCGGAAGAGGTACTCCTCCCGTTCTAAGGCAAAAGTACTATGGAAAAACAGCTCATCCCGTTCCCCTTTATCCTGCAACTGCCAGGCGCGGCGCAGGGCTTTCTGGAAACTCTTGGGGCCGGCGGACTCCCGGTAGGCCTTCAGCAGCAGGCGCTGGGCCAGGACTTCATCCTCATTCACCTGCTCGGCAACCAGGAACTGCTCGATGGCCTTCAGCAGGAAGCTCATCAGATAGCGCAGCTGCTGTTCATCATAGTCCCGCCCGGGGTAAACGGCCCGGAACGTGGGCCTTTTCTCCAGCAACGCCCAATCCCCTCCGAGGCGCCGATCGATGTATTCGAACAGCGCCGCCACATCCTCCCGCTGGTTGTGGTAGGGCGACAAGAGGAACTTGCGCAGGCGGTTGCGCCGGTAAACCGACATTCCTTCCAGCAATTGTAGTAAAGTACTGCCTTTCATTTTTTTGATAAAAAGCTCTAACTAGACTTAAAAATAACCATTTTAAAAAATCCATTTTTGACAAATTTCAATTTTTGTCTTTTCCCCGCTGTGAATTAATGCCCACTTTTGTATCGTATCAGTTTATTCTACGGACAGAAAAAAACAACACCTGTGAATATGAAAATGAAAGGACTACTAACAATGACCCTCACCCTGACAATAAGCCTGAGCGGAATAGCCCAGGGCTGGATAAAGGAGCTTGGCAACCAGAACGCGACAAACGGTAATGGCGTGGTACAAACTCCGGATGGCGGGTTTGCCGTCACCGGCCAGTGGACGTTCGCCAACCCGCATATCTGGCGTACCGATGCAGAAGGCAATACGCTCTGGCATACCGTATTTACTGATATTGAATACGGCCACGGCAACGATATTGCGCTCACTTCTGACGGCGGCCTGGCCATTACCGGCCAGCGGCAGCCGGCCAATTTTGACAGCCAGCCAACCCTATTGCTTGCCAAAACCGATGCCGCCGGCAGCATTCTCTGGCAACGGGAGTTCTTCCAGGATTATCCCAACGTTACCGATTCGCTGGAATATAATATCGGACAACAGGTTGCCGAAACGCCCGATGGCGGGCTGCTGGCGGCAGGCGAGACCAACGGCCTTGGCCACAACAATATCTTTATCGTAAAAACCGATGCGGACGGCAACGAGCTCTGGCGGCAGATCTATGGTGTAGACACGCTCTCTTATTCGGTAACGGAATTGATGC
>JAGFJE010000478.1 GCA_024103175.1 Phaeodactylibacter sp.
CAGCGCAGCGGCCCTGGCAAATTCTGTGAAGAAAAAGTATCTTTTGCACATCCCATTTTCCCGTGAAAAGGTTATCTATTAAACAGGAATTATAACCACCTATCGGAGAGCAAAAAGAAAACCATCAATATGCGGATACTCGAAAAGATCTTACTGGCCACCGATCTGTTCCCGTCAACTGAAAATGTGGTTGACAATGCGATCGCTTTGGCCCGGGCGTTCCATTCCAACATAATCCTTCTTCATGTCCTCCCGGATAATATTGACAACAAAAAGGCAAACAAGTTGCTCGAAGAAACGGCAAGGAAACGCCTGGCTGAGATCGCAGAGAGGATCGGCCGGCAAGGAATCAGCGTTTCAGAACCTCTGCTCGAATGGGGCGATCATTGTGAAAAGATCGTAACCACTGCGGAGCGCCTGGACGTCAACCTCATCCTCATCGGCGCCGGAGAAAAGGACGAAGGGCGAAAATATCTCCTTGGGTCGAGTGCCGAAAAGATCATCAAATTGTCTGAGCAACCGGTATTTGTGGTAAAACCCGAAGAAACCCTGCATGTCAAAACCATTCTTTGCCCGGTCGACTTTTCCGGCCCGTCCCGCAGGGCGTTGAAAGATGCCATTGTCTTTGCCCGCCGGTTCGAAGCCGAGCTGGTCATTCTCAGTGTATACAAGCCCTTTACGTCCAGTACCTTCAGCTATAAATACAACTGGGAAGAAGAAAACAGGCGTATTGCTTTTAAACATATTGCCCAGTTCAACGAATTCCTCGCAGAATTCAACCTCAAAGACGTGAAGTGGAAAAAAGAGGTGAGAGGAGGCCGGCCGGAGACGGAGATCCTGGCGGAAATTGCCGAGTCGGATGTCAGCCTGCTCATTATGGGCACCACGGGGCGCAGCGGCCTGAGCCGTTTCATGATCGGAAGCGTGACGGAGAACGTGATCCGGGAGGTGCCCTGTACGTTCATCACCACCAAGTCACAGGATGTCATTCAGCTCCAGGTGGAAAACCGGATCAGAGATATCGAAACCCATTACCAGATTGCCGTCCAGCTGATGAAGGACGGGTTCTATCAGGAGTCCATCCGGGAATTTGAAACCTGCCTTAAGATCAACAATATGCACGTGCCGGCCTTTTTTGGCATTTCCAAAGTATACGAAAAACTGGAAAAGCCGGAAATGGCAGAAAAATACCGGCAACTTGCCCGGGAGGTGCTCCGGCGGATCTGGGATAAGAAAGTCGAGGAGGAGATCCGAAAGTATTACAGCTTTTAAAAAAATTGTTATTTTATCTCTTTTTAATCCCTAACCGCTTAAACTATGCAGAAAATACTGGTTCCAACCGATTTTTCAGCTAATGCTGACAATGCCACTCAATTTGCCATCGATATCGCCAATAAGTATGGAAGCGAGATCCACTTGCTTCATTCTTTTCACATTAGCAGCAAAAGAGCGGATGTGATGAAAAACATGGGCAAGGCGGTCAGGAATGAGTCGGAAGGCGAAATGTCAAGAGCCATCCTCAAATTCAAACGTTTACTGGGGGATAACGTCTCCATTAGTGGAGAGGTCATGGCCGGCCCGGCCGTATCCAATACCGTTTATTACGCTGAAAAAGAGAAGTGCACCCTCATCGTTATGGGCACCCAGGGCGCCACCGGCGCGCTGGAAGTGTTCATAGGGAGTACCACGGGAGGCGTCCTGAAGAGTGCCTCTGTGCCTGTCCTGGCTATTCCTTCGCAATACGGTTACCGCCCCTTAAAGGATATTGTGCTTGCATTAGACAACCAACCGCTTCCTTCCCGGGAGGTGTTCTCTCCATTACAGGAACTGGCAGCCATCTATGAAGCGGAAGTTAATATTTTTCACCTCCGGATGGATGGAGAAGAAAGAGGCATAGATGAAAAGGTGTACACCTATCTTGAAGGCCTGCGGGTGAACTTCCACGAAGAGTCCGGCCGTTCAGATGTTCACGAGCGTATCAATGCCTTTGTGAAAGAGGCAAATGCCAGCCTCCTGTGTATGGTGAGGAGGAAACGAGGCTTTTTTGAAAGCCTCTTCAAAGGCAGCGCTACGCTCAAACAAGTCTATAACAGCCCGGCGCCATTATTGGTACTGGCTGGCGACTGAGGCCGCTTCCATGGTGTAAAAGTGTAAAAGGGGCGTCCGAACCTTAGCACATTTATACACTTACACTTTTACACATGATCACAGCCCGGCATTGATAATAAAGGTTGCTGCGAAAGCCACAATGGCGTACAGCTCCGGGAAAACGGCCAGCACCATCGTCTTGCCAAATACGTCGATACCCGAGCCGATGCTGGCGATGCCGTTGGCGCAGATCTGCCCCTGCCGGATGGCGGAGATCAGGCAGACCAGCCCCAGCGCAAAACCGGCGGCGAAGACGGCCATGCCCTGCAGCAGGGTGGTGCTCTGCGTAAGAACGCCGGAAGTATTGATGATAAAAAAGCCGGCAAAGCCGTAAAGGCCCTGTGTGCCGGGTAGGGCGCTCAAAAGCATGTAACTGCCAAACGCTTCTTCATTCTTTTTCAGTGCGCCGATGGTGGCGTTACCCCCGATGGAGACGCCTACGGCGCTGCCTACTCCTGCCAGGCCCACCATGAGGCCCAATCCAATGTATGCGAGAACGATTCCTGCTTCCATATTTCTTTTCTGAATTTATTATTAATCTTTTGGCTCCTGCCTGGCTTTACAAGCCTCCTGTTCGGTAAACTTGTCAAGCCTTTTCGGATTGTTTTGCAAAGGGCTTATACGGCTTCCCTCCTCCTGTAAAGCCGGCGCTCTTGTAAAACTCCACAAAAGTAAGGCGCAGGGGGTGGACAAAGGACCCCAGGGAAGAGATCAGCAGGTTGGCCCCGTGCCCTACAACCAGGAATACCACAAAAAGTACCGGCCCCAGGTAGGGGATGCCTTCTTTTATCTGCAGCGAAATATCGTTGACCACAAAGCCGAGGATGGCGCTGGAAATACCCAGGGCAAACAACCGGATGTAACTCAGCAGGTCGCCGAAAAAGCCGGTGATGCCGTAGAGTTCCCAGATGCCCTTGCCCAGGCGCCCGAAAAAGCTGGCCTTCGGGTCGTTGAAGAAGAGGATCAACCCCAGGCCCAGCCAGGCGGTGTAGGTGGAAACGCCCCCCGTCAGGCCTACCGTGGCCATGTCGGCCAGGCTGATCAGCAGAATGATCCAGCCAAAGGTAGCCAGAGAATACAGGAAACCGAACTGCCGGATCTTATTGAAAGCCTGGAGGAACAGGCCGAAAAGGATCTGCACGCCACCCAGGATGAGGGCCAGGTTGAAGGCCTGGTCGCTGTTGAGCATGAAATCCCTTATCCTGCCCAGCCAGGCGTACTGCTCCTCCAGCAGGTTCATCCCGAAAAAGGTGCCGGTCAGCGCGCCGAAAATGATGGTCGCAACGCCCAGGAACTGCGCCAGGGAGAGGGTGGGCTTCAGGCTTTCTTTAGCCCGGAGCTTGTAGAGGCTGGCCGCTGCCAGCACCACCAGCCCATAACCCGCATCCCCCAGGCAGAAGCCGAAAAACATCATGAAAAAGGGGGCGAAAAAGGGCGTCAGGTCCATTTCCCGGTAGGCCGGCAGAGAAAACAGTTCTCCGATGGGCTCAAACAGGCGGGAAAAAGCCGTATTTTTCAACAGGACGGGTGGGTTGTCCTCCGGCCGGGGCCTTCCCGACAGAAAGGGGATATCCTTACTTTCGCACAACGCTTTGAGCTGTTCCTCCCGGCCTGCCGGCACGAAGCCTTTCAGGACCATTACCCTGTCTTCGGCTTCTTTGCGGGTATTTTCCACTACCCTGACCAGTTGTATGCTCTCTTCGGCCTCTTTCAGGGCCGCTTCCAGCGCCGGCTGGGCCATCAGCGTGAAGTTGTCGAGTTTTTCATCGATGGCGTCCACCTGCTTCTGGAGCGCCTCCCTTTTTGCCATCAGGCTGCTGAGGCCTATTTCCGGCGGCGGCAATTCTTCGGCGTCGATGGATACCTCCTGCTCCCGGGGAGCAATGGCCACGAAATACGTATCCGGAGGCTGGGTATTAATGATTTCCAGAGGGTATTCCTCCTGCCAGGCAGGGTCATACTTTCTGGTTGGGCAGGTGAAGAAGCGAACCCTGAGCCCGGCTTGTTCCAGCAATCGCACCGAGCTGGGAGAAAAGTCGCCCCAGGGCTTGAGGAAAGTGATCTCCTTTTGCACGGCGTTCAACTCCTGCTGAAGGCTCTCCTGCTTGTCCGTCAGTTCCCGGAAGGTATGGGCGATGGCAATGCCCCCGGCCTCGGACAACGCTTCCCCTTCTTCCCGGGTGACAATGCGGTGCCGCAGGGCGGCCAGGGTGTCCCGGATGTCTTTCTGCAGCCGGATCTTCTCCAGCAGTTCCTCCGTTGGCTCTCCCTCCTGTTGCTGTACGTGGAGGACGCCAAGGGCCCGCAGCTCATCCAGAAATTCGACGTAATCTGAATGGTGCACCAGAAAAATGTATTTCTTCATGGGCACGATCATAACACTTGCTTTTTTTTCTTTTGACAACTATTCGCCCTGGACTTTGGACGTACCGACGTCGAAGGCGGAAATCGGAAGGCGGAAGGCGGAAAAGAAGGCGTTGAGCGCCCATTCTGGCCCAAATTCCGACTTCCGACTTTTTAACCGGCTGACCAGACGGTCCCACTTCCGACTTAAAATGGC
>JAGFJE010000479.1 GCA_024103175.1 Phaeodactylibacter sp.
CCCGAGATACGCCAAAGGCCCCACTTCAGATAAATTTTTTTTCTGCCCCCCCAATCCCTGGATTTTTTTCCAATAATGGGTACTTTAGCCCTACGCCCCCCACTCATTACAGTGGCTCTTTCACCAAAAGGACCAACCCAGTTATACCGATGCAAAAAACTATATTACTTCTTTTTATTGGCATACTTGCAACAACTCCGGCTGCGGGACAGGACGGCGGCGCCGGGCCGGACACGATAGTGCTGCCGGAAGACACCAGAGTCACCCTCAAGATCCTCGAAGAACTGCGTTCTGACGAAGCGGAAGAAAGCCAGGTCGTGCCGCTGGAGGTCGTGCTGGATGTGGTGGCCGAAGGGCGCCGCGTGGCCATTACGGGCGCCTACGCGGAGGGGCGCGTCCGGCGGGTGATCCCGGCCAAACACTTCGGCAAGGGCGGCCTGCTGGAGGTAGAGCCCATCAATATGCAACTGATCGACGGCCAGCGCATTCGGCTGGTGGGCGAGGCCCGAAAGTCAACCGGCAGGAACCGCAAGTTCCTGGCCTGGGCCGTGGCCATCATCTCTCCGGGGGTGGGCGCCATTTTTGCCGCCTCGGCCGGCAATGATTCCGCCATACCCTTTATGCTGCCCTTTGCCGGGCTGGGCTTTCTCGTCAAAGGCAAAGAGGCCGTATTGCCCCCCGAAACCCTGATCACAGCCGTGGTGCCGAAAGACGTGACGGTAAAAGTTGAACCATAAAGTATAGCGCATGTACCTCAGAAGAATGATAAAGAGTTTGCTGCTGGCCGCCCTGCCGCTCCTTTTGCAGGGGGCCGCCATCGAACCCTGCTGGGACGAGACCTACCGGCTGGGCGACGAAGAGACGGTGCACGCCCTGCTCCAGTCCATGAACGGCTGGATCATTGCCGTGGGAGAAGTGGACATGCGGGGCAAAGCGAAGGACGGGTTCATGCTGATCATCGACCCGGATACGGGGCGGCCCCTGTTTAGCCGCACCTATGGCGGGGAGGAGGACGATGTCTTGCTCGACGCCCGGCAGGCGATCGACGGCACCTACTTCCTGGCAGGGCATACTTCTTCCCGCGGCAACGGCAGAAGCGACGCCTGGTTGCTGCACGTCGATGAAACGGGGGAGGTGATCGAAGAAAAAACCTTCGGCGGCCGGGACGAGGACCGCTTTACGCATCTCGCCATTCTGAAAGATGGTTCCCTGCTTCTGGCCGGGCAAAAAGGGAAGAAGCCGGATGGCAATATTTGGGCCACTACCGTCGAGGATATGGCCATGACCAACCAGCAGTTTATCGGTGAAGGAAAATACGAAAACGTGGTGGGCGCCTACAGCACCGCCGCCGGAACGGTATGGCTGTGCGGAAATATCAGCCCCGGGGCGTCTAAAGAACACGGCGCCGGCTGGGCCGCCGAGCTGGACCACCGGGGGAACATCATCAGAGGCTCCACCCGCCGCATTGATTGCTTCGAAGGGGGTATCCTGAATCACATGGAAGCTTCCCTCTTTGGGGATATGGCGCTGGCCGGCACCTGCCTCAAATCGCGCCAGCGCGACGCCTGGATGGTCGAAGTCGATGAACACGGCAATGAACTGCTCAACCTTACCTATGGCGACCGGCGGGAGGAATTCGGGGTGGCCCTGCTGAAAACCATTGAAGGACACTACCTGCTGGCGCGCCAGGTTTTCTCTTCCAGCCCGGGCGGCCCGGTACACAGCCAGATCGCCCTGGTGGACGACAAAGGCGGGGAGGTCATCTACGACATTCCCCAGGAGGATTGGTTTTCCATCAACCGCCTCCTGTACACCTTCGGCCGTAAATTCGTAGCCGCCGGCTTCGTCCAGAGCCGAAAAGAACAGCGCCTCCGCCTGGTTTGCCTGCAACCGGAAAGCCTGCTGGCCAGGGCTAAAGGGCAACTGGAGGCAAACGTATCCTGCTCCACCCCCCGCCTGCAGGATGAGGATGGAGACGGCCTGCTCCGTGATGGCGAACGCGGCGCCATCGTCTTCGATATCATCAATAACGGCAACACCGAGATCATCGACGGCAATATTGTGGTTGATGGGCTGCCCGGCCGCAGCGTCTACGAAAAAATATTCTTCCATTACCTTCCCGTCGGCGGCAAAAAACAGGTGAGCGTGCCCGTCAGGGGGAGCGACTTTCGGGAAGCTTCCGTACAGCTAACCATCCGCGTGCAGGAGCGTTCCCAGGAGATCGCTTCCTTCCCCTTCGAGGTCAGAAGCCGGCAGGTGTCCGGAAGTGCAGGCCCGGCAAAGGCCCTGGAGATCCTCACCAGCTGGCGTACAGCCTACAGCAATTCCGATGAGCACAACAACCTCCCGGTACGGGTCGGGGAAAACAGGACGGAAATCATTTACGAGGCCGTATCCCCCCGGGAACTGAAGTCCACAGACTTCCGGGTGATGAAAAACGGCGTATGGCTGGAAGACAGCAAACAGGGAAACCGACGCCTGATAGAAAAACGGACCGAATACCGGGATTACCCCTTCAACTATAATTTCAGCTTTGAAGCGGCCCTGGACACCGGCTACAATGAGTTCGTCATCGAAGTGCTCGACGATGGCAAAACAGTGAGCCGGGACACCCTCATTTTTGAATACCTGCCCGATCATCCCAACCTGCATGTGATTGTCATCGGGCCTTCGAATGTCGGCCTTGACTACAATACCAAGGATGCCCTCGATTTCGCAGCGCTGATGAAAGCCCAGGAAGGACGGGGGTATTTCAACAAAGTGTTTATCGACACGCTGGCCACCCCCGGCTCGGCGACGGTCAAAAACATCAGCATCGCCTTTGCCAACCTCCCCAAGCGATACCACAGCAATACCAGCTCCAAAAAGATAGCGCCCAATGACGTGCTGGCCATCTTCATCTCCTCCCACGGCCTGATGGTCGATGAATTCGGAGAACGGCGCTTCAAGATCATGCCGTCCGATTACGACCCCGACTATCCCCAGATCACTACGGTCGACTATGAGAACATCATTCTACGGCCCCTGAAGCTGGTCGATTGCAAAAAGCTGATCTTTATCGACGCCTGCCACAGCGCGGCGGCAGGAGTGAAGAACAGCCGGCCGAGTATCAATAAGTACCTCGCCGAACTCAATGCAACCATGCCCGGGCTCCTGTCGATTTCCTCTTCCCGACAAGAGGAATATTCCTACGAAAACGAGCAATGGGAAAATGGCGCCTTCACCAAGGCCATCAAAGAAGCGTTCAGCGGAGAAAGCGCCATCGGGCCGAGCGGCGAAGAGATCACCCCGGAGGTCATCAGCGACAATGGCCTGCGGCTCCTCTCCATAGCCGGGCTTTCCGATTATTTGTCGGTACGAGTCCCCAACCTGGTCAAAAGCATCAATAATAAACTGGAACAAAACCCATTATTACAAGCGGATAATCAGAGCCTGAAAAACATCAAGTTTCTGGCCGTCCCGTCCAACTAAACCCTGTTCGTATGCTAAGGCTCGTTTTTACCATAGCTTTTTTGTCTATACTGGGCGCGCTCTCCGCCCAGCAACTGGACCTCAGCACCATGTACCGCTACAACTGGCAGGTGCTCAACCCCGCTGCGGTCAACCATATCTATCTGGAAGACAAATACAAGCAGTACGTATTCAATTCTTCCTACCGGCAGCAATGGATCGGGTTCGACGGGGCGCCGGCCAGTTACAACGCCCGGTTCGAATACTTTCCCAAAGAATCCACGGTAAAGCTGGGCTTCCTGGCCACCGGCGATAGGGCGGGAGAGATTGGGACCAATGCCGTGCTGGGCAATTTCGCCTACCTCATCTATTTCAACCGGAATATCATTTCCGAATCCTACCTGTCCATCGGCCTCAACATGGGCGCCGTCTGGTATCGGGTGGATTTGAATAATATCCGCTTTCAGGACCAGCAGCCCAATTTCGTAGCAGAAGGCGCCCTGAACCAGTCCTATGCGGATATGGCCCTGGGTTGCTTTTACCGGTGGAAGACGTACGACCCTTCCGTGCTGCCCACCGCCTCCCTGGCTGAATTCTACGTTGGCCTTTCCATTCCCCAGACCTTTACGATGAACCTGAGCCAGCCCGAGGACGGAGCATTCGCCCTGGAACGCGTCCAGCATTACTACCTGATCACAGGGGCCGTTTTTACCATCAACCGGAGGCTGCTGCTGGAACCTTCTCTCTGGGTGCGCTACATCCCGAATGCCAGCTATCAGACGCTATTTAAAAATGCCCCCGTAAGCAGCGACCTCAACTGCCGACTGCAGTACGACAACCGCATCTGGTTCGGCCTGGGAGGAAGCACCAACCGCCTGCTCCACTTCGAAGCCGGCTATAATTTCGGTAAAGGCGAATACATCAACGACAGCAAGAATTACCTCATCACCGCCGGCCTGGCCTACGATGCGCCCATCGGCTGGAACAGCTGGCTGGGGCCGTCGGTGGAGGTCAGTATTGGGATTGGGTGGGAGTGAATGAATGATTGAGTGAATGAATGATTGAATGATTGAGTGATTGGGTGATTAGAGCTTTATGATCCGGGCTATCGGTTCCTGCTGAAGGAAGAAAGCAAGGGCTCCAATAACCAGCATTGCCGCCAAAAAGAGTTTCCAGCTTATCCAGTCTCTGAACGAACGGGTGGGAATATCGTCGATGGAAGCGGGGTCGCCGATGGCGATCATGGCCGCCCAGTAGTAGGGATGCGCCAGTTCATGGCCCGAATGTTCGAGGTATTGCAACCGGGCCCGGCGCAGCGCTTCGGGCTTGGGCAGGCCTTCTGCCAGGTATTCATAGAAATATAGCATCAGTACGCTCGTCTGTTTATCATCAATGCTCCACAGGGAGGCGACGACGCATTTTGCGCCGGCATAGGCAAAAGCGCGCGCCATACTGGCCAGCCCTTCCCCACTGTAATGGGTTCCTATTCCGGTCTGGCAGGCGCTCAGGGTGACCAGTTCCGCCTGAAGGGACAAGCCGAAAACTTCCGGCATGTACAACAGGCTGCCGTCGGCAGAGCCCGATGCCGGGCCGGAAGAGAAAGCCAGGAACGAATCATCCAGTTGCCCGCTTTCCAGGGCGCAATGGGTGGCCAGGTGCAGGAAGCGAAACTGCCCGGCCTGTTCCACAAAATCGGATTTCCGGGCTTCTTTCCCCTGCCAGTTGCTGCCATTCCACAAGGCGGTGATCGACCGGGCCTCTTCCGTATTGTATGCCAAAGGGCGTAGCCCTATTTCATTGCCCTCAAAGGAAGGGGCAACCGCCAGGACCTCATTATTCACCTCACGGAGGCGGCGGGACGACATGAGGCGCAATAAAGTGGCCGAGTAGCAGTACCCGATCGAATGATTGCGGCCCAGGTAGGCATGGCGCCCATATAAATGGACAGGCGCGCCAGCTTTCTGCAGGAGCACATCGAACGGCAGGTAACACAGAATGCCGTCCGGGATCAGGATCAACTCCTCCCGTAGATGAGCGGCCAGGGGAAGGATCAGTTGACGGTACAACCGGTGCGCACTTTCGGCAAAACTTTCCGCAGCCACCGAACGGTTGGGCTGCACATCCGGGCGGGTTCGAACGAGGTAGTACAGGTTTTTGACCTCTTCGGCCATTTCTTCCGGCCACAGGCGGCGCAGCTGAAAAAAAGTGTCTTTCGTTATGAGGAATACAAAGAACACGGAGTCGGCCAGGGTGTATTCAATTATGGCCTGACGGGGGGAAAGGTTTTCCTGTACGCCGGATAAGGATACGACAGTGTCCTGCTGCAGATCGGCGTATTCCGGATACTTGGCGGCCAGGAAGGCCTTCAGTTCATCCTGTTGGCGGGCAACCTCCTCCAGCCGGGCGTAGCCCGCGCTCAGGGTAACGGGGTCGGCAAAAACGCCTTTTTGTTCTTCGTCCTGGCAGGCCTTCAGGTAGTAGTAATACTGTCGCTTCAGTAATTTTTCCCGGGCCACCAGGCTGTCGGGTACGCCGGCGTAAGCCTTCGCCCGGGTTCGCCAGATGGACCGCCGCAGCTGAGCCGCTTTAAAATCCTCGGTATAGTGGAATGCCATAGATAAATAAGCCTCCTCTTCCTTCGATAAATAATGGCACAACTCGACGAGGCCGTGATAGAGGCCGGCAAAGTCGCCTTGCAGGTACAATCCGGAAGCCTCATTTTTGAAATGGGGCTGTATACCTTTGGCCAGTCCTACTGCCTGCCGATAGGCTTCCAAGGCCTCGTGGAGCTTCTTCCGGCTGCCATCAGCCATCCCCGTTTTCCGCAAAATGTGGCCTTTGGCCGCCAGAATCTGGGCTTTTTCGTAATTGTAAAAAGAACTCCCGGCGCCATTCTTTCCGGTGGCAGCCATGGCCCTGTCATAGTGGGAAAGAGCCGGCCCTTCCTGCCCGGAAAGAGCGTAAGCATTGCCGATACAGTAATGTATCAGCTGGAGCAACAGAAGGTCGTTCAGGGTAAACTGCTGATACGCCTTCAGCGAAAGCTCAAAAAAAGACAGGGCCTGTACCGGCTTGTGTTCCTCCAGGAAAGTATTACCGATATGCAACAGCGAGCGGGCGCGCGCGCCGGCATTTGCGCCGTTGGGCGGCAGCATGTCCATCGCTTTGCGGAAATAGTGACGGGCAGCCTGGAGGCTCCCCTGGCGGGCCAGGCATTTTCCGAGGTTGTCGTAAAACCCTGCCAGGTGAGGATGGCCGTCCCGCCCACCGTTGAGATAAAGGGAAATGGCCTCTTCATGGAAACTGGCCGCCTGGGGGAGCTGCCCCCGCGAGCGGTAGCAAAGCCCCAGGTCATTGTAGGTTTCCGCGATGGCAAAGCGGTATTCATCCGGGTATAAACGGTAAAAAGCGATCGCCCGGCGCAGGAGGGGTTCTGCCTCTGACGGTTCGCCCAGGGTCAGGTAGCATTGCCCCAGGCCCGCCAGGCAACCGGCGAAGGCCGCCAGGTTTTCGGTACTGCCTTCGAGCAGGGCGACCGCCTGCTCATGAAAATACAAGGCTTCTTCCGGTTCGCCTAGCGCCAGCTGGCAATATCCCATATTATTCATGGCCTGAGCACGTTGTACAGCGGGCGCCTCCTCAAGCCGGCTCAACAGGCGCCGGAGAACCTGCCGGGCGGCGGCCGGCTGGCCGTTGTCGAGATAGACATTGCTTAGCCCAAGCAAAAGCGGAGCGAGCGAGGCGTGTCGCGCTCCGTGCAGCATTTCCCGGTAACCGATCGCCGTAAGCAACAGTTGCCCGGCCTTGAGGTATTCCCCTTTCTGCCGCCAGGCCTCCGCCAGGCTGTTGTTTGCCGAGGCCAGGGCGTCGTGAGGCGGAGACAGGATACCGGCCCTGATCTTTCCGGCCTTTTCGAGATAAGGAAGCGCCTTTTCCGGCCGGCTCAGGGCCAGCCAGCAATTCCCGATATTCTGAAGGCTGTTGGACACCTCGATGGCCCGGCTTCCAAAATAAGGCTCGCGAATGCCCAGCGCCTGCTCATGCAGCTCAATAGCCCGGTTGAGGTTGCCCAGATGGCGCTGTGCATTGCCTTCGAGGGTGAGTAGGGCCGCCCGGAGAGGAGGCGGAATATTTTCGGAGCTGTTGCCCAAGTATGACTCCACCCACTGCAGCACAGCTTCGTACTGGCCGGCATTCAATAACTCCTGCCCCGCGGCCAGTTCGCCGGCAGCTTCAGCCTCTTGCCCCGGCTGCGCCGCCAGGCGCTCCCGCCCCAGGAGGAGGATCAAAAGGCACATCAACAAATAAACCGGCAATTTTAAAATAGGATTGTCTTCCGGAAAATTCATATTTTTTAAATTCACTTCCTCAAACACGGGGCCCCCGGGGCTCCGGAACCCACTAATTTATGAATTATGGCCTTTTCCAATGATGAAATTCTGGATGCAATCAGCGGGGACGACATGAACCGCCGCAACCAGGCGCTCAAACAACTATACTTCGACCCGGTGGTCAATGCCAAAACCCGTGGGTTCATAGAAGCCTACGGCGCCCACAAATACGACCCCGACGAGATCATCCAGGAAGCGTTGATCCTGACGGACGACCTGATCCGGAACGGAAGGTTCCAGGCAAAAAGCAAAGTCCGGACTTTCCTCATCGGGATCTGTAAAAACCTCGTCCGCTCGGAAGATAAGAAAATAGAACGCATCACCTATGCTACCGAGCCCTTGTCCATGCCCGACCAGGCCCAGGAAGGCCAAAACCCCGAGGAACAGGCCATCCTGGCGGAAAAGAGCGAAGCGGAAAAGCAGAGAGACAAATTGCTTCAAAAGGTGATGGCCGATTTGACCGATAAATGCAAAAAAGTGCTGCACCTCTACTATTTCATGGCTCAGAGCCTGGCCCAGGTGGCCGAAGAGCAAGGCCTGAAAAATGCCCAACAGGCAAAAAAGGCCGCACGGCGTTGCCGGGAACAGCTGAAAAACAAGATCCAGCAACAGCCCGCCCTTGCTAATTTTTTAAAGCAGTCATTATGAAAGAGAAAGACCACGGCCGAATAGAAGACTATCTCTACGGCAGAATGTCCGCCGAAGAAACCGCCATCTTTGAACGCGAGCTTAAAGAAGACGAAGAATTGGCCCGGGCGGTGCAACTGGAGCGCCTCGAGAAGCAGGCCCTCCGCCTGCTGTCACAGGATATGCTGAGGGAAGAAATGGCAGGATGGAAAGCGGAAAAAGAGCAAAGGGAGGCTGCTCCGGTGAAAATAAGGCCCCTGCTCAACCGCCGGCTCTTTCTCCGGCTCGGCGCCGCCGCCGCCGTATTGCTCCTGCTCGGCATGCCTTTTTGGTGGGCCAACCGGAACTACAATAACACGGCCCTGGCCGGCAATACCTTAGGAATTCAAACCTCCCTGAGCGACCGCAGCAACATCCCCTCGGGCAGCCCGCTCCTGCCCGCCCTGGAACTCGCCGGCGCCCAGGATTACGACGCGGCAATAGCACAGCTGCAACAACTACAGGGAACAGCCTACGAAGCACAAGCGGAACTGCTGATGGGAGAGATCTATACAGAGCAGGAAAATTACGAGGCCGCAATCGGTATCTATACCCGCCTGGCGGAGGGCAGCGCAGACCCGGCCGGCCGCCAAAAAGCGGAATGGCTGCTGAGTAATGTTTATCTCGCTACCGGCCGGGAAGCGGAAGCCCGTTCTCTGCTCGAACAAATTGCCGGAGACAATGCGCATATGAACCAGCAGGAAGCGAAAGCCCTGTTGAAAGAGCTGAATAGCATCTGGCGGCGGTTGGTTTTTTAAACCCTGCCGTCAACTTTGAAACCCTGAGGTCAAAATGGGCTTGACAGCGACGGGTTCGTCGTATAGCTCGTATCTGTCAGCGTCTTCAAAAACGCGATCAGCGCGCTTTTCTCTTCGCCGGTAAAGTGTTTGCCCCCCATTGGAAGGGCTTTCATCAGCGGGTCGGCAGTCGGAGAAGCATGAAGGCCTTCACTGTAAAAGTCGATCACTTCTTCCAGCGTGGCGTAGCGGCCGTCGTGCATGTAGGGGCCGGTCAGCTCTATGTTGCGCAGCGTAGGGGTTTTGAACCTGCCCCTATCAAAGGGAGACCCGGTGATGGCGCCCAGGCCCACTTCGGGCTCAGCGTCCAGCGCATTGTTGTGAAACTCGTTGTCGGTGAACAGGATGCCTCCGTGGCAATGAAAACAATCGCCTTCTTCCGTAAAGAACAGGTCGTAGCCGTTTAGCTCCTGATCGGTCAAAAATACGCCGGGTTCCTGGCGCAGAACCTGGTCGTATTTGGAATTGCCGGAAGCCATCGTACGCTCAAACTGGGCCAGGGCCATGGCCGCCCGTTCATAGGTGATGCCGCCTTCGCCGAAAGCTTCATAGAAAAGGCGGGGGTAGTCGGGGTGCGCTTCCAGGCGGCCGAGGTCAGCCTTGAAAAAGTCTTTAACTTCAAACAGCATAATGTCTTCCAGGGAGCCTTGTACTTTTCCGTCCCACAAGAAAGCTGAATTCCAGGCCAGGTTGATATGGGGCAATACTTCAGGATCGGAAGAAAAAGAAAACTCCTGCACATGGCAGCTGGCGCAGGCGCGTGCCCCCTCGTGGTGCAGCGCCGGGTCGTAGAAAAGCATACGCCCCAATTGCACCCCCTGGACGGTCATCGGGTTGCCGGACGGGATGTCAAGCAACGGGAAAAACGCCGGAACCTCCAGGTTGTAGGGAGTTGGGTTGTACACCCAATCATTTTCGTTGCCAGGGGGCGTAGCCGTTTCTTTCTGGCAGGCAGCCGCCAATAGAAGTGCAATAAGGGTGAAGATGGTCGTTACTTTTCTATTCATGGTGATGGGCCTTTAAAAACTTAGCCTTCCCCGGGCCAATAAAAACAGGAAATCAATAGTTTAAGCTCATTCTTTTTCTACCGCGCCGATGCTGAAAACACTGCCCCCGTTTTCTTTGAGTACCTGCTGTGCATTCTGGTTGGCCATAATCATGGGCCCAAATACCTCAAAATCGTAGGTATTGGGATTTTGCAGCCATTCGTTGAGGTCCATACTCAGGTTGAGTTGCCAGGTTCCCCCTGAAAGTTTCATCGGATGGGAAAATGGTAGATATACATCCACGTAGTTTTGATTGTTGCCGGTGGCACCGGTATGCAGGTTAAACGGTTTGATGACGCCGGAGCCGTTGAGGTCGTAACGGCCTTCGAATTTCATGTAGTGATACCCCTGGTCGCCGGGCAGGGGCCATTCCATGTTGATGTTGGTCGTGGTATTGGGCAGCCCGCCGTCTACATTGACAACCTCGTCGAGGCCAAAGACAAAGGACAGGGCCGTATACTCGCCGGGAGGCACATCTTTCCACTCAAAAGTGCGGGTATCGGGCTTCTCCACATCCCGGTAATGTACCTCACGGATCACAATACGCTCGCCGGCCGCGTTCTCCAGCGCAAAATTCGAGGTATAATACTTCAGCCGCTCCACCATGAAGGGGTGGCCGGCAGCGCTATTGTACCAGGTGTCGTTCAGGCCCAACTCCTGCGCCCCCACATTATGGTTGAAATTCAAGTGCAGGAGGCTGCCGGAAGCTTCTTCTTCATTGCACCCAAATGAAAGGGCCAGAGCAAGTGTCAGCAGGCCCGCCCGAAACAGAGTGAATACCTTTGCCATAATTAAGACTTTTTAATCCTAAAACTTTCTATAGAGAACATTTTCTCTCCCTTTGCAGTTTTCCTTCCTTGCTTATAATGCACTGCGGCCCCAAAGGTGGAGCGCAGGGGGTAATAGAAGATTCCGCTATCCGGCAACCAGCTTTCTTTATCCCATCCGGCTTTTTCTTCCGGAAAAAAATGGTTTAATTAAGGGATCTTAACAATGATCCTATGAAAGTATTATTCATCGGCGGCACCGGCGTGATCAGCTCCGCCTGCTCGGAACTCGCCGTTTCCCGGGGCATCGAACTGTATCACCTGAACCGGGGCAAGAGTTCCGGATTGAGAAAGGTTGATGGTGTGAAAACCATTATTTCTGATATCCGGAATTTTGAGGCTACCAAACAAGCCATCAAGGGCCACCATTTCGGTGCTGTAGTCGACTGGGTTGCCTTTGAGCCGGAGCACATTCAAAACGATATTGCCCTATTTTCAGGCAGGACGGATCAATTCGTATTCATCAGCTCTGCCTCTGCCTACCAAACCCCTCCGGAAAAGCTGCCTATCACGGAAGACACCCCGCTGGACAATCCGTTCTGGGAATACTCCCGGAAAAAGATTGCCTGTGAAGCGCTTCTGCGGGAAGAATACGCCAAAACCGGCTTCCCGTACACCATCGTTCGCCCGTCGCATACTTATGACAAAACCAAGGTTCCTCTGATCGGCGGATACACTGCACTGCAAAGGATGAAGCAGGGATTGCCGGTTGTCGTACCCGGAGACGGCACTTCCATCTGGACGCTTACGCACCACCGGGATTTTGCCGTTGGGCTCGTGGGCCTGCTGGGGAAGGCCGCCGCCATCAATGAAGCTTTCCACATCACCTCCGATGAATGGCTCACCTGGAATAACATTTACCGCATTTTCGCCGGAGCGCTGAATGTGGAGCCGGAACTGATCCACATCCCTTCGGAAGTGATCGCCAGGTACGACCCGGCGATCGGAGAAGGATTGCTGGGCGACAAGGTCCACAGTATGATCTTTGACAATTCAAAGATCAGGGGCCTGGCGCCGGATTTCAATCCTCAGATCCCCTTCCGGGAAGGGGTAAAGGAAATCGTAAAATGGCATGAAGAAAACCCCGATGTGCCGGTATTTGATGAACGCCTCAACCATACTATGGACAAGATCATCAAGGACTTCAGCCAGTTGTTGGGCCGTTAAAATAATCTCACCACAAACTCATCCAGCGACTCCGCCGTTTCTATCCCCAGCTTTTTACGCAGCCGGTAACGTGCTTTTTTGATGCCCTCGTTGGAGAGGTTCAGGATGGAGGCGATCTCCTTAGGAGAAAGGTGCATTTTGATCAGGGCCATCAGCCGCAGGTCATTGGGGGTGATATCCGGATAGGCCTCCGTCACTTTCTTCTGATAGCCCTGGTGGACGGCTTCGAAGCGCTGAAGAAAAAGTTCCCAGTTGTCCTCATCACGAAGGGTGTAGCCGATTTTGCGGTTGACCTTTTTCAGTTCTTTATTTCCATTGAGGTTACGGCTGATCCCGGAGATCTCGCCCTGAATGTCTTTCAGCACCTCGTTTTTCTGCGCCAGCTGCAAGGCGAATGCAGACAATTCCCGCTCTTTGAAAGCGATCTCCGCATCCAGTTTCTCTTTTTCCAGCCGGTTGCGCCGCACCCTTTGGCGGATGGCATACGCCAGGGCCATCAATAAGGCGGCGAGGGCCGCCACCGCTCCCCCCAGGCCCTTCTGGATGAGGGCCGCCCTTTTGGCCTTTTCGTTCAACAGCTGTATTTCCTGTTGCTTCTTCTCGGTTTGGTACTTGACTTCCATCTCGTTCATGGCCAGTATCTTCTCCTCTGCAAACACCGAATCATACAGGGCGTGGTATGCTTTGAAATACAGGAGGGAGCGGTTCGGGTCGCCCATAGCCTCGGTAATTTGCGAGAGCACCAGGTAATCGGTGATCATCTTCTTGCGCACGCCGGTTTTTCTGGAAACCTCAAGCGCCTTTTCCGCATAATCCAGAGCATGGCCGTACTGCCGCTTTTCCTTATAGACATTGGCCAGCCTCCGATACAGCAGGCCCGGCAGGCTCTCCTCTCCGTGCGCTTCTGCAATTTCCAGGGCCTCCAGATAGTAGGCTTCGGCTTTCTGCAGATCGCCTCTGGCTTTGAAGATGCTGCCAAGGTTGTCCAGAGAGCCCGCCACACTGTTGTGATAGTTCTTCATGCGGTAATGCGCCAGGGCCTCCTCAAAGATGGGCATGGCCAATTCGAGCGAGTCCATATCTTTGAGGTTGAGCGCCAGAACGTAGCGGACATCGATGAAGTCGTCTTTCAACCCCAGGCGAAGGTAAATATCTTCTGCTTTCCGGTACCAGGCGTTGGACTCCGTATAGTTTTCTATATCACCCAAAACATTTCCGATGTTCCAGTAGCTGGCGGCCAGGGCCTCGTCGTTTACGCCGACCTCTTCCTTGATCGCCAGGGATTCCATCTGGTTCTGCAGGGCTTTCTCCAGGTTGCCCAGGTTCCGGTTGGCGATAGACATGTTGTTGAGTATGGCGCTTACCCGCTCCCGGTTGCCCAGCTCTTCGTACATGGCCTTCGCTTCCTTGAAGATCTCCAGGCCTTCCCGGTAGTTGGAAACGATATTGTAATATACCCCCAGCAGGTTGGTTCCAAACGCCAGGTATTCCGGCGCCTCGTATTGTTGAGCGATTTCAAGATAGGTTTCGATGTACTCCTTTGCTTTGAGGTGGTCGGTGTACAGGTATTCCAGGGCGAGATCGGTGTAGATATCCAGGTGGGAGGTGTCTGGTTCGGCGGGCAAAAGGGTAAGCAGGCTGTCGGCCAGTTGCTCGTCCTGGCTGTTGGCCCGGAGACTGCTGAAAGCGAGTAGGATTAGGAAGAAGAATTTCCAATATACGCTCAATTTGAATTTCACCTTAATTATTTTTGATCCCTAAGTCATATCTTTGATAGAACCAATAAGCTCCACAACAGAATTACTTATTTTACTGAGTTCAATTGCAGCAGCATCCTCAGATATGATATTTTTCATTTGAGTGCGTGACAAAAAAGCGGGGATGGGTAAAAACGGGAGGTTAAGCTAATAAGTCGTAAATTGAGTTTGACACAAAACAATTAACGACAGCCAAACCTCCCGGATGAAGTTATGGAAAAACAGCGACTTACTCAGCAATTAAAGCAGAAGTTTGAAGCATTAGTGGCCCTCAGCGATAGATACATCGAATCTTCGGATGCTATGCATGACATTGAAAAAGGCTTGTTAAGCCAACTGCTGAGTATTGGGCTGCTGCTGCTGCGATACATCATAGCAGGGAAGTTAAAACAGTCCAAGGCGTATGAATTCGCCCTGGATACCCAGGTAGGATGCCAAAGTAAAGGCAAGAAAGAGCGGCGCTATCTAAGTTTATTTGGTCCGCTATCCATAAAGCGGCCCAGCCATTGGGCCAGTGGCAGAGGGATAATATATAAACTGGATGAGTATTTGCAGTTGCCTGGTGGCAGCTACTGGTCTTACAACATCCAGGAATTATACTTCACTGTAATAGGTTTTGTGCAAATGTTTGAAACTTCGGCGTAATCAGGTTTTTTAGGGCATCTCGGGTATTGGGGTTATGGTTGATATCTAAGAGGGCCTGGTTGACTGCCTGATGAAATTTTTGGGCGCAATCATAGTATCGGGTACCCAGGACATCTTTCTTGATGTATCGCCAGACTCTTTCAATCAGGTTCAGGTTGGGCGAATATGGCGGCAAGAAAACGAGTTGAACCTGGAGTGATACAGCCAGTTCTTTGATATAATCACAATGCTGGTATCGGGCATTGTCCAGCACCAGGTACAAGGGTTTGCCTTTATAACGCTTGGCCAGTTTTTTCAACAACTCTGCAACCGTTTCTGCATTCACATAAGTGGTGTTTACGATGGTTTCCATTTTCCGGGTGACAAAATTCAGGGCCCCAAGTACATTGATCCGGTTTCGGCCCGAAGCTGCTTTGATAAACATTCGGGCGAAACACCATAATATCCCTACAAAAGGCATCAGGACAAAATGAGCCGAATCCATAAAGAATAGGTGGCATTGTCCAGCCTGGGCCATTTCTATCAGCGGCATCAGTGTTTCATCGAGGAACTGCTGCTGTTTTTCGGGCTTGGCTTTTCCAGGCACATGCCCGGTTTTGAGTGGCTTCATTCCCATTTCATGCATAAAGCGGCGCACCTCGTCAACGCTTAAAACTTCGCCGCATAGCTCTTCGACTTTAGCCGTAGCTTCTTTGGCAGTCCGGGGAGGATGCTCCCGGAAATAAGCCTCAAGCGTAACCCGGTGCCCGGAAAGAACCGAAGCGAACCCTTTGTATTGAAAGCTCTTCAGGGCATTCAGCCCGCCTTTGTTATAGAGCTTGACGTAGTTCTTGACCGAGTTGCGGTGCACGCCACTAAGCTGCGCCACTTCCTGGCGGTTGAAACCCTGGCCCGACCAATAAATGGCGTCCATTCTCTTGCGAATGGCTTCCAACGGATTATGAATTCTTTCGTAATTTGCCGATACAATATCGGCCTGGCTGATATTGAGAGTAAGCATAGGTAGTTGTGATTGGTCAAATCAAATTTACCATGCTTACTCGCTTTTTTAGCATTTCTCGTTTGCACAAAACCTATTGCCGTCGAGTATATCTGGCAGCGGTGGCAGGAAAATAAATCCCAAGCAATGGCAAATGTGATTAGGAATAGCGTCTGGAACCTGATTCCAGGTCAGAAAATAGCCCAGGCGTTGAAAGGTTTTCAACAAAGTGAGAAAGATGATCTGACTGGCGTCGTCCCTGGTGTGCTGTTCAGATAATTTTCTTTCTTCTTCTGTTGGCGTGAAAAATTGTATCAACTCTTTGTCAGACAATTGGGCTTTCAGCCGGGGGTAGGCGGTTTCATGAATGGCGACCATAGGCGATAGATTAAAGGGTCTTTTTCAATAAACGACTTTCGAACATGATTAACTTCCTTTAAAATCTTCACATCCTGGTTAATTTAATTCAATTAATGGGTTATCTTTAACAGCAAAGTGTTTTGAGTATGATTTATGCCTATATCCGGGTCAGTTCAGATAAGCAGAGTGTGGAGAATCAGCGATTTGAAATTCTTAAATATGCCGACGAGCAAAAACTTCAGATTGATACCTGGATTGAAGAAACGGTTAGCAGCAGGAAAAAAGTAAGCGAGCGCAAGTTGGGCAAGGTCTTAAGCAAATTACAGGAAGATGATATTTTAATAGTCTCCGAGCTTTCCCGTCTGGGGAGAAATCTAATGGAAGTGATGAGCATTCTGCATGATTGTATGGAGAAAGAAGTTAAAGTGTTCACTATAAAAGAACGCTACGAGTTGGGCAATAATCTCAACTCCAAAGTGCTGGCTTTTGCTTTCAGTCTTTCAGCTGAAATTGAACGGCAACTTATTTCTCAGCGAACCAAGGAAGCCTTAGCCAGAAGGAAAATTGAGGGTAAAAAACTAGGACGCCCCAAAGGGAGCCTTTCAAAGAAAACAAAACTGACCGGAAAGGAAGATGAAATCCGGGAACTGCTTTCCAAGAATATCAGCTACAGCGCAATTGGAAGGATCATGGGCGTTAATCGGGTTACGGTCAAAAACTTTGTGGAAAGCAGAAACTTATTATAATTAGCTCCCAATAGACTTGCAAGACCATGAAATTCTGGAGATATCTTGTTGGGGTAATTAGAGGACAAGGCGACACTCATTGTGGATAAAAATAAGTAAGGTTAATGAAAAAAATCCTTTTATATTCTGGTGTGGCCTTAAGTTTGTTAGTGGCGGTCATCTTTTCGAGAGGGCTATTGATACCATCGATGCAAAAAAACTTTCCAGCCATTACAAGTATATCCATTTCTGGTAAAGTCCCCCAGCATCTTTCCCAAGCTATCCAAATTCCCACTGTCTCATCTGAAGTGGTTTCAAATTTTGACACCCTTGCCTTTCAAAATTTTGCCTCCTTCCTGGAGGAAACCTATCCCTTAGTTAATGCTCATTTAGCGCATCGCACTTTCGGCCAATTCAGTCATCTTTACCAATGGGACGGAACGGATCAGAGTTTACGCCCCATATTGCTAATCGCCCACTTTGATGTAGTTCCGGTAGAACAAGAGACGGAAGACTTATGGCGCAACTCGCCTTTCTCCGGCCTGGTCGTAGAAGATACCATTTGGGGCCGGGGTGCTATTGATGATAAAATGGCTTGCGTAGCTATTTTGGAAGCCATAGAGCAATTGTTGTCAGAAGGATTTCAACCTCGGCGGACTTTATACCTCGCTTTGGGGCACGATGAGGAAAAAGGGGGTTATCGCGGTGCCAGGCTAGTTGCCGACTATTTTACAGATCAAAACATAGAATTTGATTTTATCCTGGACGAAGGGGGCGCCATCACCCAAGGCGTTATACCGAGAATAGAAAAAGAGGTAGCCTTAGTTGGAATTGCCGAAAAGGGGATCTTAAACCTCGAGCTTTCGGTGAATATTCCCGGTGGACACGCGTCCATGCCCACAGAGGATACGGCCATTGAAGTGCTTTCCGTGGCGCTAGCGCGTTTAAAAGAACGTCCTTTTCCATCCCGGATTAGTCCACCCACCCAATTGATGTTCGAACATCTGGGACCGGAGTCTCCTTTAGACATGAAGATGGCCCTTGCCAATATGGACCTTCTGAAAAGTATTATGTTAGGTGCCCTGAGACGAACTCCTCAGGGCAATGCCAGTGTTCGGACTACCATGGTGCCTACTATTATTTCGGGTGGTGTCAAAGAGAATGTGATCCCGCAAGTGGCCAAAGCCGTCGTCAATTTGCGCACCCTGCCCGGTGAAACTGTAACCTCTGCTATAACCCACATTCGGAAAGCAATCCAAGACGACCGTATTAATATTAAGCAAACAGGAGTATTTTCCGAACCTTCAAAAGTGGCCGACATTAATTCTAATGCTTATTACATAATTAACCGGAGTATCAGAGAAATATTTCCGGAGGCAATCGTCATACCCAATTTACTGATAGGGGGGACGGACTCCAGGCATTTTGCTGGATTGACCAAAAATATTTTCCGTTT
>JAGFJE010000496.1 GCA_024103175.1 Phaeodactylibacter sp.
CCGACGTCGAAGGCGGAAATCGGAAGGCGGAAGGCGGAAAAGAAGGCGTTGAGCGCCCATTCTGGCCCAAATTCCGACTTCCGACTTCCCACTTCCGACTTAAAATGGCTGCACGTCCAAAGTCCAGTAAAGTTTGTTTGCCGCTCTAAGAGCACTTTTCCCCTCCTGTCCAGAATTTGTCCAGCAGCCCCTCCAGGCCTTTCCCAATGAAAAACCGATATTGAAGGCAATGTTAATATTCCCGTACCCACGGCCTCTGGCCTTGCTTTTTTAACCCTCCATAAAAAAAAGGATATGGCTCTTAAACACCTGTTCGGAATTGTATTTTTCCTGATAACCCTTTCCTCCCACCTCCACGGCCAGGGCTTCCTGAGGAGCCACGGGACGGCCATCGTCAATGGCGACGGCGATACGGTGCTGCTCCGGGGCATGGGCCTCGGCGGCTGGATGCTGCAGGAAGGCTACATGCTGCAAACCGCCGGTTTCGCCAATGCCCAGTATCAGATCAGGGGCAAGATCGAAGAACTGATCGGCCTGGCAAGTACGGATCTGTTCTATGAAGCCTGGCTGGCCAACCACGTCCGGAAGATCGACATCGACTCCCTGAAAGCCTGGGGGTTCAACTCCGTGCGCCTGCCCATGCACTACAACCTGTTCACCCTGCCCATCGAAGAGGAGCCCGTGCCGGGGCAGCACACCTGGTTGGACAAGGGCTTCGAGCTGACGGACAGCCTCATCTCCTGGTGCGCACAGAATGAGATGTACGTGATCCTCGACCTCCACGCTGCGCCCGGCGGGCAGGGGCAGGACCAGGGGATCTCCGACTACGACCCCACCAAACCATCCCTCTGGGAAAGCCAGGCCAACCGCGATAAAACGGTCGCCCTCTGGAGAAGGCTGGCGGAACGCTACGCCGACGAGCCCTGGGTCGGCGCATACGACCTCCTCAATGAGCCCAACTGGCCCCTGACGGGGAATATCCTCCTTCGAAATCTGTACCAGGAGATCACAGACGCCATCCGGGCAGTAGACAACAACCACCTGCTGATCATCGAAGGCAACTGGTTCGCCAATGATTTTACCGGCCTGACGCCGCCCTGGGACGACAATATGGCCTATGGGCCCCACAAATACTGGTCTTTCAATGACCGCAACTCCATCCAGTGGGTTGTGGACATCCGGGATGCCCACAACGTACCCATTTACTTTGGAGAGAGCGGGGAGAACTCCAACACCTGGTTCCGGGACGCCATCAAACTGCTGGAAGATAACGGCATGGGCTGGGCCTGGTGGCCCATGAAAAAGGTGGATGCCATCGCCGGGCCGCTGTCGGCAGTGAAAACGCCGGAATACCAGGCATTGCTCGATTACTGGAACGGGACGGGAAGCGCTCCGGATGCCGCTTTTGCCCAGGCCACGCTAATGGAGCTGGCGGAAAACCTGCGGCTGGAAAACTGTGCCTACCACAAAGATGTAATCGACGCCATGTTCCGGCAGGTGCAGTCCGAAGAGGCCATTCCTTACAACACCCAGTCCATCCCCGGAGTGGTGTACGCCACCGATTTTGATATGGGCATTGCCGGCGCCGCCTATTTCGATTCGGACCTCGCCACCTACCACGTCTCTACCGGCAATTACACGGCCTGGAACAACGGCTGGTCGTACCGGAACGATGGCGTGGATATCGAGCCCTGCTCGGATGATGTGAATTCCAATGGCTACAATGTGGGCTGGCTGGCGCCTGGCGAATGGATGCAGTATGACGTCAACGTGGCGGAAAGCGCGGTATACGATGTGCACGTACGCATAGCCGCCGGGCAGGCAGGCGGCAAGTTTCACTTCACCGCGGGAAATGCCGGGATCTCCGGCATCGTCAGCGTTCCCAACTCCGGAGGCTGGCAAAACTGGCAAACCGTCGTCGTGCCCGATGTGATCCTGACACCGGCCGACAACAACCTGCGGTTTTACGTTAACCAGGCCGGTTTCAACCTGAGTAGCTTTGAGTTCATTCGGAAGGCGGCGACTACGTCCCTCCCCACGGATTACCTTTCAGCTTCTACCGGCGGTTTCAGCAC
>JAGFJE010000539.1 GCA_024103175.1 Phaeodactylibacter sp.
TTGCTCTCCCTTCCCTTCCCGATGGTTCCCGGCCAAGATGCGATCATGGGCATGCGGATGCCGCCCTCGTAGAGGTCGCGCTTGCCGCCCCGGTACGGGCCGTTGCTGTCGAAGAAGCGGGTGAAGCCGCGGCTTTCCTGCATGGGGCCGTTGTCGCTGGTGAAGATGATCAGGGTGTTTTCCTTTAGCCCCAGCTCTTCGACTTTGCGGGTGACCTGTCCTACGTATCCGTCGAGGCGTTCGATCATGGCGGCATACCCCTTTCGCTCCTCTGGCCAGTCGAGGCTGTCGAAACGGGCGTAGGAGGGAACCTCCTGCCGTTGTCCTTCCGGCGCCTCGCCGTTGTCGTGGGGTATGGTGTAGGGCAGGTACAGAAAGAAGGGGCGGTTCCGGTTCTCCTCGATGAACCGCAGGGCTTCGGCGGTGAACAGGTCGTTCGAATATTCTTTTTTAACCGGGGAATAGCTGCCGTAGCCCTTGTGCCAGGCAGTGCTGTCGAGGTAGCGCACTTCGTTGTCCAGGTAATCCCTTTCCTCGTTCCGCACCAGGTATTCCGGCCAGTAGTTGTGGGCCAGCACCTGGTCGGTATAGCCGTAGAATTCATCCCATCCCTGCCGGTTGGGCGCGCCCGGGGAACCGACGATGCCCAGGCCCCATTTGCCGAACATACCCGTTTTGTAGCCTGCCTCCTGCAGGAGCCCGGCCACCGTCACTGCGGTGTCGGGCAGGGGCATCTGTCCGTGGGGCTCCCACTGCTTATTGCCCCGGATGGCGGCATGGCCCATATGCTTGCCCGTCATGAGCACGCAGCGGGAAGGGGCGCAGACCGAAGTGCCGGCGTAGTGGCTGGTAAAGCGCAGGCCTTCCACGGCGAGCCGGTCGATATTCGGGGTTCGGATGGCCTGCTGGCCGTAACAGCCGATATCGCCGATGCCCAGGTCGTCGGCCATGATGTAGATGATGTTGGGCGGGGGCGCCTCGTCCTGCTGCGGGCCCGCCGGGCCGGAGCAGGCGGCCAGAGCAAAAAGCAGAAGTGGGAAAAGTGGTCGCATGTTATGCCGGTGTTTTCTTTTTCAAAGATATAATTCCAGGCAATGGCAACTGTACTGTGGTTTTATGTTTGTCCGCATGGCCGTGGATGGTTAAATTTAGAGTTTGCTAAAATCATGCTACCCAAAATTGAAGATATGATAAGAAATATTCCCCTCTTCGCCCTGCTTTTTTTATTCCTGCTCACCGGGCCGGCCTGCCGCCAGGCTGAGGAGGCGCAGGAAGATCTACCCCCGCCCAACATCGCCTGGTTCATGAGCGAAGACAACAGCCCCTTTCTCGGCGTCTACGGCGATACGCTGGCGCATACGCCGGCCCTGGACCGCTTCGGCCGGGAGGGCCTCATTTTCGACAACGCCTTCTCCAACGCCCCGGTCTGCGCCCCCTCCCGTTCTACCCTCATCACCGGGGTGCTGCCCATCACCATGGGCTCTCAGCACATGCGCAGCGAGGTGGAGGTACGGGATTACATCCGCTTTTTCCCCAACTACCTGCGCGAGGCCGGTTACTTCAATACCCTCCGCGTGAAGCGCGACTACAACATACCCAAACAGGACAGTACCTGGGCTATCGACGAGTGGTGGATGGTGCCCGATGCCTTTGAGGGCAGAAAGGAAGGGCAGCCTTTCTTTATGTTCTACAATACCTGGATGACCCACGAAGGGCGGATACACGACCACAGCAAAAAGTACGACTACTTCCGGAACACCTTCGAAAACCTTTCGCCGGAGGCACAAGATAGCCTCATCGCCACCATCCATCCCATCTCTCCGGAAGAGGCGCCGGTGCCGCCTTATCTGCCCGACGTGCCCGAGGTGCGCAAAGACATTGCGCTGTACTATGAGCTGATGCAGATGCTGGACATCGAGTTCGCCCGCTTTCTGGATGAACTGGAAAAAACCGGAGAGATGGACAATACCATCATCCTCTACACCAGCGACCACGGCGGCGTCATGGGGCGCAGCAAACGCTTCATCTTCGAGTCGGGCCTGAGAGTGCCCATGATGATGTGGTTTCCCGAAAAGTACCGTCACCTGGCGCCCGCCCCTATGGGGAGCAGAGTGGGGGAGGTGGTTACCTTTCTGGACATTATCCCTACCATCCTCCAACTGGCAGGAGTGGAAGTTCCGGGACATTTTCAGGGGGAGTCCTTCCTTGCCGGTTCTATCGGAAAGATGGATGAATACGGCTTTGGCTTCCGGGGCAGGATGGACGAATCCTATGATATGGTGCGCACCATCCGCAGCAAGGAGTACCGGTATATCCGGAATTTCATGCCTTTCCGCCCGGGGGGGCAGCACATCCGGTATCTCTGGAATGCCGCCAACGTCCGGGCCTGGGAGGAAGCCTACCGGAACGGCCAAACCAATGCGGAGCAATCTGCCTTCTGGCAACCCCGCCCCGCCGAAGAGCTGTACCTCATTGCAGATGATCCGTATAATGTCCACAACCTGGCGGCGGGCCCTGCCTACCGGGACATCCTCCGGAAGATGAGAAAGGACGCCCTCAACTTCTGCATCGAATACAAGGATTCCGGCTTCATACCGGAAGGGCAATTGTTCGGGGCGTTCAAAGAAACGGGCAAAGTTTACCAGGATCAGGTGGCGGAGCAGCCTATAGAACGCATCATCCGGGCGGCGGACTACGCCACGCGCCAGCCGGTTCCGGACAGCCTGCGGGCCTTTCTGGAAAGCGGGAACGCCGCCCTGCGCTTCTGGGGAGCGGCCGGCGCTATTCAGCTGGGGGCGGAGGCGGCCCCTTTGAAGGACGCGCTGCTCCGGTTGCTGGACGATGAGAGTGGGGATGTAAGCGTCATGGCAGCCGAGGCCCTGTACAAAATCGGCGGGCAGGAGGCCGCCATGGCGGCTTTCAGCCGGCTGCTGGACGATGAGAACCCATACGTCGTCCTGCGCGCGTTGAACTCCCTGGAGGCCATCGGCAGCCTCAATGCGGAATTGCGGGAGAAGGTTGAAAAATTGCCGGAAAAAGAGATTGCTGAAGAACTTCAGTATATCAAGTGGAAAAGCGCCTTTTTGTTGCAGTAAGAGCTGTGTCAAATAAGTTTCGTAACCCTGCCACGAAAGCACAAAAACCTGCCGGCCGCTGGCACAGCAGGCGGGCACAAAATCCGCACGAAGCCTTTAGTGGGCCCGTCTAGCCAGCCGGGCAAGCTTTTGTGCCTTGGTGTTTTAGTGGCATAAAATTTATTTGGCACACTACTTAACCAAAAATAAACCATCAATGAAAATTCAGGCCCTATCCTTCCTGTTCTACCTGGCGCCATTATCTCTGGCCGCCCAATCTCCACTAATTATCAACGTGCCCAACCGCAGCACGCAAAGTCTGGACGGGCAGTGGCACTACATCATCGACCCCTACGAGAACGGTTTCTACGACTACCGCCGGGAGCCCTTCGAGGAAAGAGAAAACCCGGGTTCCGGAGCTTACTTCACCAACGCCAGGCCGCAGTCGAAAGGCGAAAGGATAGAATACAGCTTTGAGAAGTCCCCTACGCTCTGGGCGCCCGGCAGCTGGAATACCCAGGCCGATGAGGAAACCGTCTGGAGTGAAGAGTACCAGGCACACCTCTACGAGCAAACCCTTAAAGGCATCAATAACATCCCCGGCCTGAGCGGCTTCAGCCCCTGATTCTGGCCGACTTCCGCTCGCCCCGCCGCCCCCTTCCCATTGTGCAGGGTATGTGGAACCGCAAGGGGCTTATCAGCGAGGGAGGGCATAAGAAGATGGCGTTCCAGGTGTTGCAGCGCTATTACGAAAAATTGAAGAGCAAAGAATAAGACGGCACTGAAGCCGTCACCTTCTACCTGCCGGGTTTATCGGTGGATTCCGCATTGCCTACCCGGCAGGGTTTGTCGAAGACGCAACAGCCGGCTGCCGAAATGCTGTGGGCGAAAACCGTCTCCGGTAAACGCTGCCGGGTTTAGCAACACAGGGACTTACCTGAAACCCGGCAGGTAGTTATTCGTTATTTCAAAAATCCTGAATATTCATGAAGGGCCTATCCCTATTTATTCTTTCCCTGTTGCTGCTCGCCGGCTGTCAGGACGCCCCGACGGCAACGGAAGCTCCCGCCCGCCCCAACATCATCCTCATCCAGATGGATGACCTGGGCTACGACGACCTGAGCCTCCACGGCAACCGGCTGGCCGAAACCCCGGTGATCGACCGGTTGGGCGAGGAAGGCCTCCGCTTTGATCGTTTTTATGTCAATCCCGTCTGTGCGCCCACCCGCGCCTCCCTTTTGACCGGCCTGCATTTCCTGCGCACCGGCGTTTCCCACGTGCATGGAGGGAAGGACTACATTCACAGGGACATTCCGACCATAGCCGACCAACTTAGCCGACAGGGATACGCCTGCGGTATGTGGGGCAAGTGGCACAGCGGTGCGGCCGATGGCTATTATCCCTGGCAGCGTGGCTTCCGGGAGGCCTTTATGGCCAAATTATACAAACACGAGAATGCGGAAGGGCTCTTTAACGGCCAGCCGGTAAGCACCCGGAAGTGGGCGGATGAGGT
>JAGFJE010000556.1 GCA_024103175.1 Phaeodactylibacter sp.
GAGGCCGCCGGGCAGGGCGTAGCCCAGGCCGAAGCTGAGCTGCGTCGGCCCGGTAGCTACTCCCCACCGCAGGAAAAGGGGCTCCACGGCCTGATATTCTACGCCGAACCGGGCGCGCGCCGGGTAATCGATGTCCTTTTCCACTTCCGCCAGCAGGCTGAGCTTATCGGACGGCAGGTAGCTGAACCCGAGCCTCAGGATGGTGGGCAGAAAATCTTCTTCCGCAACTCTTACCCGGGCGGGGCTGAACAGGTGAATGCCCAGGTTCAATTGGGGTAAAAGCTCCGCCTGGGCGCCTACTTCAAAGGTGAAGGCCGCCTTGTTGCCGTATTCCGGGATGCGCGTATTGAGCATCAGAAACTGGGCTCCGATCGACAGCTTTTCCAGCAACCGGCGCCCGTATGCCAGTCCGATGCGTTGTTCATTATATCCCTCGAAACCGAAATAGTGAAGGCTCAGGCCGAAAACGCCGGAAGGCGTCGGCAACCCGGCGCCCAAAGCCGCCGACCTGATCTCGCTTACCAGAAAACGCTGCTCTCCGAAAGCTGTTATCGCCGGGCTTTCCAAATAGGCCAGTCCGGCCTGGTTGGCGAAGATGCTGTTGATATCGGTATAAGTCAGGCCAGTGTGCCCCATAGCCACACTGCGGGCCCCGCCGGCAGGAGGAGCTCCGCTCTGAGCAAACAAAACGCCCGGTAAGAGTAGTATTAAGAGAAAACACCTCATATGAAAATCTTATTGCCGAATAGGGCCGAGGTTGTCGGCCCCTTTTTTGAAAAGGAAGGCCACGGCTATTCATTCCATCATTTTTACCCGTCCGTAGCCCATAGGGCGAAGGCGGGCCTTCATTTCTTGCTCAAACACTCACCGCATTCTCCTCCGCCACCCTGGCAAAGAACACTCCGGCCTCGGTCATTTCCCTCTCCATGGTGTCGAGGTCGACCCGGACCAGGCCAAAGCGGTAGGTAGGCCCGAGGTTCCACTCGAAGTTATCCCATGTGCTCCAGTGGATAAATCCTCGCAGCGGGACGCCATCCTGTATGGCGCGGTGGCAGACTTTCAGGTAATCCTTAATGGCCTGTATCCGGCGTTGCGGGTCGTCGGTACAGATGCCGGTTTCCAGCAAGATGATGGGTTTACCGTAACGTTTGTGGAAACGGCGAAGGATCTTTCCGAGCCCTTCCGGCTTGTATCCCCACATTTTATCGTGAGGAATGCCCATCTTATCCAGTTTTCCGGGCCTGTCGATCTCGGTAATGGGGTAGGGGTTGAATGGCACATGCGCATAATAACTCAGCCCCCAGTAGTCCACTTTTTCAAAATAGCGGGCCGCCCGGTTGATGAACCACCAGTCTGTGATCCTGGCGGGGATCTTACCCAGCCAGTTGGCGCCCTCGAAGCTCCCTGTATTCAGGGAAACGCTGGCCGGTTTTTCCGGGCAGCGGGCCTTCAGCAGGCTGTATACCACTTCGTGGGCCTGTTGGAGGTGGCGCAGTACGCGGTTCGATTTGAAAAAACTCCGTTTGTGCGGAGGGAAGACGCCCAACAGGTAGGCGTTCATGGCGTACACATTGGGCTCGTTAAACGTATTCCAGTTGAAGACGTAAGGCTCGAAGTGCTCTATGCATTGCCGGGCATAGTCTACAAAGGCGGAAATGTTGTCCTCGTTCAGCCACCCCCCGTTGTCCTCAAACCACAGCGGGTTGGTGAAATGGTGCATGACCAATAGGATGCGGGTGCCGCCGTTGTTGAGCAACCGGAAAAATTTCCGGTACTCTTCCACCACTTCCTGGTCGAAAGGAGCAAAGGGCCCGGCCTGTAGCCTGGCCCAGTCTACTCCGCACCGGTATACCGTCCCGAATTGCATGATGTAACCGGCGTCCAGTTCCCGGAGCTGTTCGTGGGCGGTAGTCTGTTCCAGGACGTACCCGTCTCTGGCCCTGAAGCCGCGCCAGTTGTGGGCCGAAGCGGTTTCTGTCTGGGTGGCGGACGTAGAGGTGCCCCAAAAAAAGTCTTCCGGAAACTCAAGGCGCATAGGCTGTTGAATTGTCATTGGGTTATTCTGCCCAGTCGGCCACAAATACGTTGGTGCTCCGGGTGCCGCCGTTGTTTCGGTTGGATGAGAAAGCGATCTTTTTTCCATCCGGCGAAAACATCGGAAAGGCGTCGAAGGCATCGTCAAAGGTGATCTGCTGAAGGCCGGCGCCGTCAATCCTGATCGAAAAAATATTAAACTGCCGCCCGCTGTCGGTATGATGGTTGGAGGCAAAGAGGATGCGCTCGCCGGACGGGTGGAAGTACGGCGCCCAGTTGGCTTTACCCAGGTTGGTGACCTGCTGCATTTCGCTGCCATCGACATTACAAACGAACACTTCCATATTGGTGGGTTGCACCACATTTTCCGCCAGCAGGCCTTTGTACAATTCCACTTCCTCCTCGGTTTTGGGGCGGGAAGCCCGGAAAACCAGCTTTTTGCTGTCCGGAGAGAAAAAGGCCCCGCCGTCATAACCCAGCTCGTTGGTCACCTGCCGGAGGTTGGCCCCGTCAATGTCCATGGTCCACAGTTCGAGGTCACCGGAGCGGGTGGAGGTGAAAACGATCTTCCTGCCGTCGGGAGAAACGGTGGCTTCGGCGTCGTAGCCCGGGCTGTCGGTCAGTTGCCTGACAATTTCTCCTTCCAGGTTCGCCACGAAAATATCAAAGTCTGCATAGATGGGCCAGACGTATTTACCCTGTACCGACCGGGGCACTTCCGGGCAGGCCTCGTTGCCGAGGTGGGTGGAGGCGTAGAGGATGGCGGTATCTCCCGGCATGAAATAAGCGCAGGTCGTCCTTCCTTTGCCGGTGCTCACCAGGGGCGGCTTTTCTCCGGAGTAACCCGCCGCCGGCATGTAGAATATCTGGTCGCATTCTGCTCCCCAGTCTTCATTAGTGGCCTGGAAACTCAGGTACTGCCCATCGAAACTCCAGTAAGCCTCAGCATTGTCGCCGCCAAAGGTGAGCTGGTGAACGTTTTTCAGGTGCACTTCCTGTGGATAGCGCAGGCTATCGGCGGCAGTGCCTTCTTTTTCCTGCTTCTGCTGATCGGCGCCGGAAGGCTGGCAGGCCGTGAAAACAGCAAAAAACAAAAGGATGGCGATGTTGCGGATGGTCATGCTAATTCTTCGTTTTGTGCAAATATACTTGACGGCAACCGCTCTTAAAAGAAAAGAAGTTTTTTTGTTACCCCTCCTCGCCCTTCGCCCCTTCCTCACAACCCCCCGTCGGCGCTGTCGTTCACATCGCCCACTTTCACCCCCAACCAGTCAAGGGGGAAATTGTCCGGCGGCGAGAAAAACAATTTGCCGGCATCGCCGGAGTACACTTCGTCAAACGGGTCGGCAATATCCTGGAACGAATAGTCAGGATTGATAAATATCCAGGACTCCTGCCCATTCAGTTCAGTGTCGATACCAAGGATGAGGCGCCGGAGGAAGATCAGGTCGAGGGTGGTTACTTTGCCGTCCCGGTTGGCATCGGAAGCCAGGAGTAGCAATGGGCTGTTGAATGATGCCACTCCCAGAATGTGCCGGCTGATGAGCAGCAGGTCGTGGGTGCTGACGCCATTGCGGTACCCTCCGGTTTTAACAGCCTGGAGGGTGTATTCCAGGCCGGGCGCCAGCAGGGCGTTGAAGGTGTACTGGCCGCTGGCGCCTGAGGCGCCGGTTGTTCCCGGCAGTTCGGAGATGCCTACCGTAACGCCGCTGATGGGGCCTCCCTGAGGGGTTGTGATACTTCCTCCGCCGGTGTAATTGATCAATGGCCGCACTGCGCCGGTAGTGGCAATGGCGGCATCGACGGCATCGATGGTGGCGGCCTGAGTAGGCCCCCTCGGATTATAATTGACCGTTCCATCGGGAGCGATGACCACGAAAGTAGGGGTGCCGAGAAAGAGCCCGTACGTGCCGTCGCGATAAGGCAGGTTGGCCGCCAGGCTGCTTCCATCGGCGCCCACCCCGGGAAAGGTATGGCCGTGATTGGCTTTGTAGGCCGCCACATCGGCGCTGGTGTCATCATTCTTGGTTGTCAGGCTGATGAATTCGACGTCGCCGGCGCCGCCGCCCCAGGATTGATATAGCGGTTCCATCAGGGGAGCAATGGCGTTACAGGGAGGGCAGTAGGTGAAAAAAAGCTTGATCACCACAGTTTTACCCTGGTTGAGGTAGTCGGCGTAAAGCCGGTGTTGTTGCCCCTGGCTGTCGGTCACCAGAAAGTCGGGGGCAGGCGGTTGGGCGGGCAGGCTGAGGAGAAGAAAACAAACCGCAAAAGTAGTTGCTGATAGCTTTTTCATGGCCGGTTGGGCTTTTTAATACTGCCAAGTTACTTATCTTTTAAACACTTGATGTCTGTTTTTTCGTTAGAATCTTTACCTTTGCGCCACATTTTTAAAACATGCAAAAAGTTGTATATCAAGACCTGGGGCTGATCAGTTATAAGGAGGCCTGGGATTACCAGGAGGAGCGGCTTCGGGAACTGGTGGACAGGAAGCTGAAAAACCGGAAACTGGAACCGGAGGACAGAGAGCAGCAGCGCCATTACCTGCTCTTTTGTGAGCACCCTCCTGTTTATACGCTCGGAAAAAGCGGTTCGCTGGATAACCTGTTGCTGGATGAAGAAGGGCTCAAGCGGGAAGGCTTTGAATTCTTTAAGATCAACCGGGGGGGCGACATCACTTATCACGGCCCGGGCCAGGTCGTCGGATACCCCATTTTTGACCTGGATTGCTTTTTTACGGATGTACATCGCTACGTCCGCTTCCTGGAAGAGGCCATCATCCTGACGGTCGCCGAATACGGCTTGCAGGGGATGCGGATGGAAGGGTTTACCGGCGTTTGGCTGGAAGCCGGCAGGCAATTGCCCCAACGCAAAATTTGTGCGATCGGCGTCCATCTCAGCCGCTGGGTGACGATGCACGGGTTCGCTTTTAACGTGAATACCGAGTTGTCTCATTTTGACAATATCATCCCATGTGGGATCGATGATAAAGATAAAGGAGTTACTTCTCTGGCCCGGGAGTTGGGCCGGGAAGTCCCTATGGATGAAGTAAAAGGCAAGCTGCGGCGCCATTTTGCCAGCTTATTCGGATTCGAGTTCTCGCGGAATATCCTGTAAACCAGGAGGATTACTTAAAATTTGGCTACCCGTCTAAGGTTGGACACTATTGACTGCCAAAGGGTTGCGGAAAGCCAAAAGCCATTCCGACTTTTTACCCGGCCGAGGCACGAGGAAGGGCCGCGTTCCGACCCGTCTTCGCTTCGCTCTTCCGGGCAAGCTTCCGGCTTTGTCCAGCGCTAGGCTGCTAGCCCCAAATTTATGTGTTCCTGATTATGATGAAAGACATACCCAACTTGAAGGTGGAAGATATCGCCATCGCTGTCGTACCCAGGGAAGAGGATACCTCGGAAGAGGCCCTGTGGGACACCTACCTGATC
>JAGFJE010000559.1 GCA_024103175.1 Phaeodactylibacter sp.
CCGGCCTGGTCATCGGCGACCGCACCATCGGCCTGGAAGAGCGCTTCCCCTATGTATACGACCTGGGCGAAGCCTGGCTGCAGCACACCGGCCTGCCCTTCGTCTTCGCCGCCTGGGTGAGCAACGAACCGCTGGCCCCTCACTTTATCAAAGATTTTAATGAAGCTATGCGGCAGGGCATTGCCCACATTCCCGAGCTGATGTACCTGTTGCCTTCTCCCCACCCCCGTTTCGACCTGGAGGAATACTTCACCCGCCACATCAGCTATGGGCTGGACGAAGAGAAAAGGAAGGCCCTGGCGCGTTTTCTGGAGGCAGTGAGCCCGAGCGTGCCGGCCAGCCTGGCATTTTGAATCCAATTCAAATCAACTCCAATCTTTGCGACACTACATTTGATGTCCCCCTCTTCGCTCCGGGCTGCCCCCCACCGACTGAAATATCGAACACTCCGGGCCGGATTTTCCGCTCGTTGTTTTCATTGATGATGCGAAAGGTTTCCGCCGGAAGGGTGAATTGAACAGTCCGGGATTCTCCTGCCTTAAGTTTAACCCGCTCAAAAGCCTTAAGCGAACTCAAGGGGGCAGGAACCGGGGAACCGTCCTGCGAAACGTAAAGCTGCACCACTTCCTCCCCATCCCTGTTGCCGGTATTGGTAAGTTTTACCGATACTGTTACCGGTTCTCCGGCCTGAGCCTGCCCGGCAATATTCAGTCCACTGTATTCAAAGGTAGTATAGCTCAGGCCATACCCAAAAGGATAAAGCGGCTCCCCTTCGAAATAACGGTAGGTCTGGCTCGTCATTTCGTATTGTTCAAAAGGAGGAAGGTCTTCCACCGACCTGTAAAAGGTCACGGGCAGGCGGCCGGCCGGGTTGTAATCGCCAAAGAGGATATCGGCGATGGCCGTTCCGGCAGCTTGCCCGGGATACCAGGCCTCCAGTATGGCGGGCACATGCTCCTCTTCCCAGTTGATAGCCAGGGCGCTGCCATTGAGCAGGACAAGTACTGTCGGTTTTCCCAGCGCCTGTATCTCACTGATCAGTTCCTGCTGCACCGGAGGCAGGCTCAGTTTGGTACGGTCTCCTCCCCTGAACCCGTCGATCTCAATATCCATCTCTTCTCCCTCCATTCTGGGGGTAAGGCCCATACACAGGATGATAGCCTCGGCCTCCTCAGCAGCGCCGATAGCTTCCTGCAGAAGGTTGGGCATTGGCGCCGCCCACACCAGTTGCACCTGTGCATCCGCATAAGACTCGCCGGCTTCCACTTTTAACCGGTAGCTCTTTCCCCCTTCCAGGTAAATGGGATCCGATTTCCGCAAGCGGGGGTCTCCGTATTCATCCCGAAAGTGATAGGAAGTTTTTGCCAGCAATTCATCATCGAGGTAAAGCCGGGTGTTGCAGGTGCCGATAAAGCCGAGCTGGTACTCCCCGCTCTGTTCGGGCCGGACCTCCCCCGTCCACCGTACGCCGAAGTTGTCGTCGTCCATCCCTTCCCTGGGCGCCCGGTCGTGCCAGTTGGCGTCCAGGGAAGGTAAAACCTCCGTATACAGGGCTTCTCCTTTTAATTCTCTGTTGTTGAAATACTCGGCACGGAGCCCTTGCTTTCCATCCGGCGTAAATAAAACAGTGGAAGGGACGGTATAGAACATGGGCATGCCTTCGGCCAGTTCACAACCCTGGGCAAAACTGACTTCTGCCTCCGGGAGCTTTTCGCGGATGCCTTCAAGAGGCGTCACTGCCCTTGACGGCACGCCGTTGTAGTTCCCCAAAAGCATCAGCCACTGATTGGCATTGGGGCCGATGACGGCCACTTTTTTCAGTTCCTTGCTCAGCGGAAGCGTTTGGTTATCGTTTTTGAGCAATACCATGGACTTGCGCGCCGTTTCCTCCGCCAGCCTGCGGTTGGCCTCACTGTCCACCGTTTCATAAGGGATCTGCGCATACGGCACTTCACTTTCGGGGTCGAACATGCCCAGTTTAAACCGGGCCAGGAACAGGCGCTTCACCGCTACGTCAATTTCCTCCTCTGTGATCAATCCCTGCCCGACAGCCGGTATCAGGTTCAGGTAAATGCCCTGGCCCAGGTCGCAGTTGAGGTCGCACCCAGACCGTACGGCCAACGCCGCCGCCTGCGGCAGGTTTTCCACCAGTTTGTGGTCGGCATAAATGTCTTCAATAGCGCCGCAGTCCGAGACGATATACCCTTCGAAGCCAAAGTCATGCCTCAATATCTCCGTCATCAGCCGGTTGCTGCCACAGCAAGCCTCCCCATTGTAGCGGTTATAGGCGCACATGGCCGAATAGGCTTTTCCCTCCTCGATGGCCATTTCAAACTGCGGCAGGTAGGTTTCCCACAAATCGCGTTCGCTGGTTGTGGCATTAAAGACATGGCGCTCAGGCTCCGGGCCGCTGTGTACGGCAAAGTGCTTAACGGTGGCGATGGTTTTGAAATACCTGGGGTCATCCCCCTGCATTCCCTTCACGAACTGCACGGCCATCCTGCCTGTCAGGTAAGGGTCTTCCCCGTAGGTCTCCTGCCCCCTGCCCCAGCGGGGGTCCCGGAAAATATTGATGTTGGGCGACCAGAAGGTCAGGCCCTGGTAGAGAGACCTCTTTCCCTTTCTCACGAAATTGTGGTGCTTGGCCCGGGCTTCATCCGAGATAACTGTGGCTACTTGATACATTATTTCCTGGTCCCATGTCGCTCCCAAACCAATGGCCTGGGGAAACACCGTGGCCAGCCCCGCCCGGGCCACTCCGTGAAGGCCTTCGTTCCACCAGTTATACTCCGGTATTCCGAGGCGTTCAATGGCAGGCGCTCCATTGAGCATCTGGCCCACCTTTTCTTCCAGCGTCATCCGGCTAACTAGATCGTCTACCCTTTCTTCAAAGGAAAGGGAAGTATCCAGGTAGGGCTGCTCCTCTTTTTCCTTACAAGACCCCATCAGTAACAGGGAAAATACAGCAAGCCAAAAAAAGGTGGATCGGAGTGAAAATTGTCTGGCTGACATGAGCAAAGGTTTTGATGGATGAATATACGCAATCGATTGTGCATGGAGGCAACCACTTGTCGTTTTTGTATTCTCAACGATTGGCAGAAAACAAACTTTCACCGAACTGCTTTGTTTAAATGTCTCAAAAAAAACATACCATGTCCGATAACAGAACCCAACTGGCCACCCTCGGCGGCGGCTGTTTCTGGTGCACCGAAGCCGTCTTCCAGGAAGTGCAGGGCGTCCATGCCGTCACCTCCGGCTATTCCGGCGGCTCCGCCGAAACGGCGGATTACGAAACCGTCTGCTCCGGCACGACCCGCCACGCCGAAGTGGTGCAGGTCGAATTCGACCCGGCCGTGATCTCTTACGAAGACATCCTCGAAATATTCTGGGCCACCCACGACCCCACCACGCCCAACCGGCAGGGCAACGACGTAGGCCCCCAATACCGCTCCGTCATCTTTTACCACAGCGAAGAACAAAAGGCTGCCGCCGAGCGCTCCAAAGCGGAAGCAGCCCCGCAAATCTGGGACCGCCCCATCGTCACCGAGGTCAGCCCGTTCGGGGAGTTTTTCCCGGCGGAAGACTATCATCAGGAGTACTATAAAAATGTCGGCAACCGCAACCCGTACTGCACGTTCGTCATCACGCCCAAAGTGCAGAAATTCCGGAAAAACTTTA
>JAGFJE010000561.1 GCA_024103175.1 Phaeodactylibacter sp.
ACAAACCGCCCGCGGTATCCCTTCTCGCGGATATGGATGGCAAAGCCCAGGTCCTCACTGACGATGTCGGGGAAACCGCCCACCTCTTCCCAGCACTTGCGCCGCAGCAGGGCGCCATGGCCCAGGAACATTACAAATCCGTAGTTGTTGCGCAGGGGTTGGTACCATTTCCAGTGCAGGTCTACCCCTACCCCCATGGCCCGGGCAAGGGAGCTTTCCGCATTCGGGTTGGCGCGGTGGTTGGCCTGTGTGAAGCCGCACCGGGGGTCAGCTTCCATGACCGGCACCAGTTTGCTGAGGAAATCGGGCGGCAGGATCTCATCGGCATCGGCAATGGCAAAGTAGGGCTCTTCCGTAGCCACATGGCTCAGGCCGTAGTTCATATTGCCGGCCTTGAACCCTTCGCGGTTGGGGCGGCGCACCACCTTTACCAGGCCGGGAAAACGGGCGGCAAAGGCATCGATCCGGGCCTGGTGTTCCGGAGAGGAACTGTCATCCAGCATATAAACGGTGTAGTTGGGGTAATCCTGACGGATGCAGGAGAGGGCGCTCTCCTCCACGAAGTCGTTGCAGGTGGTGTACAGAATGGCCACGGCGGGAGGCTCCAGCAACTCGGTGCGCGCCAGGGCGGCCTCCGGCTTGTTCCCGAACCAGCGGTGGCCCAGGGCAAAGAGGATTACCCCCACGTTGTACAGGCCGTACAGCCAGGCAAAATCGATGAAGGCGATGAACAGGGCCAGAGCGGCCCAGCTGGGCGCATTATACGCCATATCCATCAGCGTCAGGAGGCGGGGCTGGAACCAGGCCAGGCTGGCCAGCCACATCCCGAAGATAAAAACGTACATCCAGGGGCGGGGGGCGGTGGAATACAGGATCTTCTTCCTCACCGCCTTTTTTTCATAGCTTTTTGCGATTGTTGCAGGGACGGGCATCTCCAGTCCCGCACCGGTGGCCAGTGCGCGGCCAGTATTATTCTTCAGCATGGTATTGTCTGTTTTGAGCGCCAGCCGGCCGGTGGGAATAGCCCAGGCCGCCTGCTGGAGCAGGTATTCCGATGAGGTTAAAAAATGAGATTAACGTTGACAGCAGAGGGTTACTTCCGCAAACGCAGCTTCAGCCCGGCGGCCACTACGGTGGCGGTAGCGAAATTGCCTTTTTCGTAGTTGACGGCCAGTTGGCCGGACAGCCGGTTGTTGAAAGGCGCCAGTACCATCAGGTAGCCGCCCGCGATCTCGTCGGGCACGCCTTCGATGCCGAGGTCCGCCTTGCCGGCGAAGCCGCCCAGGGTGAATTCCGGGCCGCCCGGCAGCATCAGCTTGGCCGCCAGCACTGCCCGTTGCTGGTTCACACTGTTGAAGCCATCCTGGCCGTAATAGTAGGAAGGTTCCAGCGCCAGGAAGGAGGAAAGCGGAATGTACAAGCCGGCGTAGCCGTACCACTCCGTGGGGAAATCGCTGGAGTAGGCCGCCCAGCCGCCCAGGCGGGCGCTGAGGCCGTTGTGGATGTAGAACACCTGCTCCAGCCGCAGTTGCTGCTGGGTGTTGCGCTCCGGGAAGAAACGCAGGCCGTACTCCAGGCGGGTGGCCAGGCGGCCGTTCCAGCCGGCGAGCATGCCGCCCCAGAGGGAAGAGGCGTTGGCATTGCGGTTGACGAAGTCGAGGTTGTCCAGGGAAAGGGTGTTGTCGAAGCGGGCGAACAAAGAATACCGGCTATTGATCCGGTAGAGGGCCTGCAGGAGGCGGAGGCCGGTGCGGCTGTCGTTCTCTACGTTGGAATGGCCTCCCCATACGTCCAGTTCGAGGGACGAAGCCTGGGTGCGGGCGGCGCCCAGCAGCTGCTGGGCTTCGGCATTGGCGGGGGCAATGGCCAATGCCTGTTCAAATGCCTGTATGGCTGCATTGGAGCGGCCGGCCATCAGCCGGGCTTTGCCCAGGGCGATAGCGTATTCCGGAGCATCCGGAAATTCGCTGGACAGGATCTCAAAGGCCATTACGGCTGCTTTGGCGTCCCGGGTTTCCAGATAGGCGTAGCCCAGCCCTTTGCGGGCATCGGTATTGCCGGGCTCCAGTTCTATGGCGCTGCCGAAGGCTTCGATGGCTTGCCGGCCATCGCCCGACCAGTTGTAGGCGTAGCCCAGGCCTACCAGGGCGTCAACTTCTCCCGGGTGCTCCTGAAGGATGGCCCCGAAGGCCTCGATGGCCCGGCGGTGCTGCCCGCTCCAGGAGTAGTTGTGGGCGCGCAGCAGAAGGGCCGGCAGATGATCGGGGTGAGTGGCGATAAGGCTTTCCAGGACGGCTTCCGCCTCGCCGTGCTGCCCGCTGCCGGCCAGCTGCTGCGCCCGGCTGAACTGCTCCGGCTGAGCGCTCAGGCTGCTCGTACTGCAAAGAGAGAGAAAAATAACCGCCACCAGGGCTTGAACGAAACTAAAATAGAGGCTTTTGAAATTCATGACGATCTGTTTTGAAGTATTTAAGGATGTTCCTTACAGCTTCAAAACTAAAGGCAGAACATTAAACTTGCATTTTATTGTCGCCGGGGGGGAAGAATCGTTGGCTGAACGGGAAGGAAGGGGCAAAGAAAGATGGGCAACGGTATATTGCAACAAAGAAACAGCCTTTTTCGAAAAAATTGACGACTGCCGGGTAACCACTTTTCTCCTTCCTAAATGAAAGGGGAAAATAACGCACATGGAGCCCAATGCCAGCCAGCAAAACACGGAAACACCACAATTCATCATCGTCTACCAGCCATCAGCCGGGAACAGTCGAAGCGATGAGAAAGAACAGGCCAGCCGGCCCGCGTCGGCAAAAACCCCGGCTATTGTGCAGCCGCCTTTCCTTGCCAAAGCCCTGGCCCTGATGGAGGCCAACCTCGACAACCCTCATTTTACCATAGCCCACCTGTCCCGAAAAATGGGCATGAGTTATTCCACCCTCAACCGGAAGCTGCGGGGCTTTACCGGGCAGCGGGCCATACAGGTTCTGCGCGGCATGCGCCTGCAGAAGGCCAAAGCCCTGCTCCGCACCGGCGCCTTCAGCGTATCGGAAGTGGCCTACGAGACAGGGTTTACCTCCCCGGCCTACTTCAGCCGGGTCTTCTCCCGGGAAACGGGCCTGCCGCCTTCGGAATACCGAAACGCCAGGCAGTCCGGCCCGGAGAAGATACGGACGGCGATCGGGTGTACAGAGCTTTCGCCGGGTTGAGAATGGGGGGGCGGTGTTCGCTGTTCGGTGTTCGCTGTTCGGTGTTCGCTGTTCGGGATTCGGTGTTCGGGATTCGGTGTTCGGGAATCGCAGCGAACATCGGTACGCGAATACCGAACGCCGAACGCCGGACAACCGCCATCGGCGGACAGCCAAGATTTGGGAGTATTTTTTTAACGGGTAACTTGTTGGAGCGTCCTTTCAGGGACGCTCTTTTTTATTTAGGGAATGAGGGATTAAGGGAACGATTGGCCAGGTACTGTACCTTCCATGAACTTTCCTCAGCCTATCTGGTTTCCTCTTGGGTAACCAATTAAGCGATGACGAAACTCCTCCTCCTGCACGGCAATGGCGGCGCCCGCGCCCGCTTCCGACCCTTTCTGGGACTGCTCGGCAGCCGGGGGCCGGA
>JAGFJE010000603.1 GCA_024103175.1 Phaeodactylibacter sp.
TACACCTACAAACGCCTCAAAATCCTCCGGCGTAACCACCTCAGTGGCCTTCCCGGATAATTCCCCGTAAACGTAACCGAAAAGCGTACCTTTTTCCTGGCGTTCCACTTAAATTCCCAGGCGTAAAAAAAACCGTCCTGCTCTTCCACGTAGTCGATCTCCTGCTGGTCCTGGGTGCGCCAGAAGAAACGGTTGGCCAGGATGCCGGCGTAATGCAGGTGTTTTCGGCCGATAGCTAATAGTTACCGATAAAAAATAAAGCCTGCCTACTTCCTAATACCAAACCTCCTGAATACCTTTGACTAGTGCGACTAGAGCGAATTAACGGCCGATTTCGTGGCCCCTTAACGTCCTGGTTCACAGTAGTTTAAATTCACCCGTTAATTCGTGCCGCTTTCACTAGAACATCCCAAACTATGGCCAACCAACCACTCAATAAGGAAGGGCGCCTCCTCCGCGCCATCGGCCTGCCGACGGCCGTCATCCTGTTCGTCAGTTCGATCATCGGGTCGGGCGTGTACAAGAAGATCGCGCCGATGGCCCTGGGGCTGGAGTCGCCACGGCTGGTGCTGCTGGCCTGGGCGCTGGCGGGCGTGGTCACCCTGCTCGGCGTGCTGGCCACCACCGAGGTGGGCGCTATGATCACCGAGTCGGGCGGGCCCTATGCCTATTTCAAACGCATATACGGGCGCTATTTCGCCTTCTACTACGGCTGGTCGAGCCTGGCGGTGATACAGTCGGCCTCGATCGCTTCCATTTCGTACGTCTTTTCGCAGTCGGTCAACGCCCTGGTGGAGCTGCCGCGCCTGGGCGGCGCCTGGGAAACCTGGACGGTGCTGGGCATCTTTACGCCCTTTGCCAACCTGGGCGTCAAGATCGTGGCGGCGGCGCTCATCGCGGCGCTGGCCGCCATCAATTTCCTGGGGGTGCGGCAGGGCAGCCGGCTGAGCAATGTGCTTACGGTGCTGGTGGTCGGCAGCATAACCGCCATCATCCTGCTGGGGCTGAGCGTCAGCGACGGCGCGCTGGCCAACGTGCGGCAGCCCGCGGCCACCTACCCGCCGGAGAGCGGCGGGCTCGGCATGGCGGGGCTCATGTTCGCGGCTATGCTCAGCGCCTTCTGGGCCTACGAGGGCTGGCTCAACATCGGCTTCATCGGGGAGGAGGTCCGCAACCCGCAGCGCAACATCCCCCTGTCGCTTCTGATCGGCATTGCCATCGTCATTACCGTTTACCTGGCCATCAATTTCACCTACCTCTACGTGATGCCCATGGACGAGATGATCGCCCTGGCCCGCGACGAGAACAGCATCGCCGCCGTGGCCGTCGTCGGCAAGTTCCTGGGCGAGGGGGGCGTCCTATTCATCTCCATCCTCATCTGCGTGACCACGCTGGGCTGCGCCAACACCACCATTCTGACCGCCGCCCGCGTGCACTACGCCCTGGCGCGCGACCGCCTTTTCTTCCCTAAGATCGCCCACATCAACCCGCGCTTCCACACGCCGGGCAACGCCCTGCTGATACAGGCCGTATGGGCCAGCCTGCTCGTCTTCTCCGGCTCTTTCGACCAGCTGACCGACATGCTGATCTTTGCTTCCTTCATCTTCTACGGGTCTATTGCGCTCGGGGTCTTCGTGCTGCGCCGCAAGGAGCCGGATACGCCCCGGCCGTACCGGGCGGTGGGCTACCCCGTATTGCCGGCCCTCTTTGTGCTCTTCTGCGCCTGCCTGGTGGTGGTCACCTGCATCCAGCGGCCGCGCGAGGCGGGGCTGGGGCTGGCGCTGATCCTGCTGGGGACGCCGTTTTTGCTGTACTGGCGGCGGAAGAGTAGGGAAGAGGCTAAGAATGAAGAGCGCCGGCAATAAGCCTATTCGGAATATCGAGTTTTTCCGGAAGTTGGAAACAGGGTAGTTCTTTATGGTAAATGTGCTTAAATTTGTGACAAGCACTAACTATGAGAACTTTAAATCTGGATATTCTAAGATGAAGTGCAGATCGCCGGTTTCGGCGCCGTTGGGATAGCTCTCTTGTTAATGGTTGAGCTATTGGGTTTCAAAATCTTTGAAGAAAGCGCCATCGGCGCCGGCATTGATTTCTGGATGAGCAAACGAAAATTTCAGGAAGAAGAACCAGCATTTTATAAGAGGGAAGCCAGATTAGAAATTTCAGGCATTCTAACTGAAAAGGCCGGAAATACCGTTAATATGAGGATCGGTAAAAAGAGAAATCAAATGGCTGCTTCGGATGATTTAAAACTTCCGGGATGGATAGTGATCGTTGAATTTAGTGCGCCAAAGTCAAAAATTGCAAAAAAATGAACATAATACGAGCAACTCACCAATTAGCTATGGATATGAGCACTTTGGCAGAATTATCTAGAGCAAAGGGGTTTCACCTGGATGCTAAAGATTTTTTTATCAAAGCTTACGAGTTGGAAAAAAAGGCTGCTTTAATGACTAGCCATAAAGATGAAGACCCTATACCACATTTCATCTTGCTGAGAAGTGCTGCTGCGCTTGCCTACAAATCGGGTTTATATAAAGAAAGTGAAAGATTAATTGAGATCTGCCTTTCAGAAAACCCACCTGAATTTATCCAGGAAGATCTAAAAGAGATCATTTCCTTAATTCAAAAAGAACAGGCGCCGGGCAAAGAGGAGGCAATTTTTGATTTTCAAATCACAGGGCTTCTGACTAAAGTCAACGCTGAAGAAAATGAGATAACCATTAAAGACGACACGCAAGAACAAAATTATTCGATCATCGTCCCTAAAAGCCAATTGATGGATATCATCAGAAAATACTGGTTTCAAAAGGTATTAATTGAAGTGCGGCAAACCAGTTACGGGGTGATGGTGCTGGAAAATATTAAGGCTGCTGCATAACTCCCCGCGAACATCCCCCCCCTCCCTCTCCTTCTATAGAAGACAAACAATTACAATTCGGCAATTGGGGCATCCGTCTAAGGCTGGACAGAAAGCTCCGGGGCGTGTACGGTGTACGAGCCAATGGCGCAGCCCACGGGCTTGTACGGTGTACGGGCCTGTCCAACGTTAGACGGGTAGCCTGCAATTGGCTATCAGCCGTTGGCAAGATATGCCCGCGAGGCACTAGTTCACAACAAACAAAAACCATGAGCACCTCCTACCGCACCAACTGGATCATCAACGACGCAATAGGTATTTTTCTGGGCATCGCCGTCGCGGCGGGCATCCTCACTTTGGAGAGCCGGCTTATCGGCCAGCCGTCTACAGCCGCCGAAAAAGTCGGCGGGCTGGGCGTCGCCCTGGTGGGCGGGCTGATCGCCGGCACCATCCTGGCCTGGTTTCAGTACCGGGCGCTCAAACGCCGTTATTCCGGCCTTTCCTGGATAGGGTGGTGGGGCAATACCGTCATCGCCTTTATCGCCGGATGGATACTGGCCATCGTGCCCTCGTTTGCCTACACTGGAGCGAACGCCATTCAGCAGGTGATCCCACCGTTCGGGATACCGGTGTACACGGCCATGTACGGCTCCATCATTTTCGGAGGCCTGATGGGCGCCTTCATCGGCTTTGCGCAGTATCTGGAACTGAGAAAGCATCGCGACGGGGCTTCGTCCTGGATCGGGATGAACGTCTTCGGCTGGGCGCTGGGCTTGTTCCTCATTGTCGTGCTCGGCCTGCTGTTCGGCGAGCAGCTGAGCGTGTTCCTGCTGACGGGCGTGGCCGGCGGGCTGGTTGCCGCTCTGTGCATTGCGGGCATTACGAGTACTTTTTTCCGGAAGGCGGAAGGCAAGGCTGCGGCGTGAATGAAAAGAACGGAATATTTTGCTATCTGAGATAGCAATTTGATGCATTTTTTGCTATTTCAGATAGCAATTTTGCAGCCTGTGTGGTAAATAAATCCCTCATCCATGAAACTCACCATCCTCTCCGACATCCACGACAACGTCTGGAACCTGCAAAAGGTGCTGGACAACCCCGAGGTGCAGAAAACGGGCGCCATGCTCTTCTGCGGCGACCTCTGCGCCCCCTTCGTCCTCAAGCTCCTGGGCCAGGGGTATCTCGCCCCCATCCATGTCGTATTGGGCAACAACGACGGCGACCTCGCCCACATCGTCAAGGTGGCCGGCAACTTCGAACACATCCACCTCCACGGCGAGTACTTCCGCGGCGAATTCGGCGGCAGGACGGTAGCCGCCAACCACTACCCGGAAAAAGGCCGGCTAATGGCGGAGAGCGGGCAGTACGACATCGTCTGCTACGGCCACGATCATCAGCTCAATCGGGGGGAGAAGATCAAAAATACATTATTGCTGAACCCCGGCGCCGTCATGGGCTATAACGGGGCGGCGCTGGAAGACATCACCCCTACCTATATCATTCTGGATACGGATACACTCGGCGTAGCAGTGCATGAAGTGAAATGAGGTAATGTAAAACAGCCTGGCTGGCGGGAACTTTTTTTAATCGGGATTGCTTTTTCCCTTATATATTTTTCACCCTAAAACCAGGAAAACATGTTTAAATTCTTTCGCAGGTTCTTCCGCACAGCCCGGCCTGCGTATTCTTTCCCTCCTGAAGTGGGCGCTTATTACGCCGTACGGCACGATGAAAGGCTTTTCAAAGTCATTAAGGTATTAGCTGTAGATGAAGAAAACGGCCATCCCTTTGGTGTACACCTCCGTTTGTTCGGGCGTTTGTTCGAGGCTATTCCCGAGGCTGTTGATCCCGGAAACCTCGATCCGGAAACTGCTCCCGGAAACGGAGAAATGAAAGGCCTTGCTGCAGCTCTCGAACAACTAAAGAGTGAGGAAATGGCCATCGGCCACCTGCCCTATCTTTACGAAGCCTTCCAGCGCATGGATCCCCGGTTCATACAGCCCGGCGAAGTAAGCGAGGACGAACTGGAAGGGTATTATATGTGGAAGGATGCCAATG
>JAGFJE010000258.1 GCA_024103175.1 Phaeodactylibacter sp.
AGGAGATCCTGCAGGGCATTCAGGACGCCGGCATCGTCGGGCTCGGCGGGGCGGCCTTTCCCACCCACGTAAAACTCAAGATACCGGAAGGGAAGCATTGCGATGTGCTCATGATCAACGGCATCGAGTGCGAGCCCTACCTGACTACCGACCACCGGGTGATGCTCGAGCAGGCCGATGACATCTTCATGGGCATCCGGTACCTCCTCAAAGCTACGGGGGCCGAGCGGGCCATCATCGGCATCGAAGCCAACAAACAGGATGCGGCCGATCATCTGGAAAAGAATATTCCCGAAGGCCTTCCGGTGTCTGTCAAAGTGGTGCCCGTCAAATATCCGCAGGGGTCGGAAAAAATGCTGATCACGGCATTACTGGGGCGGGAAGTACCCTCGGGAGGCCTGCCTATCGAAGTCAACGTCGTTGTCGTCAATGTGGCCACTACTGCCGAGATCGGGCGCCTCCTGCCGCACGGGCGGGGCATTCAGGAGCGGGTGGTCACCATTACCGGGCCGGGCGTAAAGAAAAAAGGAAACTACCTGATACCGGTGGGGACTCCCCTGCGCTATGTGCTGGACCAGGTGGGCGTAGACGAGAACATCAGCGAAGTATACATGGGCGGCCCCATGATGGGCGTCGCCGTATCCAACCTGGATATCTCTATTGTAAAGGGGACTTCCGGGATCGTCGTTTTTACCGAGAAAGACGTCAAAAGGCCGGATAAAGTCTACCCCTGCATCAAATGCGGGGCCTGTGTAGACGCCTGCCCCCTCTCCCTTAATCCTTCGAAGCTGGGCATCCTGGCAAAATTCGAAGCTTACAATCAAATGGCCGAAGAATTTAACCTGATGGATTGCTTCGAATGCGGGTCGTGCTCCTATGTATGCCCGTCCCACATTCCGCTGGTGCAATATTTCCGGTTGTCAAAATCGGTGGTAAGAAAACGCAACGCCAATAAACAGACTACCGCGAATGCTAAATAGAACGCTAAATATCAGTACATCGCCCCATATTACCCGGGGCATCGGCACCGACGACATCATGCAGAATGTGGTCTGGGCGTTGCTGCCCACCGCCATTTTTGCGGTATATTCCTTCGGGATGAGCGCCCTGCTGGTGCTGGCGACAACAACCGTTGCCTGTGTGCTTACGGAACACTTTCTGTGTAAGCTCTCCAAAAAGGAGAGCACCATCTCCGATTGGTCGGCCGTCATAACCGGCCTGTTGCTGGGGCTTACCCTGCCGCCCAACTTTCCCCTGTGGATGGCCTTTGCCGGCGGGGTGATCGCCATTGCCCTCGGCAAGTTCATTTTCGGCGGGCTGGGCTACAACGTATTCAACCCCGCTCTGGTCGGGCGGGCGGTGCTGCAGGCCGCCTTTCCGGTGGCCATCACCACCTGGTTTCCCGCCTTTCTGGACAACCGCTTTACCACGGTTTCCTCTTCCACCCTGACGGCCCCTTTCATGGAGCCCACGGTTGACGCCATTACGGGGGCCACGCCCCTGTCGGCGTTCAAATTTGACAACGTCATCACGCCTACCTCCGAACTGGCCCTGGGGCTGATCACCGGATCCACGGGAGAAACATGCGCCATCCTGATATTGCTGGGCGGCATTTATCTGGTTGCCCGCAACATGATGAACTGGCGCATTCCGGTTGCCATCCTGGCGACGGTATATGTGTTGAGTGGCCTGCTGCACCTGGTCGACAGCCAGGCGTATCCGCCGCCGCTGTTCATGCTCTTTTCCGGCGGGCTGATGCTGGGCGCTGTATTTATGGCAACCGATATGGTGGCCTCTCCCATTACGCCCCTCGGGGTTGTGATCTACGGTTTTATCATTGGCCTGCTGGTCGTGGTGATCCGCATCTGGGGCGGATTGCCGGAGGGCGTGATGTACGCGATACTGCTGGCCAATGCCATTTCCCCCCATATTGACAACTGGATACAACCCAGAGTTTACGGAACGGCAAAAAGTGCAAAAGGATCATGAGCGATAAGAACCAGATACAGCCAACGGCGCCCGGGAACAGCGGGAAAATGCTTCAGGCCATGGTGGGCATCGGCATACTGTGCGCCCTCATGATCGTCCTGACTTTCCAGGGGACGGCGCCGGTGATCAAGAAAAATAAGGCGGAAGCACTGGAGAAAGCCATTTTCAAAGTGCTTCCCGGCATTGAAAAAACAAAGGCCTTTCAGCTCGGCCAAAACGACAACTTCGTCCAGATCGAAGGAGAAGGAGAGGAAGGGAAGGTCGTCTACGCCGGGTACGGCGCAAACGGCGAGCTCGTCGGGCTGGCTATTGAAGCCAGCGGGCAGGGATACGCCGACATCCTGCGTATCCTGTATGGTTACGACCCCGGGAAACAGGCGGTCATCGGATTCTATGTTCTGGAAAGCAAGGAAACGCCGGGGCTGGGGGATAAAATTGAGAAGGACCCCAACTTCCTGGCCAACTTTGAAGCCCTGGACGTATCTCTTAATGAGGATCAAAGCGCCCTGAAAAACAAGGTCGTTCCCGTAAAAAGCGGAGAAAAGGAAAACCCCTGGGAAGTGGACTGCATCACCGGGGCTACCATTTCCTCACGGGCCATCGGCAATATTCTCGGGGAGAGCACCCAGCGCTGGGCGCCGCTTATTTACAACAACCAGGAAGATTTTGTGACACAAGGTGAACAGTGAAAAGCTTAAACAATGGCCAATCAGATAAAAAATAATACAGGTTTTTTTGCATCGCTGCAGGAGAGTCCCTCCACGGACGAATTCGTTAAGGGTTTGTGGCGGGATAATCCTGTGTTTGTGCAGGTGCTCGGCATGTGCCCGGTGCTGGCTGTTTCCAACACGGCCATCAACGCGCTGGCGATGGGGCTGGCGACCTCCTTCGTCCTGCTGATGTCCAACGTCCTGGTGTCCTCTCTGAGGAATTTCATTCCCAAGCAGGTGCGCATCGCATCCTACATCCTGATCATCGCCACCTTTGTAACGATGACCGACTACATTATTCAAGCCATCAGTGTAGACCTGCACAAGGCGCTGGGGGCTTTCATTTCACTCATCGTGGTCAACTGCCTGATACTGAGCCGGGCCGAAGCCTTCGCCTCCAAGAATACCATTGGCAAGTCGGTGCTGGATGCCCTGGGCATGGGGTTTGGGTTTACCTTCGCCCTGTTCTGCCTGGGAGCGGTGAGGGAGATATTGGGGAATGGAAGCATTTTCGGCGTTCCGTTTTTTCCGGACAACTTCCAGGAATGGATCGTCATGATCCTGCCGGCGGGCGGCTTTTTCACGCTGGCCATCTGGCTGCTCATTTTTAATGCTGCAAAACAAAGGAAAGCAACGACATGAAAGAGGAATCACTTTGGTACATATTCATCAACGCGAGCCTGATCAACAATTTCGTGTTGGCCTACTTTCTGGGCATTTGCCCGTTCCTGGGGGTATCCGGCAAAATGGAAACGGCCACAAAAATGGGCGGCGCCGTAACTTTCGTCATGCTCATCAGCTCGATGTGCGCGTACGCCATCCACGCCTTGCTGGTGGCCATCAACGCGGAATTCCTTCAGCTGATCAGCTTTATCGTGGTTATCGCTTCCACCGTTCAGCTGGTGGAGATGTTTATAAAGAAGATGAGCCCCGCACTGTTCCGGGCGCTGGGGATATTTCTTCCCCTGATCACCACCAACTGCGCCATACTGGGGCTGGCCCTGTTTCAGACCAGCAAGGGGTACGGGTTTTTCGAAAGCCTGGCCTACGCCCTGGGGGCGGGCGCCGGGTTTACCCTCGCCCTGGTGCTGATCGCCGGCCTGCGGGAGCAGCTCGAATTTGCAGAAGTGCCGGCAGTGGTGAAAGGCACGGCGCTGACTTTGCTGATCGCCGGCATTTTGTCGTTGTCGTTCATGGGGTTTGCCGGGCTGGGCAGCTGAATAATTTGTGATGTTTAATTTGTGATTTTTGATTTTTGATGTACCCATGGCAGCCTGCTCAACCGGGCTGTTCTACCGAGCCACATCATACATCAAAAATCACACATCAAAAATCAAAAATCAAATGATCGGATCTTTCTTAATCGGTATCGGCGGAATGATCTTTTTAATGATCGGTTGGGCTTTGGTCCAGTCGTTGTGGAGGAAGTCATTCTCCGATTACATTTCCGACGATGATGTGCTGGCCGACCGGCGCAGCTGCGGGAATTGCGGATGCACTACCATCTGTGAGAACAAGCGCGAACAATTGTCAACGAAATAAAATATTAACATCTAACAATAGCGGTTATGGCAAACTTATCGGACTATAATACACAAAACCAGTATCAGGCGGTGGTTAAGAAGACGGAGCGCCTGACGCCCGCCGACACGGACGAAGTCCGGGAAATATTACTGGAAGTAAAACAACCGGAATTCGGTTGTGAGGTAGACCAGAGTTTCGGGGTTTTGGTAAAAACCAATGGCGAATTCGGCAACCGGTTCCACCACCGGCTGTACAGCGTGGCCGACCTGCCGGAAAAAGCAAACGGTAAAACCCGGATCACCATGCTGGTCAAGCGGTGTTCTTATGTGGACGACTTCAGCGGAGAAAAGTACAACGGGATCGCCTCCAATTACCTTTGCGACCGCAGGGAAGGAGATGAGATCACCATTACCGGGCCGTTTGAACTGCCTTTTGCCGTGCCCGACGATAAGACGGCCAACCTCATCCTCATTGGCATGGGCACTGGCATTGCTCCGTTCCGGGCGTTCGTCAAACACATCTACAATAATGTAAAGGACTGGAAGGGAAAGATCCGCCTGTTCTACGGAGCGCGCAGCGGCCTGGAACTGCTCTACCTGAACGAAGAGGATGGAGACCTGACCAACTATTACGACAAGGAGACCTTCAAGGCTTTCCGGGCGCTGAGCCCCCGCCCGCACTTTTCCGACCCTATCGAGTTGGAAAAAGCCATCGAAGAAAGGGCAGAAGAGATCGTCGATATGTTGTCCCGTACCAATACCTACGTATATGTAGCGGGCTACGAGAAAGTGAAAGAGAAACTGGATAAAGCCTTTGCCAACATTCTGGGCTCCCGGAAAAAATGGGAAGACCGGAAAGCGGAGCTGATCGTTGGCGGAAAATGGGCAGAGGTTATTTACTAAGTGGGAAGTGGGAAGTCGGAAGTGGGATGGCGGAGGAGGCGCCGTCTGCTGGAGATTAGCTTTCTAAATTTGAATAAGTACATGGACACATTTAGCAGTGCCTGAAGCCCTCCTATTCAATCCCCGTCTTCGCTTCGACTGAGCTCACGCCGAAGATCTCACGCCGAAGTCCGGGTAAAATTCGGCCACTCATTAATATTTTCCCGGCTCGAATGAGACGGGCAGGCCAGGTACATAAAAGGAAATACAAGGACTTGATATGACGATATTAATTGCACTTGCCGCGCTGGGCGGACTGACGTTTTTGCTGGCCGTGATGCTTATCCTGGCCAATAAGAAGCTGTATGTCTACGAGGACCCGCGCATCGATATTGTGGAGGACATGCTGCCCCACGCCAACTGTGGCGCCTGCGGCTATCCAGGCTGCCGGCCGTTTGCGGAAGCGCTGGTTTCCGGAGCGGCTCTGCCCGGAAAATGCACTGTGAGCTCGGAAGAAGGGCGGGTGAGGATCGCCAGCTATCTCGGGGTCGACATGGGAGCGGAAGAAAAGCGGGTGGCCCGCCTGGCCTGTGCCGGCGGCGCCAACGTAGCGCTCAACCGTGCAAAGTACCGGGGCATTCAATCCTGCCAGGCGGCGGCGCTGGTGTCCGGAGGAGGAAAAGGCTGTTTCTGGGGGTGCCTGGGGTTCGGGGACTGTGAAGTGTCCTGCGATTTTGACGCCATAACCATGAGCCCCCATTCGCTTCCGGTCGTGGATGTGGATAAGTGTACGGCCTGCGGCGATTGTGTGGAGGCTTGCCCGAAAGACCTCTTCTCCCTGCAGCCGGTGAGCCACCGGCTCTGGGTCAACTGTAAAAACCTGGAGCAGGGCGACGACATTCTGGAAGAGTGCCAGGTGGCCTGCACGGCCTGCGGCAAATGTGCCATGGACGCGCCGGGCGATCTCATCAAGATGGTGCACAACCTGCCGGTAGTCGATTATTCGCAAAACCATAAGACCCAGGTTCCTATTCAGCGGTGCCCCACCGGGGCAATCGTCTGGCTGGATGATGAAGGCAATGCCATCAGAGGTAAGGAAGCGAAAAAGGTCATCCGGAAAGGAGAACGCGAAGCCGGTTTTTCATAAAAATATGGACCTCAAAACAAAATACATGGGGCTGAAGCTCCGCTCGCCCATCGTCGTTTCGGCCTGTACGCTGTCGGAACAGGCAGACAACATCGCCCGTATGGAAGATGCGGGAGCGGGCGCCGTAGTTCTTTTCTCCTTGTTCGAAGAACAGCTGCAGCGAAAGAACCCCGGGGAGGGGCGTGATGCTGCAACCGGCCCTCAGGGCTTTTTCCCCGGCCCGGAAGATTACCGGGTCAGCGCCGGCAAATACCTCGGGATCATCCGCCGCGCCAAAGAGCGGGTGGACATTCCCATCATCGGCAGCCTCAACGGCACTACCGATGAAGGGTGGACCGAATACGCCCGCCTGATGCAGGAAGCCGGCGCCGACGCCATAGAGGTCAACGCCTATTATATCCCCATTGATATCCGCCTGGCCGGTACGGACGTGGAGCAGAATTATCTGGATATCCTCGACCGCGTCAGGGCCAATGTCTCCATTCCGGTGGCCATCAAGCTCCATCCGTACTTCACCTCCACAGGCAATATGGCCAAGAAGCTGTCCGACGCCGGCGCCGACGCCCTGGTGCTTTTCAACCGCTTTTACCAGCCCGACTTCGATATCAAGGAACTGAAGGCTGTGCCCACCCTGGAGTACAGTTCCCCCGCCGAGATCCGCCTGCCCCTGCTGTGGATCGCCGCCCTTTACGGCCGCATCAACGCTTCTCTGGCCGCCACCTCCGGTGTGGAAAGCGCCAGGGAGGTTATCAAGTACCTCCTGGCTGGCGCCGATGTGGTGATGACGGCCTCCGCTCTCTACAAATTCGGCATCGAACACCTCGGCACTATGACAAAGGGCCTGAGCGCCTGGATGGAAACGATGCAGTTCGACAACCTCATCCAGTTCCGCGGCGTGCTGAGCCAGCAAAATATTTCGGATATGACGGCGTATGAGCGGGCGAATTATAT
>JAGFJE010000661.1 GCA_024103175.1 Phaeodactylibacter sp.
ACTCATCCTCCCGTCCGACACCCTCATCCTCCAATTCCGCACGCCCATCCTCTTTTACTTTCCTGCCGCCCGATCCACCCCTACTTTTGTACTGAATGATCTGATAAACAGCTAAATCAAAAACAATGAAAAAGCAAGCATTGGCAATCATCGCACTGGCAACCATGGTATCCATCAGCACTATAGCGCAGGACAACAGCGGCAGGTTCGGCATCGAACTCACCGGCGGCGCCTCCTTCGCCACTCAGGAACTGGCGGGCAACAATCTGAATACCGGCTTTGGCTTCGAAGGCCTCCTCCACTACCGCGTACTGCCCCACGCCGGCCTGTACGCCGGCTGGGGATGGAACCGCTTCGCCGCCGACAGTAACTTGGACTACGAAGAAACCGGATACATCATGGGCCTGCAGTTCAAACATCCGATCGGTTCCTCTCCGGTTGCTTACTACCTGAGGGCAGGCGCCCTGTACAACCACATCGAAGTGGAAAACGAGAATGGCGACATCATCGGCGACACCGGCCACGGCTGGGGTTGGCAGGCGGCGGCCGGCGTAGACATCCCCCTGGGCTCCGGATGGAGCCTGGCGCCGGGCGTCAAATTCAACTCGCTCTCCAGGGATCTGGAGGAAGACGGAGTGAAAACCGAACTGAACCTCAACTACTTCTCCGCACGGCTGGGCATCGTGAAGATGTTCTAATTGGAAAGTGGGAAAGCGGAAGCCGGGAAGGGGAAAGCCCGTAAGAAAACTGCTGGGCGCCCTCCCCGGCATTTTCCGACTTCCGACTTTTTAACCGGCTTAATAGACGGCCGCACTTCCGACTTCCAAATCCCCTTGCTCCCCCAATGAGAATCGGTATCTTGCAAGCAAAGGGAATACCCGATGGCCTCAACCCAAAAAAAAGATCCATGGCCTTACGACGGATAAACGAATTGTTCCCCTTACGGAAGCTGCTGTACCTCCTGCTGGCAATTGCCATCGGTGTGCAGCTCATCGTCATTTCTTTCAACCACTATACCGGGTTTTATGTACTGGAAGGCCTCAACCATTTCCTGTGGCGGTTCGCCAGAGGAGTAATACTCAGCCTGGCGGCGGGGTTTATCATGGCCATTCCCGCCCTGCTGGTCATGCGCTTCCTCAACCATTCCTTTCCTTGGAAGGAGCGGGCGCCGCAGCGAATCCTTTTGCAGCTCGGCCTGACCGTGTTGGTGGCCCTTGCCGTTTCTACCCTCACCACGCTGGCCCTGCATTCCCTCCGCCCGTATAAAGAACCACTGGATAAAGTTCTGGCCTACAACGCCCTCATTTTCTCGGTGGCCAATATCATTCTGGCTGCCATCCTCGAAGGCATGCTGTTCTTCAGCCGGGGCGACGCCGCCGAGCAAAAGGCAAAGGCGCTGGAAAAAGAACTTTCACAGATCCGGTTCGAAGTGCTGAAGAGCCAGATCAACCCGCACTTTATGTTCAACAGCCTGAATGTGCTCTCCGGGCTGATCGACAAGGATGTCAACAAAGCGCAACAATTTATTGACGAATTTTCCCTAATTTATCGCTACGTGCTGGAAACCATCGAGAAGCCGGTAGTGACACTGAACGACGAATTGCAGTTTGTCCGTTCTTATGTATTTTTACAGCAGATGCGCTACGGCGAGGCGCTGGAGGTGGAAGTCAATCTGCCGGC
>JAGFJE010000728.1 GCA_024103175.1 Phaeodactylibacter sp.
ACCAACAAGATTCTCATGGCTTCGCTTTTTCATTCGGTATCCATCAGGGAGGAGATGTTAAGCTCTACTCCCGCCGCATCCCGGTATACCAATTGCCCGCCAAGATAACCCGTACGGGCCGCCGATGTAATGAGCAATGCAAATAGAAGACAGGTGGCAGAAATCATTGCGATCAAGGATTTTTCCTGGCAATATTGCAACCACTGGCATTTAAGGGGCATTAAGCCTTCCTTAAAAAATGCTTGAAAAAGCCCAAAAAGGTTATGACGAAAGAGAAAAACCACCAGGCTTTCCAGGGCCTCAGCCGGCAGCAAGTAGCTAGCCGGCAAAAGCGCTTTGGCAAGAACGCGCTCTACTCCGGCCGCGCCCGCCACATCTTCCGGATGATGTGGGACGTTGCCCGCGAACCCATGTTCCTCATCCTGGTGGCAGTCTGCGCCATTTACTTTTTCCTCGGCAATACCTATCGAGGGGCAGATCATGCTCTTCGCCATGGCCATGGTCGTTGTCGTCTCTATTTATCAGGAGGTACGCAGCGCCAATGCCATCAGAAGCCTGAAGAAATATACCCAGAGCACCATTCGCCTCATCCGGGACGGCGAGGAAGTACAGTTGGCGGCTGAAGAGCTGGTGCCCGACGACATTATGATCGTATCGGAGGGGGAGACCGTACCTGCCGACGCCGAAGTGCTCCGGCAGAACGACTTTTCGGTGGATGAGTCTATTATGACCGGAGAGTCTATGCCCGTTTTCCGGGATGCCGGGGAGCCTGTACTCCAGGGTACCCTGGTCGCTTCCGGCCTGTGTACCGCCCGCGTTACTCAAACCGGCGCACGTACCGAGCTGGCCAGGCTGGGCAAACGCATGGAAAGTATTACTCAGGAGAAATCCCTCCTTCAGAAGCAGGTGAGCGCCTTCGTTCAGCGCATGGCGCTGGTAGGGCTGCTGGCCTTCCTGCTGGTTTTTGGCATCAACTATCTGTCGACTTTCGACCTGGTCGTCAGCCTGCTCTTCGGGCTGGTGATGACCATGTCGCTCATCCCCGAAGAGATTCCGGTCGCCTTCTCCTCCTTTATGGCCATCGGCGCCAAAGGCGCCGTAGAACGGATACTCGCTCTCGCTCCTCTTTCCAATAGCCAGATAGAAGAGGTGGAAAGCATTACACGGGGACTGGCAGCCAAGGGGTTCCGGGTGCTGGGCGTTGCCCGGGCAGCCTCCATACCCGAAACTTTCCCGGAGCGGCAGGACGATTTTGAGTGGCGGTTCCTCGGCCTGGTGGCCCTCTACGACCCGCCCAAGAAGGCCATAAAAGACGTATTCGGCCAGTTCTACGGAGCAGGCATACAGGTAAAGATGATCACCGGCGACTATGCCGAAACGGCGCTGACCATCGCCGGAGAAAGCGGCATGCGCCACAACGGGCAGTACCTGCTGAGCGAGGCCGTACTCAACATGCCGGCGGAAAAATTACGGGAAGCGGTGCGTACCACCGATATTTTTGCCCGCATGTTCCCCGAAGCCAAACTCAAGGTCGTCGAAGCCCTCAAGGCCAACGGCCAGATCGTAGCCATGACCGGCGACGGAGTCAACGACGGCCCGGCACTCAAGGCCGCCCACATTGGCGTGGCCATGGGCAACCGCGGCGCCGATATTGCCAAAAAGGCCGCCGCCCTCATAAATGCTGAAGGGGGAACCCTATAAGTAACCATCCAAGGCCTTGCCGGCATTTGCCCTTTGGCCCCAACATTTAATACTACTTTGTTAACTTAAGATCAGCCGCGTAGCGGCGACAGTCCCTTGCCCGGAGCGTCAGCTCCGGGTTGGAGTTCCAAAGGGGAGAAAGCTCCGTAGGAGCGACAGAGCCTTGGGCTTGGACAAATGACTAAATTTGAGCTTAAAAAATAAAAATATGAAAAAAAGACATTAAGCCGAAGAGGCCTTCACCGTTATGCGGAACGTTATGGGCCCTTGTTCAAAGTGTATCGCC
>JAGFJE010000265.1 GCA_024103175.1 Phaeodactylibacter sp.
TCAAAACCAATCCGGCCACAATATACCTTCGTCCTACATATTTCCTTAATTTTGGCGCTCACTCAATACCGCTTCCATGAAAAAGCCACTGATTCTTGTTACCAATGACGACGGCATCACCGCTCCCGGCATCCGGGCGCTGGTAAGCGTAGCCTGCGAACTGGGCGACGTTGTCGTGGTAGCTCCCGATTCTCCCCAGTCCGGAATGGGCCATGCGATCACCGTCAGCGACCCCATTCGCCTTCACCCGGCCAATGTCTTTGAAGGCATTGAAGCGTACGAATGCTCGGGCACTCCGGTTGATTGCGTAAAGCTCGCCAAGCACATCGTGCTGAAAGACCGTAAGCCTGATTTGTGCGTTTCGGGCATCAACCACGGATCCAACGCCTCCATCAACATCATCTACTCCGGGACCCTATCGGCTGCCATGGAGGCCTCTCTGGAAGGCATCCCCTCCATCGGCTTTTCCCTGCTGGATTATTCCCACGACGCCAATTTTGAGCCGGCCAAACCGTTCGCAAAAATGCTGATGGAGTACGTGCTGGAAAATGGGCTGGAAGAGGGCAGCCTGCTCAACGTAAACATCCCAAAGGCAGAAGATGGAAACATCAAAGGCATGCGGGTATGCCGACAGGCCGAAGCGCGGTGGGATGAGGAGTTCACGGAAGCCACCGACCCGCGCGGGCAGAAATACTACTGGCTGACCGGGCGTTTTGTCAACGAAGATGAAGGGGAAGACACCGACATCTGGGCCCTGCAGAATGACTACATTTCCGTGGTGCCTTCCATGCATGACCTGACCAATTACCGGGCTTTCAAAAGCCTGAAAGCCATCGAAAAACTGGAAAAAGTATCTTGACCTATGTGGAATAAAAACACCATACCCGTTGGCCTGGCCATCGGCATTCTCCTTCCCCTGCTGGCATTCGGCCTGTTGATGTTGCTCTACAACCAACTCGAAGCGGCCGGCATCGTCAGTGAGGAGGGGTTCTCGCCCATGTTCAGAGAACGCACCACGGGCGTCATCGCCATCTGCTTCAACCTGATCCCCCTGAATGCCTTCCAGAAGCGACGGGCCATCAATTCCATGCGGGGGGTGGTGCTGGCCACCGTCGTCTACGTCATCATCTGGGTCGTCTATTTCGGAAAGTTCATCCTATGAAATACTACATCATCGCCGGAGAAGCATCGGGCGACCTGCACGGCTCCAACCTCATCCGGGGGCTCCGGGAAGAAGACCCGGAAGCCGAGTGCCGGTTTTGGGGCGGAGATCTTATGGAAGCGGCCGGCGGCCAACTGGTGAAGCATTACCGGGGCCTGGCGTTCATGGGCTTCGCCGAGGTGGTGATGAACCTGCGCACCATCCTGGGCAATATCAAATTCTGTAAAAAGGATATTCTGGAATACCGCCCCGACGCCCTGATCCTGATCGACTATCCGGGGTTTAACCTGCGCATTGCCAAATGGGCCAGGGCGCAGGGGCTGAAGGTGTACTACTATATCTCTCCTCAGCTGTGGGCCTGGCACAGCAGCCGGGTGCATGGCATAAAGGCGAGCGTTGACCGCATGTTCGTCATTCTGCCCTTTGAGGAGGCGTTCTACCGGAAATACGACTACGAGGTCGACTTCGTCGGCCACCCCCTGATGGATGTTATAGATGAAAAGCCCGCCCGGGAAAGCTTTAGAGAGGAAAACGGCCTGAGCGGACAGCCAATTATTGCCCTGTTGCCCGGCAGCCGCAAACAGGAGATCGAACGCATGCTGGGCGTCATGCTGGAAATCACGCCCGCTTTTCCGGAATACCAGTTTGTCATCGCCGGCGCTCCTTCTCAACCGGAAGGCTTTTACCGGGAAATACTGGATAAGGCCGCTCCCGGCGTCAGGCGGGTAAAACTGGTTTCCAACCAGGCTTACACATTATTGCGCCAGGCAGAAGCAGCCCTGGTCACTTCCGGGACCGCCACTCTGGAAACCGCCCTGATCGGCGTCCCGCAGGTGGTTTGTTACCGGGGCAGCCGGTTATCCTATCTCATCGCCCGCCGCCTGGTCAATGTGGAGTTTATCGCCCTGGCCAACCTCATCGCCGGCAAAGAAGTGGTTAAGGAGCTGATACAGAGCGAGTTCAACCCTGAAAACCTGGAAAAGGAGCTAGGCAAAATTCTGACGCCGGAAAACCGGCGCCGCATAAAAGAAGGCTATGCCTTGATCAGGGAAAGGCTGGGCAAGCCGGGAGCATCGCGCCGGGCGGCGCAGCTGATCGTGAAATACCTCCGGCAGGAGTAAACCGGGCAGCTACCGCCCTTGCTCCAGTACCGGCATGTCCAGCAGCAAAGAATCTGCCAGGCGCAGAGAATCCCGGTACAGTGAATCCGCCATAAGCGAATCCCTCAACAGTTCTTCCGGTGACTTGATCCGCAGCGGGCAATCCAGGCGGCGCAGCTCCTCCGGAGGCAATTTCCCAAACTCCCCGCCCTGCCATGCTTCCAGCCCTGGCTCTTTGAGCACCTGCCGCAGGAACATAGCGCAAACGGGTAAGGCGGTAGCGGCGCCCTGCCCGTTCTCAAAATTGCGGAAGCGCACCAATGGAGAATCGCCGCCAACCCAGGCGCCAACCACCAGCCTGGGGGTATAACCGATAAACCAGCCGTCGGCATGGTTCTGGGAGGTGCCTGTTTTACCGGCCAGGGGCACGTTATACAGGCCGTAGCGCCAGCGCAGGCGGCTGGCCGTCCCAACCGTTGCCACCGACTCCAGCATGCGGGTCATCATCGCCGCCAGGGAGGAATCGACCGCCTGGACAGCCGGCTGTTGGCCAAATTCTGCCAGCACCTCTCCGTCGTGGGATTCAATACGGCGAATAACCCGGGGGCGGACCTGCCGGCCCTGGCTGGCCAGGGTAGCGAAAACGGAAGACATATCGTAGAGGGAAACCTCCGCAGTGCCCAGAGCGATGGAGGGTTCAGGCGGGATATCGGTGGTGATGCCCATATTCCGGGCTAGATCGGCAACCGGTTCCACTCCCATCCTCATAATGAGCTTCACCGTCACGGTATTGACCGAATTGACCAGGGCGCCTTCCAGGCTGTAGGAACCGCCATAGAGGCCGTCGGCGTTTTGAGGTATCCAGTCGTCTTCGTCCTTCCCGTCAGGCGTGAAATGGGGCTCCGGGTCGTCCCGGCGCCAGTCCTTTACCGCCCAGTCGCCTTTGGCGTATTCGTGATACACTACCAGTTCGTTGGGGATCTGTTCACAAGGTTCTATGCCGCTGCGCAGAGCCTGGGTGTAGACCACCGGTTTGAAGACAGAGCCTGCCTGCCGGCGCGCCGTCACATGGTCGTACTGGAAAAAATCGAAGTCTATACCGCCTACCCAAGCCCGGACAAAACCGGTGTAGGGTTCCATGGCAATAAAGCCCACCTGAAGCAGCCCCAGGTGGTGGCGAATGCTGTCCATCGGACTCATCCATACCCGGCGGGGGCCCTCCCAGGTAAAGATGGCCATGGAATCCGGTTGTTCGAAGGCCTGGAGGATCTGCTCCTCGCCCAGCCCTTTTTGTTTCAGGAACTGGTACCGGCGCGATTGTTTCATAGCGCGTTCTACGGTGCGCACGTCCATCCAGGGCGCCGTGCGGTTGCGCCAGTGCTCATCGAAGCGGCTCTGCATCTCGCCGAGGTGCTCCTGCACTACCGCCTCGGCAATGCGCTGCATCTGCCCTTCCAGGGTGGTGTAAACCTTAAGGCCGTCGGTATAGAGGTTATAGGGTTCTCCGTCCGGTTTGCGGATATCGGCCAGGATCTGCTCCAGCTCCTTTCGAACATAAGCCAGGAAGTAAGGGGCGATGTCTTCGTTTCGAATTACCGGGTTGTAATTCAGGGCCAGGGGCAGGGCGTGCAGGGAATCGCCGACAGCCGTATCGATGTAGCCGTTGCGGACCATCTGGCCGAGGACGACGTCGCGGCGCTGCCGGGCCCGCTCCGGGAAACGGGCCGGGTTGTAGTAGGTCGTCGCCCGGAGAGTACCCACCAGCGTGGCGCCCTCCTCGACAAGCAGTTCAGAAGGAGGCTTGCTGAAAAAGCGGCGGGCCGCCACATCTATACCGAAGACATTTTCCGGAAAAGGCACCGTATTCAGGTAGAGCCCCAGCAGCTCCTTTTTGGAGTAGGCCCGTTCCAGGCGGCGGGCGATGGCAATTTCCCGTACTTTATTAACCACCAGGGAAAAAAGGAGGTAATCCCGCCGGGGAAACAAGTTTTTTGCCAGTTGCTGGCTGATGGTGCTGCCGCCGCCGCCGCCTTCGTCCCCCTGCAGGATGGTCTTAACCAATACCCGCGCCCAGCTGCGATAGTCGATGCCTTCGTGCTGAAAAAAGCGTTCATCCTCAGTGGCCACCAGAGCATCGAGTACGTGCTGGGGGATCTCCTCGACGGGCACGACGGTTCGGTATTCATTGTAGTAGCGGCCGAGAAGCAGGCTGTCGGAAGTGTAAATGTCGGAGGCGATCTGGGCGCGCACTTGTTGAAGCTCCCGCCTCGTTGGCACTGTCAACAGGACGGCTACCCAGGCCAGAAGAAGCACGGCCAGCCCGGCAATCCCGGCAGCCGACGTCCACTTCACTATCCGCGACAACCGCGGCCAGTTATCGGAAAAGCGGCGCCAGCGCTCCAACGCCGGACTCAGGAATGATCGGAGTTTGTCCTGCATAGTTTGTTTAACGCAGCGAAAAAAGTTTTGTCACACAAACTTCCCATAATTTTTTAAATATAAAAACGGACAGGCGGTTAATTTTTCCTGCCCGGGGCCATACCTTTACCGCAGAAACCGTAAAAGCCTCTCCCCCTTGAAGTGGAAGTATTCCAGGGCCAATATTTTTTTCGGCGCCGCCATATATACCACCGGCGACACCCTTGCGGCCATCCTGTTAGGGGAATTTCAGTGGAGCCGCCTGCTGGGGCTGGCTTTTATTGGCGCGACCCTATACGCTTTTGAGATCCCGAATTACTTCAACTGGATCGAGAGAAAGATAGCCGGAAGGCGCAGGTTTTGGGCTGCCCTTCAGAAGACGACCCTGGCCATGCTTTATTTCAACCCGCTGTGGATCGCCCGCCATTTCTTTTTTATTGAGTTATTTTCGGGGAGGGTGGAGGAAATAGGCTGGGAGTTGTTGCGCATCGCTTTTTATTCTTTTCTGGCTAACATCCCCTTATCGCTACTGGGCAACTACATCATACAGAATGTCATCCGGTTGGCCTGGCGTTTTCCGGCAAGCGCTGTTTTTTCAGGGTTGATGGCCATTTACTATGCGGTCAGCCGGGTGCTTTTTTAGGGCCTCCTTCGGATGGAAGGCGTACCTGCCATACGGGCCACTTGAACACAGCCCTGTATAGAATTTAGACTACCAGCCAGAAAACCACATACCCCAAGCCCAGGACAAACAACGGCAGGAAACCGTAACTGGCGTACTTCCGCATCCCGGCATTGCCGAAGGCCAGGCAGAATCCATATTTTACCGAAGTATTGGCGAATGCACCGATCACAACCGCCAGGGCGGCCACTCCCAGTTTTATGGATTCTTTCCCGTAATTGGCCATCGAGATGGTGATGGCGTCCACATCCGTCAGGCCGGAAATGGCGGATGCGATATAGACCCCTTTATCCCCAAACTGCTCTTCGGCGTAGCCGACGACAAACTGGATGGCAATATAGATCAGCGCAAAAAAGAGCGCCTCCTTGAAGTTTATGGGGTTTCCGATCTCCGGGCCGTCGTCATCCTGCGCGCTTTGCCTTTCCAGGGTGCTTATATAATAACCGATACCCATTCCCACGGCCCCAAAGATCAGAACGGGCAGCCAGAGGACGCGCAGCATCTGGAGGTTGAGTAAAGCCAGCCAGATCAACAGGCGGGGAAACATGATGGAAGAGGCCAGGACAATTGCCGCCGCCTGCATCATGCCGCCTGCCTTGCTCCTTCCGCTCTGCCGGGAGAAGTACCAGGCCGTGGCGGTACTGGAGGCGAACCCCCCAAGAATGCCGGTAAGCAGGACCGAATGCCGCCGGCTGAGGAATTTGCTCATGAAGTAGGCCAGGAAATTGAGCGTGATAAAAATAACTACTATGAGCCAGGTCTTGTACAGGTTGAAGATCCCGTACGGCCCCATTTCCTTATTGGGCAATAAGGGCAGGACCAGTGCAGAAATGATGACAAAATAGAGGATGGATATAATGTCCTGCCGCGACAACTTGTGCACCGCCTCGTGCAGCTTGATCTTCAGCGATAGCAGCGCGGTAATGAGCACGGCAATAGTAACCGCCAGGTGGTAATTTTTGGTAAAAATGAGGCTGCCGAGAATAAAAGAGGCCACCAGGGAAAATTCCGTGGTCGTCCCGGCATCGGCCTTACGGCTGGTGGAATAGGCCAGGGCAATGATGGCCATCACGCCCAGGAAGGCCGCCACATAGATAAAGGGAGAGTACTTGTCGGACAGAAAAAGGGCCAGATAACCGAGCAGGGCCACAATGGGGAAAGTACGCACGCCGGCGAACAGCCGTTCTTCCTTTTCCTGCTTGGAATATTCGCGCTCCACCCCCAGCAACAGGCCGATACCCAGGACGATGAAGATCTCCTTGAGCATGTCTAGCGCCTGCTGGTTCAGCCCTATGGTTTCGAGTATGTCCATGTGCGGTTTTGTGGGTTTTCCAACAGCCTAAGATAGGAAAATCGGCGGTATACCTGATATAGAATAAACCATTTCCTGGAAAGCCTCAGCTATGCAAACGAAGCAACTCTTGAATGATCTCCTCCATTTTGCTTTTGCCGGCAATAATGGGTATACTTTTAACAGGCTCTAAAATTTGTTTGGTATATGCCCTGGCCCTGTACCAGTAATTGGCGAAGACGTAAAGCAATAATTTTAGGTCTTCCGGGCTTCGACGGATGTGAACGGGGTTGACCCTACGAGACAGCAAGTGGCTTTCATAATAAAAACCTTGGGCTAGTTTCCAGTTCTCCTCCCATTTTTCAGAAGTTGCTCCCGTCCGCTTAAGTAATAAAACCAAATGCTTGTTATGCAGCCACCAGGGGAGAAAAAGGGGCTTTCCTGAGAGCAGGTCCAGTTTATTCAACATTTCTGACTCTCGAAGATCCCGAAAATCCGGCATATCAAAAGAGGACAGGACAAGCTCTGCTTTTTTTCCGTCCAGCAGGTTATTCCGGATACAATTATTCAGGAAACGCCCTTTTTCTGAAACGCTGAGCATCAGGTTCCATTTATCCGTTTCTCTCATCGCCTTCTGAAAGCGATAAACCCACCCCAGAGTTGTGTTCAGAATGTCATCTTCTTCAATATGTGAAAACTTGTGATTATGGGGAAAGGTGAAATTGGGGGTTATCTTGGCGATGTTTCTGCTGCGAATGCTTCGCGCCAAATCAGAAAACTGCTTTTTGTATTCATCGCTAACCAAATTTCCCCGGTAACGGGGCGGCAGGCTTTCCCTCAGGCGTTCGAATAAAAAGGCATAAAGTTTTTCCTTCTCATAGAAAAGGTTAGGGTCTTCCAGTAGGAAGGCATTGTATCCAAACCCTTTGTATACCTTAAGGCCAAGCCCGCTGCAATGGCTTTTAAGTGATTTATCTGAACCACCCTGCTGAAGGTAATGATGAAAATATTTGCCGGCGCGGTCTTCGAGGATCTGTTTGTCGTTGAGCAGCCCGTCAGATTGGAGTAGAGAGATTACCAGCTCTACATAAAAGCGCGCCAGAAAATATTCTTTCCGCACCCTATCTTTTTCCTTACCTCTTGCCATCTCATAAATCTGATCAGAGGATAAATTAAAAGTCTGGTTGACCAGCAAATGGCGTTCAATTCCCCGGGGCCGGTATTCATCTTTAAAATTATCCTGAATCTGATTCCACAGAGCCATCAAGTGAGCGTCAAGGCCGTGGTTCTTAAGGTTGAAAAAGGTGATTTCTATTCTTTCGTTTTGTGCTTCGGTGAACTCCTGCCCGAATTCTTCAAAATCCGGGTCAATATCGAATACCCAAAGCTTCACTTTTCCATCTCGTTCCTGGAGGTACTCCTGAAGCAATTCCACAAATTCAAAGCTCATAAGGTTGTAGCCAATTACAATAATATTGAGAGGAAGGAATTGCTGTTGAGGCCAGTGAAACACCTGGCCGTTGATGAGATCTTTTATGGCCTTACGTATTTCAGGTGGAATAGAAAAATAATCTTCTCGAGTGAATCGTAGAGAACTGCGGTGGCTAATCGTGCCATGTGGTTTGAGATATACGGGTTGCCGCAGGCGATTGTTGATGAGCAACTCCTGATAGTTGGAAGGGCAATGGGCATCAGAATAAATAAACCGGAAAGCGCCGTCTTGCAATTCTTCTTTAACGGCAACATCAAGAACCTCGTCATAATTGAAATTAATGATGATATCTAGGAAACGATGCTTCAGCATATGTGCCAATATCTCATAAGCCAGGCTAGGAATATGAGCGTAGCCACAGATCTCCCGTAGGGCTGTGACCACATCCTTACGGCTGAAACGGCTGAAAGCAAGCAATTTTGTCTCGAAATCCTCTGGCTCAAGGCGGTAACTGTACTTCAACCGCTTGATCTCTTCTTCAATCAGTTCTTTGGGAATACGTTTGATCAGGCGTTTTCGGATCTCCTCCGCTCCGTCTTTACCCAAAGGCATATATCCATTGGTTGCTGCATTGCTCGCCCCGGCCCCAACCACCAGAACGAAACGCTCCCGTTTTTTCGATTCCTGACGGGCTGCGAGGGCTTCTTCGTTTTTTATGACCTGCTGATGTGGATTGTCCACCTCTTCAAAAGCAGTAGATACATCTACAAGATTGAGTGCCAATCCATTAGCAAGGGTAATCAACCTCAAATTTTCTTCCGGAGGACGAAATCCGATTTCTCCCATGCCGGAAATTTTCAATGAATAAACTTCAATGATCTTACGAAGGACATCCTGCCGATTTTGATGGTTCAGTTCAGAGCTTCTATTGGAACTATCATAACTCTTGAGCCGACTGACCTTACTGGGGTCTTCCTTTATCGCCTCGGCAATATCTTTCTGCCGATATCGCCTTCCAAGCTTTTCGGAATATCTCTCTTGTATAAAATCCAGGACTATCGCGTACAGATCGGCAAGCTTTTCCTTTTTCAGGCCATCAATGAACATATATTAAACCGGTTTTTATTGGATCAGCTTTTTCCGTTTAGATCAAACACGGGTAGGCGTAAAGAGTAGCCCCTTCCTTGCAAAATCCTGTTTTACAGTGCGTTGAACTTGAATTGTAATACAAGAAAAAAAATTGTATTGCAATCTTTCCTCGTTGTACGGACATGCAAAGGATAATGGCAACATTGGCAATTGTAAAATTATTTCCTGCAGGAGAATTATATGTCCCGCAGGCAAATATAAACAATAAAAATTTAAATCATGAAACAGAACACCCTCCAAAAATTTTGCCGGCTGAACCATTCACCATTTTTCCTTTTGTTTTTTAGCGCGATGTTCCTGATAGCAGGTTGCGGCCCTCCCCCTCCTGAAGGTAAAGTGGAATACCTACGACAGTTCAGCGCTCTGGCCGAGTACGCCAACAAAAACTGCAGCCAGTTAAGCGACGGCAAATTCGAAACCCTCGACGCCATCTTTGAACTCTTCAGCCACGATTGGTACAGGAAATTTTACGGAGAACTTTCCCGGCAAGAGATTGCTACAGTCTGGGGCTACCGCCTTCAGTACCTGAAATGCAAAGCGAAGCGAAAAGCTCGTAAGAAAGGAGAACTACTCTACTTGAAACTAGAAGGCCAGCTCCTGGATCAGGAATGAGCCGCTCCTATTTTTCACATCTCAAAACCGATAACATCATGAAATCTTTATTTGGATCCTTATTCACGCTCTTTTTACTAAGCTGTGCTTGTTGCGTATACCAATATTACCAACTGCAAACCAATGCCAGGCATATCGCATACCTCGAATCGGAACTCAAGGCCGGGGAAAGCAGACATCATGCAGCCCTCCGCGAAGCCGTTGACCAATGCAGGGCCCGCCAGCAAGAAATGTGCGAACTCAAAGTATCAAAAGCTCTATCCGATGCCTATACCAAAGCTAATATAGCGTTCAACCAGGAACTGGAAGTCCTCCTCAGGCGAGCCCGCCAGGAATGGGAAGTTGAGGCATTGGTAGCTGCCGAACAGAATAAACAGGAATGCCAAAAGTCTATCGAGTTGCTGAAACAACGTGTCCAGAGCCTCATCGCACATTCTGAGAAGAAAATGGAGGCCCTTCCACCCTGTGGATGTGAGGCTGATGTGGGTTCGCTTTCACCGGTTAACAAAGCTGCCATACCTCCCGAAAAGATACAATGGCAAAAAAATGGCGCTATTTTGGGCGCTATTCTTCTCAGCCCATTCTTTGTCGGTTTTGCCTTGCGGCTATTCCACAGGCGTCGTGGGTGGAGTAGGCCATAGGCCTTTGGGACGGGAATAAAGGCAAAACCAACAAATAATGCAGGGCCCGGCGCCCTTCAGCTACGGCGCCCTGTGCCCTTTCCAGGAAATGGATTGTGTGTTCCGCAAATCAGTAAAGCCCGGGGGAGAATGATCAGGCCTGTCCCGTCCCAACCCACACCACACTCCACGCCACCCCCAGGGCCACACTCCCTGCCGCCACCCCCAGCACACCCTCAAAACCCATCCCCAGGTCGGACAGCGCGCCGAAAGCCACCGGGCCAATTGCCGTACTCACCACCAGAGCCGTTGCAAAAAGGCTACGCACCGCCCCTATACTGGCCGTGCCGAAAACCTCCGCCAGCGTGGTGTTGAGCAGGGTGCTGCCTGCTCCGTTGGACATGCCGATGAAGAACAACACCACCGGATAGGCCCAGGCCTGGCGAATGAAGATCAACAGAAGCAACCCTGCCAGCATGGGGAGAAGAAAGAAAGGATACGCCTTTCGCCCCGTCAGCCGGTCGGCGATGACACCCGACCCCATCATCGCCAGGGCATTAGCCGCCGCAAAGGCCCCGATGGAACCCGCCACCCATTGGGTACTCCACCCCCGGGCAGCCCCCAGCTGAAGCTGAAAGAAAAGAACGGCGGTTATTACCGCCCCCCAGAGGCAGGCAGCGGGAGCAATGCTCCAGAAAGAAGCGCTGCCCAGCAACTTCCAGTAGGTAGGGCCAAAGGAAAGCCCACGGGGGGCGCGCTTCCAATCGGCGCCGCCGGGAAAGGCCACCCTTTCCGGCGCCGCCCGCAGCAGCCACAGGCATAGCGGCAAGACCAGAAGCAGCAGGCTCCCCGCCGACCACTGCAGAGCGCTTCGCCAGCCCGCCGCGGCGATCAGCCCGGCTATAGCCAGTGGCAGAACCGCTTCTCCGGCGGGATGGCCCAGGGTAGCCAGGCTGATGGCTTTGCCCCTCGCCTGCTCATAGGCGCGCGCCAGGGTGGAAATTGCCGTATGGCCCATCAGCGCCTGCCCCCCCAGCCGCAACCACCAGAAGCCCAGCAACACCACCAGCGGATGGGGCGCCAGGGAGAGCGTCAGCAAAGCTATACTCAGCCCCAGTATTACAGCGGTGGTAAAACGCCGCAACGGCCAAATGTCCACATAATGCCCCACCCAGGGTAGGATGAAGGCGCTGCCCAGCGTAGCCATGGCATACAGGCTGCTGAGCTGGGTGTTGCTCAGCGTGAATGAGGCGGCAATTTCCGGCACATAGAGCGATAAAAGAAAGGTCTGCCCGAAACCGGAGAAGAAGGCCAGGGTGAAGCCGAAGGCCAGAAGGTGAGGATACTGAAAAAGGGCAATTCTCCGCCTGGCCATAACAGGTTTGTTTTCCTTCATAAATTATTTCCGGCTACCAGGTTACGAAAATAACCAATAAGTTAAGTTAGTTCTTCCCTAAATGCCCTCCAATGATCTTTCTCATTCTACCAGATGGCTTATGTCAATGACCCGGAGCCGCTAAGTTGCGACCTTGATCCTGCCGGTAATTCAACCGGAACGGAACAAGAAAGCGGCTTATGGCAAAAAAAGAGAGCAGCCTTGTCAGCCTGGATGTCGGCCGGCCCATCTGGGAATCTTTCTTCACGATAGCGCCACTGGTGGTCATTGGGACGAAAGAGGAGGGCGGATACGGCCTGGCCCCCAAGCACATGGCCACGGCCCTGGGGCAGGACAACTTCTTTGGCTTCGTGTGCACGCCCCGCCACGGTACTTACCACAATGTGGCGCGCGAAGGATACTTCACTGTGAGCTTCCCGAAGCCCAACCAGGTAGTGCTGGCCAGCCTGTCGGCCTCCCCCCGCTGTGAGGAGGCGGAACACCGGAAGCTGATCCTCGAGGGGCTTCCCCTGAAGATGGCGCCCTCCGTCGATGCGCCCTTTCTCGACGAAAGTTACCTTTTCTTTGAATGTGAGCACATCAAGACGGTTGATGGCTTCGGGCTCTACAGCCTCATCTGTGGCCGCATCACCAGTGCTTTTGTGGATGAGGAATATTTGCGCACTTCCGACCGGGACGAGCAAGAGCAGATCTACCATTCGCCCCTGCTGGCATACCTGGCCTACGGGCGATTTGCAGAAATACGGGAGAGCCTGGCTTTTCCTTTTCCCCGCGATTTCAAAAACTGAGCCATGGAAGCGAGTGCTCAAAAATTGCTGCAGTACCTCCAGGAGCAGCGGCCGGCCATGGAAGCTTTTCTCCGGCGCCTGGCGGAAGTGGAAACTCCTTCAAACGACCCGCACGCCCAGGACGCCATCTTTGAGGTGCTCGAAAAAAAATTTGCCGCTCTGGGTTTTTATACCCTGCGTATGCCCGGCCGCCTGGCCGGAGGGTATCTCTTTACCCGGCCGGCGGAACGGAAAAAGAACCGGCCGATACAACTCCTCATTGGCCATTGTGATACTGTCTGGGAAAAAGGCACTTTGGAGGAGATGCCCATCGAGCTATCAGACGGGCGGCTCAGAGGCCCCGGAATTTTTGACATGAAAGCCGGGCTCACGCAGATGGTGTTCGCCCTGCAGGCTATACGAATCCTGGGCCTGGAAATGGAGGCGGCTCCCGTTTGCCTGGTCAATTCAGATGAAGAGATCGGCAGCCGGGAAAGCACCCCTGCCATCCGCCGCCTGGCGCGGATTGCCCAGCGGGCCTTTGTCCTGGAACCTCCTCTGGGGCCCGAAGGCAAGCTGAAGACCGCCCGCAAGGGACTGGGGCGGTTCACGCTGACGGTGAAGGGGAAAGCCGCCCATGCCGGCCTCGACCCCGGAAAGGGCGCCAGCGCTATCCTCGAGCTATCTCACCAGATACAGCGGTTGTTTGCATTCAACGAACCGGAAAAAGGCATTACGGTCAATGTCGGCATGGTAGAAGGAGGCGTTTCCCCCAATGTAGTAGCTCCCGTCAGCAAAGCGGTGATCGACGTGCGGGCGGCAACGCAGGAAGACGCCAGCCGCATCAGCGAGGCCATCCTGGGCCTCCAGCCCGCCACTCCGGGAGCCTCCCTGAAAATAGAAGGAGCCTTCGGACGGCCCCCTATGGAGCGCACACCCCGCAACCGCCGCCTCTGGCAGGAGGCCCAAAAAGCGGCAGAAAAGATAGATGTAAGGCTCCAGGAAGCAGCGGCGGGAGGGGGATCGGACGGCAACACCGCCAGCCTCTACACCGCCACTCTCGACGGCCTGGGCACCACCGGCGACGGCGCCCACGCCTCCCATGAATTTATTTTCCTGGATAAACTGCTGGAACGAACAGCCTTGCTGACTCTGCTATTATTACTACCATCAGAAGAAATGAAAAAGTGACCGTTGAAGAATAAGCTTATGAAGCAATACCAATTT
>JAGFJE010000777.1 GCA_024103175.1 Phaeodactylibacter sp.
TGCCGGAGATCCGTTCGGCATCGTAACCGCCGATGGAGAAATGGGTAGTGACCGAACACAGGTTGATCACGTCCACCACATTATTGATGTGATACAACCCTTTGCCGCTCACCACCCGGCGCAGCAACGCTTCGGCACTGGGGCGGTAGCGCCCGGGTTTCTTGCCGGTGGCTTTATACGCCTCACGCGCAGAACGAATGCGGGGCAGGCGGCTGATGCTCTCCATTTCCTGGCTGGCCGCTATCCGGCCGCAGGCCTGTTCCATCTGCTGCAACAATTCCGGGCCGCTGGGGGCTACCTCTACCTCTGCGCTCAGGCAGCCGAGTTGGAGCTGGGGGCACTTCTGGCGTAGTTCGGGGCCGATGGTGATCTCGATGTTGGGCATGATGTGAAGTGTATAAAACCGGTTTTTGCGCAAAATAGGGATTTGGCGCGAGGTGGCAAGTATCCCTTAGGGTTTGTTAGATTTTCCAGATTTCCGAAATCGTATGTGTTTAGCATCGAGGTGACACCTTTCGCCTTCAAAAAATAGTGCTTTAAGCTATGGTTCGGTGAATAAGCGAAAGATGTCACCTGGAGCACCGCTAAACACATACGGATTAACCCTCACCGCACCACCAGCAGCGGTACGTGAAAATCGAACTGCAGCAGCTGTATGGCGGTACTGCCGAGCAGCACGGCCGGCAGGCCGCTGCGCCCTTTGGAGCCGATGATGATCAGGTCCTTGTTGTTGTTGACGGCAAAATCATAAACGGTTTGGGCTACGGTGCGGTCCTTACTGTAGGTGAACTCACAGGGGATATGCCTTAACTCCTGGGGCAGGCCCTGCCGGAACTTTTTGAAATCCTTCTCAGCTTGTTCTTCCATCGACTCGCGGAAACCCTCCACCGGGATGTAGGGAAAGTAATGCATGGGAATGGTATACACATGCTGGCAAGTGATCCAGGCCTCTGCTCCGGTAGCCATTCGGTGAGCCAGCTTCAGGGCTTCGGCGGAGAGGGCGGAGAAGTCCGTCGGCACGAGCAGCCGCTCCATACGGTGGGGCGCCGTTTCCGGCACCATGAGCAGGTTGCCCCTGAAGGCCGGAAGGCGCAGCATCTTTTTGGCCACCTGGCCGGAGCCCTGGTAAGAGATCTTCTTTCCGCAGATCACCAGGCCGATGTCGTTCTTATTGACGGCCTCCGTGAGGGCCTGGGCGGTGGAGGAGCTGTCGGTGACGAGCACTTCCCGGCTGATGTCGTGGCTGTCCGGTTGGAAGTGAAGCTGAACCCGCTCGTTGATCTCTTCCGATATCAATTCCGGAAGCGGCCGCTCCAGTTCCGCCATCAGGGATTCCGCTTCTTCCGGGTAGTCGAATTTGATGTTGTGGACGAACCAGGCCTGCTCCACCGTGCCCAGCAGTTCACAGAAATGGCGGGCATACCGCATCAGCACCTGGTCCATCTCGGTGAGGTCCAGGCATACCAGTATTTTTTTAATCTTTGAGTTCATCCGTTTCTTGTTTTGTTTTTGCCTGCCGCTTGTTGACGAGGCCGCTCAGTATCTGCCGGTACGATTCCTTTTGCTGCCGCTGAGCTAGTTGCTGCATCTCAATGTACTCTTCCTGCAGGCCTTTGTAGAGGCTGTAACACATGATGAGGAGTATGATGGCAAAGGGAAGCCCCGTGGAAATGGCGGCCGTCTGCAGGGCTTTCAGCCCACCTCCCAGGAGCAGGGTGGCGGCCACCGCCCCTTCCGACAGGGCCCAGAAGATGCGCTGCCCCACCGGAGCGTCGAGCTTGCCCCCGGAGGTGATGCTGTCAATGACCAGGGAACCGCTGTCGGAAGAGGTGACAAAAAAACTGGTCACCAGAAGGATGCCGGCAATGGAGGTAAGGAAAGATAAGGGAAACTGTTCCACCAGCACGAAGAGGGCGGTGGCGATGTTCTCATTTACGGCCTCCGAAATATTGCCGATGCCGTTGAGTTCCAGAAAGAGGGCGGAACCCCCGAAGACGGACATCCACAGGAAGGTCAGCAGGGAGGGCACCAGCAGGACGCCCAGGAAGAACTCCCGTACCGTGCGCCCTTTGGAAACCCGGGCAATAAACATACCCACAAAGGGCGACCAGGAGATCCACCAGGCCCAGTAGAAGACCGTCCAGTCGTTCTGCCAGCTGGTCTGGGCGTAGGTTTCCGACCAGGCGCCCAGGGAAATGAGGTTTTGGACATAGGCCCCGGTGTTCTGTATGAAGGCGTCCATCAGGAAGACCGTGGGCCCCAGAATGAGCATGGCGATCAGGAAGATGAGCCCGAGGCGCATATTCAGCTCGCTCAACACCCGCACGCCCTTGTCCAGGCCAAGCACCACCGAAATGGTCGCCATCCCGGTGATCCCGGTTATGAGCGCCACCTGCATGATCACCGTATCCGGGGTTCCGAAGAGGTGGGCCAGCCCGGCCGATATTTGCTGTACGCCGAAACCCAGCGAGGTGGCCAGGCCGAAGAGGGTGGCCACTACGGCTACGACATCTATAATGTCGCCGAATACCCCATGAATGCGCTCTCCCAGTAAGGGATAGAAAACGGAACGCAGCGTGAGCGGTAACTTCTTGTTGAAGGTGAAAAAGGCCAGCGCCATACCTACGATCGCATAGATGGCCCAGGCGTGCAACCCGTAATGGAGGAAGGTGTACTTCATGGCGTTTTTGGCGGCCTGTACATCGCTTTCTACCGGTACCGGGGGGTTGGAATAATGCATGATGGGCTCGGCCACACTGAAAAAAAGCAGCCCGATGCCCATACCTGCCGAAAAGAGCATGGCAAACCAGGCGAACGTGCTGAAGTCGGGCTTGGCCTTGGGCCCGCCCAGCCTTATGCTTCCCATCTTGCTGAACGCGAAATAGAGGGAAAAGGCCAGAAAAATGTTGACGGACAGCACGAGCAGCCAGCCGGCGTTGGTAGTTACCCCCTCCTGCGTCCGGGTGAAAACCTCTTCCATCGGCTTTCCGATAAGGAGGGTGAGAATGATGAACAGCAGGATGATGACGGCCGAAGGGTAGAAGACCGGGGCGTGTATGTCGAAGTATTTCTTTTGCATGTTGTTCGGGTAACTGAATGAAAGGGATAGTACACTGATTTTTTAAGGCCGGTTAGGAGGCCTTAACCGGTGTTCGATGTTCGCTATTCGGTGTTCGGGCATGCGGGAGCCCTCCTCGGGCAAGCGAGCACCGACCCTCCGAAGTTGGGGCCTACCAGTCGAACTTGGGTTAAGATCTGAGGCCGGGCCAAGATCCTAAGCGATCCTAAAAGATCTTAACCGATCAGTGTACTATCCTGTCCAGAGGTTCATTAAAGCCCAATACTTTCGGGAAAAGCTCCTGGCGGACACAAGCAGCCAAGCAATATAGCAATATAACAATCTGACAATTGCCAGGTGCATAACACCTTCGCCAGGCCCAGGACAGACCCCCGAAGGAAACGCTGCTTTCGTCCGGGAACTACTACTGCACCAACCACATCGCCGCATTCTGCGAGTTGGAACCGCCGAGGCGTTCCACAGCATCGCGGTAGCTGTCGGCGTTGAGGCTCTGCTCTTCACCGGGGTAGAGGAAACGCAGCGGCAGGTCGTCGCTGTTCAGGTTCTCGCAGGCCGGGCTCAGGAAGGGGATGCCATCCCAGGATAGCCCACTCTCAAAGTACCAGCGCCGCACCTCGAAGTAGGGCTCCAGGCCGTGGAAGAACAGGGCCAGCCACTTTTGCTCCCAGATGTCGGTAACCTTGTCGTAAGCCACGCCGGATTCGGCGTAGAAGTCGTCGAAGCTGCTCCAGCCAAAGGGTTCTGGGTTTACCTGGTGGTAGGCCATCGAAGCTTCGATACCGGCCCGGTAGTGCATTTCCACATCATCGGTGATCCACCCCTTGGCGGCGGCTTCCGCCAGGAGGAATTCCACTTCCGCGTAGGTCATGGCGATGCCTTCGGCCATGGGCAGCCCCAGCTCGGCGGCAGTCGTCTGGGCCGGGTCATTGTAGTACTGGGCGCCGAGGCGGGAACCGGCTTTGCTGCAATTGCTGGTGTTGGAGCCGTTGACCGCTCCGGAGAAGGTGGC
>JAGFJE010000001.1 GCA_024103175.1 Phaeodactylibacter sp.
ACGGCCCGCTGGACGACAAGAAAGTACAACGCGCGGTGGACTTGTCTATGGAAAAACTCTGCTCGGTGAAGAAAATACTGGAAAAGACGGCGAAGGTGACGTGGAGCTGGGAGATCGGGTAGTGTATCGGTGTTGTAGTGTATCGGTGTTGTAGTGTATTAGTGTTGTAGTGTATCGGTGTTGCAGGTTTGGCCACCCGTCTAACGTTGGACACTATTGATAGCCAAGATGTTGCGGAACGTCCCAAGTCATTCCGACTTCCGCTTTCCGATTTCCGACTTTGTCCAGCGCTAGAATGGTAGCCATGCCAGGAAATAAGGTGTTGAAAACTATTCATTTAGCTGGAAATATTTTAAAAAAGTGTCCGAAAATGAACAACCCTTGTCCAATACCGTGCACCAGCCTTAGGGCTGAGCCCTTATCCATCTACCTTTAAGGAATTCAGATCATTGTCTTTTTTGTTAAATTAAGCCTTTAAATAAAATAACCCGGCATCAACAGATACCAGGCATAAATCAACCCCACGCAATCCATGGGTGCTCTTATAGCTTACATCATCGTGATCCTCATTTCTTCCGTCCTGGTATGGAAAGGAAGCCAGGTTCTGGATGATGCGGCGGAGCAACTTTCCCGCTATTATGGGCTGCCTCCGGTCGTCCACGGGGCTGTAGTGGTGGCCATCGGTTCCAGTTTTCCGGAGTTGTCGAGCACGGTCTTATCCACCCTGCTGCACGGCGAGTTCGACCTCGGCCTGTCCGTGGTGGTCGGGTCTGCGATCTTCAACATACTGGTCATTCCCGGCCTGTCGGGCATCTTTTCGGATAAACCGCTGAGGGGAGACAAGGAGCTGGTATTCAAAGACGCCCAGTTCTATCTGATATCCGTGGCGGTGTTGCTGCTGGCCTTTTCCTTTGCGGTGATCTACAACCCCATAGGTGACAGCCGCACCGAAGGAATAATGACCCGCCCCATTGCCCTTATTCCGGTATTGTTGTACGGCCTTTATATCTTCCTGCAGCACCAGGAGTGGGCCGACAACCGGAAAAAAAACAAAAGGGACAACGATATAGTGGCCTGGAAGCAATGGCTGTGGCTGTTGTGGAGTTTGATACTCATCGTCCTGGGGGTGGAAGGCCTGGTGCGCTCGGCATTGTTCCTGGGAGAGTTTTTCAACACGCCGAGTTTCGTATGGGGCATTACGGTGATCGCCGCCGTCACCAGCCTGCCTGACGCCTTTGTCAGCATCCGCCTGGCGAGAAAAGGGGAGGGGGTGGTCAGCTTGTCGAATGTGCTGGGCAGCAATATCTTCGACCTGCTCATCGCCGTTCCTGCCGGTATCCTGATCGCCGGCAGCGCCACCCTCGATTTCGGCGTGGCCATCCCGCTGATGGGCTTTCTCACCCTGGCGACCATTATCCTTTTCACCACCCTGCGTACCCAGTTGGTACTGAGTAAGGCGGAATGCTGGTTTTTACTTTTCCTCTACGTCGTTTTCATCGTCTGGATCGTACTGGAAAATTTCGGATGGATCGGCTATCTGGGGCTGGGGAGAGGGGAATAGTTGCCTGTAATTTTATAATTTAGGCCAGAGTTTTTAGCTGCTTAAAACCCATCCCACATGCAAAACCGGACCCTCTACGCTGTCCTCATCGGTATCAATGGCTATCAGCGCAGCCCCCTGGAAGGCTGCATCAATGACGTGCTTGCCGTAAGTGATTACTTTGAGCGGCTCTGCCTGGCCCAGACGGAAGAAAATGGAGGGCAGCCCGTCGCGTTCAAACCGCTTTACCTCCTGGCTCCGCTCGATAAGGGCGAAGCCGTTATGCTGAAAGAGCAAAACATCCGGTACCAGGAACCAACCCGGGATAATATCATTGCTGCTTTTGGCCACTATCGGGAGGCCAGCCCCGAGCGGGGAGATTTCGCCTTGCTCTATTACAGCGGGCACGGCTCTTTTATTGAAACCCCGGACATGTACGCCGATATTTCTCCCCAGGGCGTCATACAGACAATGGTCTGCTACAACAACCGGGAGTCCGGCCAACACGACCTGCTGGATAAGGAACTGGGCTACCTGATCGCTAAAAGCCTCCACGGCAAGGCCTTTTTTGAAAGAGAAGAGGGAGGCCTGCCGGGAGTACACTTCCTGTCCATTATGGATTGCTGCTTCTCCGGCAGCAATACCCGCAGTGACGAGCAGGACATCAGGGTGCGCATGGAAGAGACGGGCGTGCCGGTGGCCGATGAGAATAGCATCCTGGGCTTCACTAGGGAGGGCAATGAATTTTATGTGAAATTCAAGGAGGGGCAACAGCGGGTAGAACCCGGAGGGCTCTCCCATGGCCGATATGTCAACCTCTCTGCCGCGCGGGACTCGGAGAAGTCTCACGAGAAAACCCTCGAGGTAGTGGAAGAACAGGGCGGCCTCCGGAAAAAGAAACACGGTATTTTTACCTATAGCCTGCTGAGAACCCTGGAACAGAGCGGCAGCAGGATCAGCTACGCCGAACTGATCCGTCGCGTGGAGATGGAAGTGCGCAGCAATATCGACAACCAAATCCCCATGCTGGGCATGTCGCAGGCCCGGGATGACAACCAGCTCTTCCTGCGCAACGAGTTTGCTCCGCCCAGGCAGGAATATGAAGTGGGGCGCCGGGTGAAAAACGGCCGGCCGGAATGGTACCTCAACGCCGGCATCATTCAGGGTATTACTCCTCCTAGTGGAGATGCCTTCCCCATTTTCAAATTGACAGATGGCAGCGGGAGGGCTGTCAAGGCCAAAGAAGTGCGCTCTACGGAATCCATTCTGGAGGATGCCGGCTGGACGGAGGAGGACAAAGAAAACCGCTTGCTGCGGGCGGCGGTTCACGAAATGCCGTTTCCGAAAATAGCGGTAGGCTTCGATGCAGGGCTGCCCGATACCATGAAAAAGGCATTCGAAGAGGCCCTGGAGAAAAACCCGCCCCATTACGTCCGCCTGGCAAAAGGGAAGGACGTACCCGAATATGAGATCCGGGCCATTACGGGCCCGCAGGGCGGCAGCAGCTTCATTCTCACCCGCCCGGGCAGCGAGATCCCCTTGTTCCTGCGCAGCGAATCGGCCCTCAACTTCCTCTCCGGCCTGGAAAAGGTGGGCAAATGGGAAAGCGTCCTGCGGATGAGCAACCCGGATACGCGGATACCCCGGGAAGACATTATCGTGGAAGCAAAAAAACTGGAGGGCGTAGCTTTCAGCCTGCGGACATTCAACCAGATTGCCCCGGGCAGTTATGAGGCGTTGCCCCAAGACCCCGACGCTATGGAAGTGACGTATAAAAAAGCCGACGGCAGGCCGGTGCAGCCCGCTATGAAGTTGAGCGTCATCCATAACTCCGACTTCGACAGCTACTGGGTGGGCGCCCTCTATCTGGACAATCAGTTCGGCATCACCCATGAATATATGCCCGTGGAGCAGATCGGGGAGAGCAATGAGCTGTATCAGGTGGACATGAAGTTTCAGTTCCGGGGGAAAACCTTCGACGCCATCCCCCTTGCCATGGACACCCGGTACCACAATCTCGGCATCACTGAGACTACGGATTACATCATCCTCTACATCGCCCGGCAGCGTTTCAACCTGGAGCAGTACAAACAGGATCCCATTCCTCTGGATACCACCCGAGGGACGGCCTTCGAAGATGAAGGGGTGGATAAGGATGACTGGTTTACCATTAAGATCCCCGTACACATCATCCGGCCCATCGAACCCGCCGTCATTTCTTCCGGAAGCAGCAAGGTGGTTGGCGGTATAGAGATCCTGTCGCCTTCCGGTTTTTCCGCTACCTGTCAGCTTACCAACCGGGCCAGCGCCCGCCGCAGAGTGGATCAATTGTTGAAGACGAATCCCGGGCTCGACCAGCGGATATTTCTTCCACCCGGCCACCTCTGGGCGGGCACAGAGGGCAGCGAGGCCGTTTTCTTCCGCAGCCCGGCGACGCGGCCCGACCACCACATCAGCATCCTGGAACTGTCCAATGTCAACGGCCAACCGGAGGAAACCAACCCGCTGCGGTTGACGCCCGGCCATTCGCTGGCCGACGGCGAGGCCATCCTGCCCTTCGGTTACGATGCCCGGAAGAAGCAATATTTCCCCATCGGCTACACCGATGAGAAGGGAGACATCCTCATCACCCGGCTACCCGAACCTACTCCCGGCGTCATTGGCGGAGACGGCATTCAGGAAGAGGAGGGCGGCAGCTCCGTCAAGTTGTTCTTCCATAAGGTGGCCGGAAAGCCGCCCGGAGGGGAGCTGAGCGGCTTCCGGATGATGGAACACGGGCGCCGTCGCCCATAGCTTTCGCCGACGATCCAAGGGCTTTGGCGCCGGGCAATGACGCGGGCCAAGTCGGATAGACACGGGTTTGTTGGCTCCCAATAGCGCACATTTCCGCGGTGTCCGCATTCCAAATATCACTTGAAGTGTTTCTTCAGGAAATCGATGGCGTTATTGTACATGATGTCCCGCACCTTGCCTTCGATGTTGCTCTCGTCGTAATCGTGCTTCTTATCCTCTTTCATCATCTGGGGCAGCTCATCGATGAGGCCTTTTTCCAGTTTGGGATATTCTTCGGCGCTGGTACAGTTGTTGAGCGGGTCGATCAGGCCGTCGAAGTCGGAGCCCATACACATGTGTTTCCAGGCCCGCTCGCCGCCCACCTTGACGGCATGGAGGATGTTGTTGCACAGGTGGCGCAGGTGCTTGCGTTCGTTGAGTTCCCGGCCCCGCTCTTCTTCGTCGGAAAACTCTCCCTCGGCCACAGGTTCCTCGTGCGTTTCGTCCTTATATCCGGAAAGGATGTAATTGAACTCCTTTGCACTGAAGAACTCTCCCTGTACCTCCTGCGACCCCATGATGCGCTGGTCGAGGCTCAGGCCGATCAGCCCGCCGGAATCCAGGATCTCATTGATGTCTTCATCGTAAAGGTTGATCGACCAGGGGTTGAAATAGGTTTTGTTGAACAGGCCCTTGCCGATACCTTTGGGGCGGTCGTAATCCACTTCGATGAAGTTGCCTCTCCGGCGCGCCGGCTTGCTGAAGTACTTGACGATCTCCCGCGGGTCTTTGCTGATGCCCGTGAAACCCATATGGGTTCCGACAATGGGGATCTTGTCGTACCCCTTTTCTTTGCGGTACTGGTAGAATTTATGGCGGGACACCAGGCTCATGTGTTTGATATCGATGAGGATGCGGCGCCCCTGGGTGTCGTCGTAGGCCAGGTCGATCACCTCTTTACCGATATCCGAAATGCCGAACCCGTTGGGTTTGAACTGGTCGTTGCGCTTGATGAGCTTCATGCCGTAGGCATGGCAGGCCAGGGGGTATTGGGTCATGTGAACGAAAGTGAGGTAAAGGAACCGGTGCGGGCCTTGCTTGAGGGTGCGCAGGTTGTCCAGGACACTGGTGTTGAACTGTTCCAGCACATGCCCCCCTTCCAGGGCCAGAATGAGGTTCATCTTGTCTTCCTCCACCTCGTCTATGCTATTGATGATATTGAAGTCCCGGCCATTGAAACCCTGGGATTTCTTGAGGTGCTCGATCTCCTCAAAAACGTATCCGAGGTAGTTCGAATAACAGGGGTGGTCCAGCATTTCACCGTGCATGAAAGTCAGCTTGGGCGCAACTTGCTCGATGAGGAAGCTGGAAGTCATCGGCCGTTCCATGGCGTAAATGGTGGAGACAGCGACGCCGATCTGCCCTTTCTCCATCTGGTCGAGGCAGCTTTGGGAGCGGATGATGCCTATGGGGCTTTCCAGGTACTCCCAGCAGTCTACGCGCTTATCGGGGTCGGGGCTGGTCAGGAATGGCTTGAACGATGGGTGGAGATGAAAATCGAAAAAACGGTTCATAGATCTGGGCTTAGTTGATTTCTCAATTTTTAGGTGTCGCTTAAAAATAATAAATATGCCTGTACGGGAGAGGTTATCGGGCTTTTTTTTTGATAAATGGAGGGGTTGTTTCATCGGGGGCTTGATAAAAAGGAGGTAGATTTTCCAGATCCCCGAAGATGTATATGTTTAGCGGTGCTCCAGGTGACATCTTTCGCCTATTCACCGAACCTTCCGCTTGTAGCATTACTGTTCAACGGCGAAAGGTGTCATCTAGGGTGTTCAGTTAACACGTATTTTTATTGCTAGAATTTCCGCAGTTTTGCTTCCCGGCGGAGAACGCTGCCCGCCGTTGTTTCAATAGGCTGCCTTCTGGGACCATGGCTGCGAACCACTCCTGAACCTCTTCCTGGCGCGTCTGGGACAAAGCCTGCCGGACAGTTTCCTCATCTAGGCCTCCCAACAATACGGGCATGGCTAAAACACTTTCGGTAAAGCTGCTGAGCCAGGACACCTTCATCTTTTCTTTATATGCTCCGAATAAAGATTCAATCATATCGGTATGAGCCAGATAAGAAT
>JAGFJE010000005.1 GCA_024103175.1 Phaeodactylibacter sp.
ATGGGGTTAAACTGCACGGCCACGATTATTTGCTGACCGATGTGCTGAAAGGCGAACTGGGGTTTGAAGGCTTTATCATTTCCGACTGGAAGGGGGTGGACCAGATCGATGAAAATTACCGGACGGCCATAAAAAGGGCCATCAACGCCGGTATTGATATGGTCATGGTGCCCGACCGGTATGAAGTCTTTATCAGCCATTTGATCAGCCTGGTGGAAGACGGTGAGGTGAGCGAGGACAGAATAGACGATGGGGTGAGAAGGATTTTGAAGCAGAAGCTGCTGTTAAATCTCTTCGAGGAGCCCTTTACCGACCCTTCACTGGCGGCTTCCGTCGGTTCTCAGGAGCACCGGGACGTCGCCCGGCAGGCCGTCCGGGAATCCATGGTTGTATTGAATGCCAAGAACGATGTGCTCCCCCTTCAGAAGGACGGCCAGAGGATACTGGTGGCGGGAACGCTGGCGGCCGACCTGGGCGCCCAATGCGGCGGGTGGACGATCACCTGGCAGGGCGCAACCGGCAACATCACTCCCGGTACGAACATCCTTACCGGCATGGAAAATGTGGTGGGCAATAGTGAGGTCATTTATTCCCCCAATGGAGATTACAGCGGCCCGGTGGATGTAGCTGTCGTCGTGGTGGGCGAAAAGACACCTTATGCCGAAGGGGCCGGCGACCGGGCCTCGCTCCACCTGGAGGAAGCAGATATCAATCTGATGAAGCACCTTAAGGAAGCCGGCATCCCCACCGTTGCCGTGCTGATCTCCGGGCGGCCGATGATCCTCGGTGAACTGCTGCCCTATACCGACGCCATGATCGCCGCCTGGTATCCGGGAACCGAGGGCGGGGGCATCGCCGAGGTGCTTTTCGGCGACTACCAACCTTCCGGCCAACTCACCCATTCCTGGCCCCGGGAGATGGCGCAGATCCCCATCAATGCCGGTGATGACGATTACGCACCCTTGTTTGAATACCGGCATGGTTTGCAGGAATTCCCTTCCGAAATGGCCGCTGAAAAGCTCCTGCCCTACGCCGCGGCCACCAGCCGGGACGGCGCCGCCATCCTGCTGGCGCTTTCCGATCACATCACGGCCATGAATGCCGCCAACAGCGATTTTGAGGTCAGGATCGACGGGGTGTCCAGCCCCGGTATCATCAACACCATCAGCACTGCCGGTTTTGATGGAAGTATCCTCTTGTTTTCATTGAACACCCCGATCCAGCCGCAGGAAGCGGTAACCCTGTCCTATTCCGGAGGAAATATCGCCTCCTCAGATCTGATCCTGGACAGCCTGGACGATTTTTATGTATACAATGCTGTGAGCGGCGGGGCCATTGTACACATCATCCCCGGAAGAGTGGAAGCCGAAGATTTTTTCGAGATGAACGGCATACAGACGGAACCTTGTTCGGATGTTGGCGGCGGCCTGAATGTGGGATACATCGAAGGCGGCGACTGGATGAAATACCGCGTGCAGATCATGCAGCCCGGCCTTTATCAGGTGGTGAGCCGGATATCCGGTTTTGCCGGAGGCGCCTTGCTGCTTAAGTTTGACGATGCCCTCCAAACAGAAGTCAACTATACCTCCACCAACGGATGGCAAAACTGGAGGGACTTCACCACCTCGATCTATCTCGAAGAAGGATTTTACACCATGCAGGCCCAGGCGCAATCCGATGCCTTCAACATCAACTATTTTGATTTTGCGCTGAGTAGCACCAGTACCCGCGATCTCCATTCCGGCATTCAGGGCATCAAAGCCTTCCCCAACCCGGCGAAGGATATGCTGGCGCTTGAATTTTCCAGCATCGGCAGCCGCCAGGCGCAGATCAAACTCATAGGCCCTTCCGGAAAACAGGTGCAGGAACTGTACCGGGGACGGTTGAATAACGGGAGGAATACGTTTACTTTCCCCATCAACTCCAATTGGCCGGCGGGAGTGTACTTCATCGAGATCAAAGATGAGGCCAGGCGGTATTTTGAGAAGATTATCAAAGAGTGAGAGTAAGTAATACTACTTTGGGGCCTCAATCCCTGGAAATGAAACGGACCTGCTTCTTTTTTCTTTTGCTGCTTGCTCTGCTGGCGAGCTGCACCGGACAGCCCCCCCTTTCCGGAACGATGGAACTGCCGCCCGATGGCAACCAACCCCCTGTGGTTTACCTCATCCAACCCCGCACCCTGGATGAGGTGGCATCCAGCTTTACCGGACAGGTGCTGGATTCGGCAACCGTACAGGCCGACGGCAGCTTCGCCTTTAAAAAACTGCCTGATGCCCCCGATCCGGTGGTGCTGGAACTGGCCGTCCAGCAAAAAGGAGAACGCTTCGCCAACCGGCTGGACAATGAGAACCCGGCCACGGCCAATTACTTTCCCATCGTCTGGAAAAACGGGGACAAGCTGGAAGTCTCCGCTGCTGCCGGGCAGTTTCAAAGCACCTTTTCCATTCAAAACCCTTCCCCGGAAAACGCCGCGTTGCTTCAGCTGAGAGACATCAGGCTGGAGGCGTATCGGCAATTCCTGCCGGCCCCTGATGCGGAGGGCAACAACGCGGAGCAACTGCTGGAGGAAGAGAAAGCCCGGCGGGGCTTTCAGCAGGCATTGATGGACTTCGCCCAAAATACCGATCACCTGCTGCCGGCGCTG
>JAGFJE010000019.1 GCA_024103175.1 Phaeodactylibacter sp.
CCAAATTTATGTGTTCCTGATTATGATGAAAGACATACCCAACTTGAAGGTGGAAGATATCGCCATCGCTGTCGTACCCAGGGAAGAGGATACCTCGGAAGAGGCCCTGTGGGACACCTACCTGATCAACCTCAAGGAAGATCCCATAACGAATGTCCTGATCAACTCTAAAGGCTACGGAGAAGTAGATGGGGAAAGGATGAAAACCACGATCCTTCGCCATTTCTTCGAAGAAATACCGGCCCTTTCTATAGTTAAGGTCGAACCCATACAGGTAAAACTTTTTGGCCTGACCAATGAGTACTGGGTGAGTTTCACCTTCAATGAGTACATGTATGATAAGAAGTACATTTTTGTTAACGGCAGTATCGTAGAAGAGAACTTCACCCGGATCCCCTTCCTCAACCGGCATGGCGTCATGATCCGATAAAAAAAAAATTGCGGCATGAGCGAGCAGTTGAAACCAAAAAGAGTAGGCGATTCCCGTACGGTAATGACCGAGATGGTAATGCCCAATGATACGAACCCTATGGGCAACCTGATGGGGGGCAACCTGTTGAGGTGGATGGATATAGCTTCGGGCATCTGCGCCGGCAAGCACTGCGAGGCTCATGTCGTTACGGCTTCCGTAGACCACGTCTCCTTCCAGAAGCCCATAAAGCTGGGCGACGTGATTACCCTGGAAGCAACGGTGACCCGGGCTTTCCGCACTTCCGTCGAGATCCACGTCGAAGTTTTTGCCAACGACATTAAAGGGGGGAACCCCCGCCGCTGTAATCACGCCTACTATACCTTCGTGGGAATGAATGACGAGGGGCATCCCCAGCCGGTGCCGCCGGTCCTCCCGCTCACCGAGATCGAACAACAACGCTACGACAGCGCTGCCAAACGCCGGGAAATGCGGCTGATACTCAGCGGCAGGATCAAACCCGAGGAAGCCACGGAATTCCGGGCTTTGTTCCTGGCCAGGGAGTAAGGGAAAGGGAATGAAGGAATGAAGGAATGAATGAAGGAATGATTAAGGGTAGGCCCATTCAATCAATCATTCCCTCGTTCCTTCATTCCTTTCCTAATCCTCCTCATACTGTTCCCGGCCGGAGCGGTCGATCACCAGGCTGCTGGCCTGCTGAGTACCCTGCAGGGTTATGTCCAGTATGTTGACGTGGGGCGGGCGGGTGGCCAGGAAGAAAATGGCTTCCGCCACATCCCGGGAGGAGAGGGGTTTGAAACCTTCATATATTTTGGCCTTTTCTTCATCGCCGTCAAACCGGACCAGTGCGAATTCGGTTTCCTCCACGTGGGCCGGGCTGACCATACTGACCCGGACATTGTGCTGGTGCAAGTCGAGCCGCATGGCTTTGGTCAGGGCTTCGACGGCAGCTTTGGTGGCGCAGTATACATTTCCGTTAGGATACACATCCTTGCTGGCGGTGGAGCTTACATTGATGATGTGGCCGCTTCGGCGTTTCACCATTGCGGGGCTCACCGCCCGGGTCATATACAGCAGGCCCTTCAGGTTGGTGTCGATCATTTCTTCCCAGTGTTTCAGCTTGCCTTCGTGAATGGGCGCCAGGCCTTTGGCCTTACCGGCGTTATTGATCAGGATATCGACCTCCATTTCTTTCTCCTGCAGTTTCTCTATCACCTCATCTACCGCCGCGCCTTCTCTGACATCAAAAGCTATGGCGAGAACATTGGCGCCATAATCTTCTTCGAAACGGGCTTTGATCTCTTCCAGGCGGTTGGCGCGCCGGCCGGTCAGGATGATGCGGTATCCGTTTTGCGCAAATATCTCAGCGGTGGCCCTGCCAATGCCGGAGGTTGCTCCGGTGATGAGCACCGTTTGGCCGGTTTTGGGCTTTTCCGGCGCCGGTTCCTCTTTTTCCTCTTCTATTTCCTGCCGAAGGACTGCGGCTTCTTCCTCCCGGGCTTTGAGCAGTTCTTCCAGGCGGTTGATGTTGTCTTTCAGCGCTTCAATGGTATCGTGTTCGATGCCCGAGATGGAGGCGGCCTGTGTGGGTTTATCCTGGAAAGCGAGGTCATTTTCCGGCGTGTGGAGTTCGGGGTTGATCGAGATGGCGCGGGCATAGGCCTGCTTGGCCTTGGCTTTTTGCCCCAACTGGTAATAAACCAGCGCCAGGTCGTAGTTGGCAAAGGGGTGCTGAGGGGCGATCTCCATTGTCCGCTTCAGCAATTTGATGGCCTTTTTCGGTTTACCCATGGCCTCATTGAGCAACAATGCGTACTGATAACACGCATCGGCGTTGTTCTCATCCAGCTTGATGGCCTTTTTCAGGTATTTGGCGGCTGCTTTTTGCTCGCCTTCAAAGTGAGCGGCAAGGATCATCCCCAAACGATAGCAGGCATTGGGATATTTGGAATTGATGCCGATGAGCTTCTTGTAATATTTGCGGGCCGCTTCAAAATCTTCCAGAAGTTCGTTCAGTTCGCCCATGAGGAACAGGGCATCCTGGTTGCCTTCTTCAGATTGAACGGCCGGCTCCAGAACCTCCCGGGCAGCCTTGTAGTCCTGCCCCCGTTGTGCCAGCATCAATGCGTAATTATATCGCAAGTACATACTTCCGGGATTTTGTTCCACCGCATGGGCCATGAAAGCCAGCCCCTCCTGCACCTGCCCGGTATTGAAATAATCAAGCGCTTCTTCGATCAGGACGGAAACCTGGTCTTCCTCTTCCTCTTCCTCTTCTTCTTCCTCTTCCTCTTCCTCTTCTTCTTCTTCTTCTTCCTCCTCTTCCTCAGCCAGCGCATCATCTTCATCGTCATCCGGATAGAAGGCTGTTCTGGCGTTTTCATCTTCTTCGGCAACCATCTCTTCTTCTTCCTTTTCTTCAGGGTGGGCTTCCAGGCCGGCTTCTTCTACGCCGGAGGTGATCGCATCGACAATGCTCTCTACGGGGGGCTCTTCAGTGGCGGGCGCTTCCGCTGTTTCTTCCTCCGGGCCGGCAGGTGGAGCCGCTTCTTCTTCCTGAAGCTGCCGTTCTTCCAGTTGGCCGATTCCCGGGATATCTGAGATGTCGACGGGTGGTTCTTCCTGGGCAGTTGATTCTTCTTCAACCGGGGCCTCGGCCGTTTCCTCTGGTTCGGAAACGGCAGCCGGTGTTTCTTCGACAGCCGGCGCGGGCGGTTCGGTAGTGGGCGCCGCCGGCGCTTTAGCCCTGAACCGGGGCCATCCCTCGAGGTCGTTGGTGAATTTGAAGAATTGCTCGAAACCGTTGGCAGCAAGCTGTTGATAGGTCAGGTAATTCATACCCCTTAGAACCCGGAGGAATTCTCCGGCCTCGCTGGAAATCTCCCGCATGGTTTTGAGATGGGTGTTGAAGGCCTCTTCGTCGAAGTCCTTCATTTGCCGTTTCTGGCGGCGCAGGTCCAGGTATTGGTCCTGCCAGTAGTTGATGTATTGAATGATGTCGCTGACGCGCTCAAAGTCTGTGTGTATTTTTATGGTTTTCCCGGTTTGCTCATCTTCCGTTACACCTTCAATTACGACCGGCAATATCTGGTTTCTCTTCTCCTGCAGCAATTTGAGGCCGCGGTTCATACACTGGGCAGCCTTGAGGAAATTGTCGCTGACGACCAGAAGGATAGGGTTAGGCTGATTGAGCAACTGGTCGGAAAGGGGCGTGCCGGCGGTAGACCTGGTGCCGGCAAAGTGCTGGAAGTGGTATCCGGCAAGGCTGAGTTGTTGCTCGATTTGTTTCGCTACCTGCTCATTGTCAGCACAATAAGCAATTGCAATGTTTTTTGCGCTCATGATTTCAAATAGATTTCTGGTTTACCTTTTCTTTGAGAAGTTGGTTGATATGTTTTGACATTCATTTCCGGAAAATTCATGGTCACCGGCCGCCTTGTTCCCGGAGTTGAAAATCCGGGCTGGCTTTGGCCTTCCAGAGGGTTTTATAATGTTTCCCGGCCCGGAAGGACCCTATGAGGGTGCTGTCCGGCAGGATCTTACCTTCGAACAAAAAGGCGCCCGCGCCGTCGAAACGGCTCAGGTAGAGCTTGTCGTCCTGAATGGTTCCCTCCAGGAGGCCGTATTCTCCTTTTTGGGTGAGGAAGGCCCCGGATAGGTGGTTGCCATTCTGCTTGAATTCGCCGACGGCCCGGTAGGGCTCCTCATCCCCTTCGATACCGAAAGTGGCCTCCCACCGGCCGCTGATGTCCATAGCCGGTTTTTTGCGCAGCGTCGTAAAGCGATGGGCCTGCCCCTGGTAGGCTTTGAACGGGATCCGGTAGTTTTCCCTGGATCCGTCCACCCATTCTCCTTCCATAACGTCTTCTTCAAAGATAGCCCTTATGTAGGAATCATTGGCCGGCAGGTTGATCACCACCGTGTCTTTAGCGGTAGAACGGTCGCGGCCGATGAAAATATCGTCTACTTTGATTCTTTCCTGTCCGTTGATCAACTCGATGTAAAAGTGCTGTTCATCGGTGTACTTAACCTCGAAGTTAAACGGCAGTTCCCCCTGCGTCACCTCCTCGAATTCCAGGTTCATTAGCTGGGGAAGGGGCTTTCCCTCGGGGTTGGTGGCCAGGGAGCGCGGCTCCAGCTCCAGAATGGCTCTCCACGGGCCGGGCGGCAGGCCGGTATAAGGGTTCTCAATGACGATGCAGGAAGGCCATGCTGCAATCAAAATAAATGCCAGTATCCAAAAGGGCTTTGCGTGCCTTTTCATTGCTTTATTTTACTAAAAAATTCCCGAAAAGATTCACCTTCTCTGACAAAATTTGCACGCAGCGGCAGCCGGAGTGCCGTAAGGCTCTTTTTCCGGGCCTGGACGGCGCTTTCTGCGCAATTGGCCAGAGAACTGGGGTGATAATGTTAAAACCCCATTATTTGCCCATTGTTGCTGTGAAAAGCGATTCCTACCGCGTTTTTTCCCCTACGAAGTAGTCCTCCTTGTATTTGAAGAGGACATTAAAAGTAGTAAGGCTTCCGTATATGCGGGTTATGTACTGCTGCAGGTTCACTTTTTCCTCATCGTTGAGGTTAGAACTGTTGATCCTTTGTTCCATAACCCGCAACCGGTCTCTGACCATAACGACCTTATGGAAAAAGGTTTCAATCGGGATCTCTTTTTCTTTCAAGCCCTCTTCGCCCGGCCGGAGGATCATCACCCCGCCATCCCACCGGTCGCCAAGGGGGATTTCTTCCGAAATATCGGAAAAGGCGCGCAGTACCTTGATCATGGATTTTTCGATCTCGTTGAATGAGATGCCCTCTTCGGGAGGAATGGCCTCAATGATCTCCCATTTTTCGTAATCCTTACCTACCTGTTTGATCCCATAAAGCATAAAACAAACGTCATAGGCGGCTTTGTGCAGGCGTATGACCGCTCCCTCCCCGTAAGCCGGGTGCCGAACGCGGGAACCAATGCCGAGGATCTGTTTTTCGCTCATGTCTGTCGTTATATTTAGTTGTTTAGTTTTTATCAACTGTCGTTCTCCTGAAGGAAAAGTCCCCGTAAAACCTATCGCCACGGCCGGACAACCATATAACCATATAACCATATAACCATATAACAATACTTCCATCCATCCCGGCCATCGCCTGCCTACAGTGCCGGCTCCGCCTTGACCTCCAGTTCTCCTTCCGACTTGGCGATCAGGCTCGAAACCGTAGCGTCGCCCGTCACGTTGACCACCGTCCGGCACATGTCCAGGATGCGGTCGACCGGGAAGATGATGGCGATCCAGGCCGGGTTGAGGCCTACCGATTGCAGGACGATGATCATCATCACCAGGCCGGCGCTGGGCACTGCCGCCGAGCCGATGGACGCCAGCGTGGCCGTCAGCACGATGGTGATCTGCTGGCTCAGGTTGAGGTCCACCAGGTGCATCTGCGCCAGGAAAACGACGGCTACGGCCTGATACAGGCTGGTACCGTCCATATTTACGGTAGCGCCAATGGGCAGTACAAAGTTCGTTACATTTTGAGACACCCCGATATTGTCCCGCACACATTCCATGGTGACCGGCAGGGTGGCGGCGCTGGAACTGGTGGAGAAGGCCAGAAACTGGGCCGGGCTGATGCGGCGTAAAAACTCGCTGTAGGAAAGCCCTTTTACCAGCAGGCTTATCAACCCCGGATAGAACAGAAAGATCATAGCGCCCAGCCCGAGAACCACGACAACCGAGTAGCTGAGCAACCCCTTGAAGATCTCGACGACCTCCCCCGGCGTGTCCGCCATCTTGGCGATCACACCCGCCATGAGGGCAAAGACGAAAAAGGGCGCCGCTTCCATGACGATCTCCACCATTTTCAGGAAAACCTCATTGATGCCGTTGACCAGGTCGATGACGGGCTTGACCTTTTCCTGGGGGAGGAGCAGCAGTACGATGCCGAAGAAGATGCCGAAGAAGATGACCTGCAGCATGCGCCCGCCGTCGCTGAGCGCGGCAAAAATATTGTCCGGAACAAAATCGACCACAAACTGCAGGGGCCCCTGCTCCTTGAACTGCTCGGCGGCGCGCATGCGCTCTTCCACCGTCGTATTGCCTTCCTCGGCCTGCATGGCTTGGGTTGCCGCGCCGACCAGCTCGGCGTATTCCGGGTTGCCGAGGTAGTCCTTGCCGTCCAGTATCCGGCCGCTGGGCGTAGCTTTGGCCCACAATTCATACTTCAGCCGGTTTTTTACTCTTTGGCCCTCATCGATATAGTTGCCCGGCTTCAGGGTATTGACCAGCACCAGGCCGATGGTGACCGCAGCGACGGTAGTAACCAGGTAGGCAAAGAGCGTTTTGGCGCCCATGCGCCCCAGCTTGGCCGGGTCCGGAAGGGCCGATACGCCGGCGATAATGGAAAAAAGCACCAGCGGGACGGCGATGAACTTCAGCAGCCGGATAAAGATGACGCCAAAGGGGTCGATCCAGTCAATGGTAAACTTGTTCCACCCCAGATAACTCGATACCAGAGAGTAAATGATACCCAGAATAAGCCCTATTATGATCTTCCAATGCAGCGGTATTTTTTTCATCATTTCAAATGTACGGATTTGCGAGCCCCCAAAATAGAGAAAATCTGGGAACTGGTGTAAGGGTGTATTCGTGCATTTGTTTATTCGTGTATATGTGGGCTTCCATTGTAGGCTAATGCACGAATACACCAATACCCGAATACACGAATTTTTACCTATGTTTGCCGCATGGAACTGAAAAACGACCTTTTACTCCGCACTGCCCGGGGAGAAGCAGTGGAGCGCCCCCCTGTCTGGCTGATGCGGCAGGCCGGCCGCATACTGCCCCAATATCGGGCGGTGCGCGAAAAATTGTCCGGCTTCAAAGAACTGGTAGAGACGCCGGAACTGGCGGCGGAAGTGACCATACAACCGGTCGACGAACTGGATGTGGATGCCGCCATCATTTTTTCCGATATTCTGGTGATACCGGAAGCTATGGGGCTGAAGTATGAAATGGTGGA
>JAGFJE010000073.1 GCA_024103175.1 Phaeodactylibacter sp.
CGTCATTCCCGAGGGAGGTGATGTTATTGGGGGTCAGGTTGTTCAGCCCGAAATGGGTCAGGATCAGAAAGCGCGGCGACACCTGCGCATAGGCCATGACCCGCGAACGGCGGATGCTGTGGTTGAGCTGGAGGCCGGCGCCCCCGTTCGCCAGGTTGTTCGTCTGCACCCAGTGCTGGTGCCAGAGTATAAAACGGAGGTATTTGCCGCCGTCTTCCGACAATTCCAGCACCAGCGGTTTGTAGGAATGGTTCACTTTCGGTTTTTCCGGTCCGTCCGGGCCTGCCTCGGCTTCCTGGCTCTCCGGAGCTTCCTGGTTTTCCTGATTTTCCCGGATCGGCAGGCTATCCGAAGTTGCCTGGCTTTCCTTAGTTGCCTGGGTTGCCTGGCTTTCTTGAGTTACCTGTGTTTCCTTGGTTGTCTGGCTGTCCTGGGCAAAGGCAGCCGGGTTCAACCCGAGAAAAAGGGCAGATAAGGCAAGTAGCCGAATAAAGTGTTTCATGTGTGTCGTTTTTGAAATCAACGTCGTTTTTTTATCGAGGGGAATCTCCCTCCCATGTTGGACAGAGAAGCGGGAATACAGATTCCCGCCCCCTTTCATTTGGGAACACTATTTTGGAAGCATCTTCTCTGTTCAACATCAGGCGAATTGCCTGAGAGGTGTTTGCAGGCCTTCTCCTGCTTGGCAAGCTACAGGATAGGGAGTGGGGGGGTAAGTATTTGTGTTAATTTTATGCCTCCCGGGGTTGCGCTTCCGTTTGCCCCTGCCAGGCCTTCTTCTCCAGCCGGTCGAACAGGAAAGTGGCCAGAATGAGGAAAAAGATCAGGCCGACGGACAGATATTCTTCCTGGATGCCGAAAAGCGGCCGGGAGGAAAAATCAACAAGGCCCAGGGCGTCGAAACCTTTGTTGTATTTGGGGGTCTGGTCCTGCTGGATGGAAGGGAAGGTGGCCAGCAGGTCCCCTTTGATCGATTCGTTGATCTCTTCCATTTTTGCCCGGGTAGTGGAGTCGCCCAGGGTATAATTGACCTCGTTCAGCTCCAGCTCAAGTTCCGTATAGTGGGTTGACTGGCCGGCGAAGGAGGCCGTCACGCCGTCGAGGGTCATGGTGGCGAAAGAAGCGCCATTCAGGGAGACGTATACCCGCCGGCGCCGCTGTTCGATAAGGATGGTTGGGAAGAGGCTGAAGCCGTCAATTCCAAGCTGGTTCAGGCGGTCGGCAAGCGGTTTGCGCTGGTCCCGCTGTATTTTGCGGAAAAGGGGGTGGCCGTCGATCGGGGTGTTCGGCGTGCCGTAGTATTTGATCGGATACTTATACTCCGCCCGGTTGAGCTGATTATCATCGATGTCGTTGACCTTGACCTGGAGGAGCTGCCGCCCGTGCTTGCGGTCGGTGCTGTCGGTGAGGACATAACGGGAGCGGTGCCGTACGCCGAACTGCCTTTTCAGCAGCTGCATTTCCTCGTTGTCATAGTACTGGTCAATGAAAAAGTCTTCAGCGATCTTGGTGCTGAAGCCGTCGTCGAATTTCTTCAGGAACAGGTTTTCATTGTCGTAGCGCGTTCTCAGGTATTCCCAAACAGAGTCCACGATCTCGTTCGGCACCGCCAGCTTGATCTCGTTCTCGATCCGCATGGCGTCAAAACCGGTAGCGTCGAATTCCGACGATTGGCCGAAAAGGGAAAAGCAAAAAAAGAGGAGGGCTCCTAATGTAAGAAGTCGAAGTTTCATGATGGTATAATTGTTATTTAAAAGTTTTAAATGACACTTACGCGGGGGGAAGGGGGCATGTTTCAGAATCAGTATAAAAAAAGTTTCATGTGCCAATGCTGTTAGCATTTGAATACCAGATACTTTTGTATCCGTAAAAAAAGGGAGGGGGGTATGGGGGGAAGGCCGCAGGCGGAATTATTCGTCATCAAAAGACAGTTCCTGCCTGCTGGTGTTCAGTATTTTTTCCAGGGCGTCCAGGTGTTCGCTGAAGGCCTTGCGCCCGGAGGGCGTCACTTCGTAGGTGGTGTTCGGTTTACGGCCGACAAATTGCTTATGGACCTCTATGTAGCCTTCTTTTTCCAACGACCGCAGGTGGCTGGCCAGGTTGCCGTCCGTAGCGTCCAGCATCTCCTTGAGGCGATTGAAATCAGCCTCGTCGTCGACCAGTAAGATGGACATGATCCCGAGCCGCAAGCGGTTATCAAAAATTTTATTCAGCCTGGTAATGAGTCCTTTCATCTTCTGAGAGGTTTGTTCTCTCCAGCTTCGTATTTATAATACATCCACACGCCATAGATGATATGCAGAAAACCAAACCCTATAACCCAGGCCTCCAGTCCGAAACCCATGCGAAAAGTGGCCAGCAGGCCCAAAGCGATCTCGCAAAGGCCCAGGTAATGGACATCGCGTAAGGTATATTTGGCGGCATTGATCAAGGCCAGGCCGTAAAAGACCAGCGTCGCCGGCGCTACCAGCCCGATCAACCCGTGTTTGAGTAATGCCAGGCAGAATAAACCGCCCGCCACCAGGGGAATGGCCAGGCTGGCCAGCAAACGCCGGGTCAATGCATCCCAGGCCTTCTGTCCCTTGCTCCGGGCCTTGCGGGTCGTGAAAAAGATGCCGAAACCCAACGCCAGCACGATGACGCCCACCGCATCCAGGAGGAAGAACGTAATGTAGTCCATCCCCCACTTGTTTATCTCCGGCGCCATGGCGTAATAAGGGCGCCTCTGATCGAAAGGGCTGACGCCCAGGTACACATAAACCAACGCCGCCCCCAGCAATGCCGCCACTCCGGCTACGACTCCCGACAATCCGCTCAGCGAGATGAACCGCGATGAACGTTCCATCATGGAGCGGATCTCACTCAAGGTTTCCAAATGCTGATCCGGGCTCATTTTTTTCATATAGAGTACTTTGTGGCACAAAGTTAACTGGCAATTTGAAGAGAGTTTACGGGAAGGAGAGGGATAGGTTACAGCAGGAACTGAAAATTTTTTGGATTTTTTTTCGCAATGGTTATCTCTCGAAAGCCCGCGAGGCGACATCTTCCCCTCCGGGCTCTCCTTTGCAGGAAGGTGTCGTCTCGCAGGCGAAGGAAGAACGAAAGCCGGCAGGGCAAACCACCGCAAGACGACACCGATGTCACCTGGCTGAGCGCTAAACACATACGACGCAGTGCGTCGCGAATTCGGCCGTACCGCCAAGCCGGGTAAATAAAAGTATGAATGATGGAAGAAGTGATACGTTCTCGCCCTGATGCTTATCGGCAACTACTGGACCAGATCTCCACCCGTTTTCGGGAAGGATCTCCACCCGTTTTCGGGAAGGGCAGTCTGCCGCCGCCCGCGCGGTGAATGTTCAGCTGCTCGAAACCTACTGGGAGATCGGGCAATATATTGTGGAATTTGAACAAGGTGGCGAAGCCAAGGCGAAGTATGGAAGCAGGCTTATGGAAACCTTGTCCAGGGATCTATCCCAACTTCATGGCAAAGGGTTTATTCTCAGCAACTTAAAGCGAATTCGTCAATTTTTCTTACAATATCCAAATAGTGCGACAGTGTCGCACCAAGTGAGCTGACCGCACTATGTGGAACTGCTCAAGATAGAAGACGAACTGGAAAGAAGTTTTTACGAAAAGCAATCCGTGCTGGAAAACTGGAGCGTCCGCGAGCTAAAGCTGAGCCACGCCATCGTGCTGGATGAATCGGAAACCGAGGTGGCCCCGCAAAACCCCAATCCCCGCAGCGCCCACACCACCGAAGAAGAGCAGGGCCCGCTGGGCCTGATCATACAGAGCTTCAACGACCGCTGGTTCCACGGCTGGGAGGCCACCCCGGAAGAGCAGCGGGTGAAGTTCGTGACCATTGCCAGGCACGTCCACGAGCACCCCAACTTCCAGCGCCAGTACGTGGACAACCCCGACACCCAAAACCGCGAGCTGGCCCTGATGAAAATGGTGGACGACGCCATCCGCAAACAGCGCCGCACGGAACTGGAGATGTATAAGCTGTATTCGCAGGACCAGGCGTTTCAGCAGGCGTTGAGGGATGTGGTGCGGCGGATGGTGGGGAGGTAATCATAGAAAAGCCCAATGCTTATACTGCCGGGTGGCTGAATTGGGTGTATCATTATTATTGGTTTTCGGGTGGCGCCAGTAGCCCACCCGGAAATTGGTTTTGCACAATGATCCCTTGAATTATTTACGGTTTCAACTTTTCTTTGAGTAAATCACCCACGCATAAAAGTTAAGGCTTAGAAACTGTTTGAATTATTTGCATTAGTAGCAGGCAGCCTCCCTCCCCGGCTACCCGTCTAACGTTGGACAGGCCCGTACACCGTACACGCCTGTAGGCTGCCATTGACCCGAACATCGTACACGCCCCCGGAGCTTTCCGTCCAGCCTTAGACGGATGCCCCCCTCCCCTTCTTCCCCCCTCCCCGCTCTTTCTTCAAAAGAAGCCCAAACTGACCAAAATCATTTATCCGGAGGCTGGCCAGAAAGAAAATTATGAAAAACTGGACACCGGGTTATTGTGGTTCAGGGCGCCCGAAGATTGGGCCAGGATACAGGGAGGGTATGGCAATGCAGCCTATCCGCGAAACCTGAAAGCAGGTAAGTTCATGGATTTCTATTTTGACAACGACAAAAGCCATCTCACCTATATTTTTATCGACTTTTTTTTCGCAGAATATGACCAAAACGAAAGCTACTGGAATAATTCAGCGGAGAAAGACATATTGAGATACAGAACGGGTGCCTGCCGGTGTTACGCTTACCACCTCAACGGAAATAACCCATGGTGTTGGGGCTGAATTCAGTTATGAATATTCCATAACCACCGGCTTCACCGCCGGGACGGATATCGCAAGCTTCAGCATGGAAATATCCCATACTTTCGGGTTTAGCGTTTCCTATAATTACAGCATTACCACCACTAAAACGAAGGAAATTTCTGCCCCGGACGACAGGAATGTTTCCTTCATCACCTGGCAGTTGGTGGAGGAATACCGGGTAGTAGATGCGAACGGCCGCATGTTCACGGATCCGAATTACGAGTTCAAAAGCATGCTGATCGCAACCATACCTACCAACCACATTGTTGAGGAAGCGCATCAGTTTAGCACGCTTTCCCTTTAATGGCCAGCTGCTTGTGGAATAGCCTTGTCGTACCTGCGGGGTAGGCTGTTCAAAATATGGAGGGTTCAGATGAAAAACTTCCCCATACTTTTGAGGCGTCTCAACCTGCCGGGTTTTCAGCCAGGCGCCAGGCCGGTTAACCCGGCAGTGCCTGCCTGCCAGGTCGGCTGGCGCCTAGCCAGGCGGTCAGGCAGGTTTGTCGGAGATGCTGGATAACGCCTTATCGATGCCCTTGGAAAAACGCTTCCAGGTTTTATAAACCTGCCGGCCGCTGGCACAGCCTGCCTGCCATTACTGCCAGGTAGGCAGGCAGGCGGGCGCTGGAAGGTTCCGGCCTCATTTGGT
>JAGFJE010000075.1 GCA_024103175.1 Phaeodactylibacter sp.
AAGGGGCTGGGGTTTGTTTCGGGCGCGCCTGATTCTCATGGTGCGTTTTATGCCTGGTTAGAAGGAGGCGTTGCGTTACGGCGTGCGGCCAGGGATGGCCGCGACACAAAGAGGCCTGGTATTGCCCCTACGAATATCATCCTGGCAGGTTTTTCTGGGGGTGCGATCAGGTCAATGCCGCAGGTTAAAGTTCCATATTTTTGGACCGGAGCGCGGGCTTCCAAGTCCGCGAATATGATCGATTCAGCGGGCCTGGAGGCCCGCGCTCCAGTTAGTTTACAATATAAGTTTTCAATCTGCGGCGCTATCGGCGCACCTTCAAATGTTAAGTTTCTGTAAAACTCACGATTTCCCGGCATTCCTCCCCAAATCCCCTTACCTTTGCGCGCTTATTTGAAAGACGGCTGCCCGTCTGAGGTGGGACACCATTGATAGCCAAAAGGTTGCGGATCGTCTTAAGCCATTCCGACTTTTTACCCGGCCGAGGCACGAGGACGGGCCGCGTTCCGACCCGTCTTCGCTTCGCTCTTCCGGGCAAGCTTCCGACTTTTGTCTAACGCTAGACCGCTGGCCTCACCCGTTAATTCGTTCCGCTTTCACTAGGAAGAACAATGCATGGGTACCAGGCCACTGGCTACATTCATGACCTGGATATACATGCCTCTGGCTGAGTTTACATTCGTTCCCGTAATGGAGCAATTGAAGCTTCCCCCGCCACTTCCCGGGCATCCCGTACCGCCGCTGCTGATGCACTTTTTAATTATGGTGGAGGGAAGCGTTGGTGAAATATTCAGGACCGTTGTCATGTCTGGGCCACAATCGGCAAAAGACCGGGCGGTCGCAGTAAGCGTAAATTCAATATTTACGGTAGTCCCGCCGCCATCTACAAAAGGAACCCGAAACCGGTAATCTGTCCCACTGTCTAAATGGGTCATTCGGGCCAGGCCGGTATTGTCACAATAACCGGCTACATTCCACGACCCACCAGAAGTTGGCCGGAAGTACAGAGCATCATTACACAGAGGGATAGCCACGGCCGAACTACCGGTACCTTCGGCAAAAGCCAACTCCAGTCCGAAAAGGTTGCAGGCGGCGCCTGTGATAGAGGGCGAAATGTTGATGTTGGGAACGGAAGGGGTGCAGCTATTGAGCCCTACAGTTTCGGGAAAAGGATTCGTTGGCGTAGCGACATCATTATCATCGTAAACCGTAAAGGTGAGTGTTCCGCCGGAAATATCAGTATCCGGTATATTTCTGAGCTCCACTTCGTGGACCCCTTCCGGATAATTCAGCAGCCTGGTGCGCGTAAAGGGAGGCAGGCCGCCTCCGGCCAGGCTGACCGTGCTGGCCAGGGCGACCTCACAGCCGGTGTTGTTCACGGTAAAGGATACGCTTGTACAGATATCGACCTTAAAGTCCAGGTTCCAGGTTGAAAGGTGGGTTACCTTGAAACGCGCCACCAGCGGCCCAAATTCACCTTGATATTCCAGTGGGCTGGATAATTCCTCTTTCCACACCCCAGTGCGTTCATTGAGGCTCCACACCGGCACTTGCTGGCCAACGAAATAGGGTTCATTAGTTTCCGGGTTGATCAGTTCCCGGCTGACTGGCAGGGAGATGGTTACGGAATCCGAGAAACCATTGACTTCACCATCGCCGGCCTGAATATCAATGGTGGCCCAGCCCAGCGAGTTGAAATAGCCGGGGTTTTCCAGGGAGGCCACAATCTCGCCGTTCCGCCCAACGGCATTGGTTACTACCGGGCCGTTGGGAAATACCTGAGCGGCAGCCGGGCTCAGCGGGTCGCCATAAGCCACTCTCAGGCTCCCTCCTTCAGCGTTGATTGGTTCGCCGTCACAAAGCAATTTGGTGCCTTCTGGAATAGTGACCTGAACCGCACCGCCTCTCTCTACCGGGACGCTGATGTTGACGGGCTGAGAAAGGCTGGAACCAGCTATCGGAAAAGGCTGGATACCCGCTGCTATGCCAGGTGGAGGCGCCTCCAGGTTAGCCATATAAATTGGCACATGCTGTGGGGAAGCTTTCGTAACGGTAATGGTTTGCAAGACATCAGCATAACCGGAAGCTTCCGCCATAACGGAAAAGCCGTATGGAGCGTCGCCGCTGATCTGCGTTCCCTCTTTCAAACCCAGGGTCATAACCCCACCCGTCAGGTTGATCTCGCTGAGCTGTAACCCTCCCGAAGTCCTCACCTGCCCCAGAGAATCTATGATAGTAACTTTGACATTTTCGACATTTGTTGAAGATGGAGAAGCGGCATCGTAAAAGACAAATGAAATGGGAGCAATAATCCGGTCTCTCTGAATGGGGGGAGTATCATCAATTGTCTCAGTGCCGCAGAACTGGTAGATAATTACAGCGAGAATGGCTAAAATGACGGCCAGAATGCCAATTACTGTTTTTTGGGTTTGCATACTATATGGGTTTTTATGTTTGGAAAATCTATGGCTTGGAGGAAAACCTCAACTCATGGAAAAGAGTGCTTCATAGGAAGGGCTGAACAGTAAAAGTTTGTATAAACATAATTATTTTTCGGCACATCTGGAATAGTTGAATAAAAAATCATTGGCATATTGTTGCCATTCGGGCAAGATGGGCAGGACATCATTTTACATCAGAAACAGGAGATATTGTCTGGCATTCTCATTACCTTTAGAAGACTATACTACGAACATCAGCTTACACCTACCCCATCATGAAAAACAAACCTAAACTCCTGGCCCTCCTGGTGGGCATCGACCAGTACCGCCCTCCCGTTGATCCTCTGGAAGGTTGCGTCCACGATGTCGATAAGATGCAAGCGTACCTGAAAGCCAACGCCGATGGTTTTCAACTCCGCCTAAGGGCGCTTACAAACGAAGCGGCCACCAAAGCAAATATCGTTCAGGGGTTCCGGGAATTCCTCGCTCAGGCCGGGCAAGGAGATACGGCTTTCTTTTACTACTCCGGCCACGGCACTCAGGAAGAGGCGGACCCCGCCCTGTGGCGGTTCGAAACCGACGGGAAGCTGGAAGCCCTGGTCTGTTACGATGGCATTCTGGAAACCGAAGGCGAAACGAGCTTCAACCTCCTGGCCGACAAAGAACTGCGTTACCTTATCCACGAGCTTTCTGAGAAAGGGCCGAATATCGTTACCATCTTCGATTGCTGCCATTCCGGCGGTAACACCCGCAACGACTACATCGGAGAGCGGCGGGAAGGCGTCCGCCGGCGCCGATATACGCCCAGCCGGCTTTCAAAGGCCTGCCCCAGCCGCCCTTGGGAAAACTTCCTTTTCTCCGCTAAGGTTTCTCCCCAAAGCCTGAAAACCAAGCCTCTGCCCGAAGTGCTTCCGGTTGGCAGGCACATCCAACTGGCGGCCTGCCAGAGCGGACAGTCGGCCTACGAGCAGAACGGCAAAGGCGCCTTCACGGGTGGGTTGATCCAACTGCTGGAGGCTACCGGCGGGCAGATCACCTACTACGGCCTGGCCTACCGCCTTCGGTTCCTCCTAAGAAAAACCTTCGACCAATCTCCTCAGTTCTACGTGGGCGGAGATAGTGAAGGAGGACTTTTTCAGGGATTCCTGGGCAGGAAAGTCAATAGCTCGCCCATGAATGGCAATGTCGTTTACAACCAGGAAATGGGCTGGATACTGGACCTGGGAGGGATGCACGGCATCAACGAGTCGATCCGGCAGGTAAGGGTCAATGCAGTGGGGGGCAATACCTCCCTGATAGCAAGGTTGAGCAAGATCCGGCCCGGCCATTCCATCCTGGAGTTCGACGGCGCCGCCCGGAGCCAGCTGAAACCAGGAGAAGTATACAAAGCAAACCTGGAAGGAGGGTTGCTGGCCGAACCCCTGCAGGTTACCCTGGAAGGCCCGGGCGAAGCGCTGGCCCCGCTCAAAGAAGCGCTGGAAGAGCAGAAAGGGGTAAGCGTGGTAGAACCGGGAACGGCTGCGGATTATATGGTTCGGGTAAAAGAAGGAAAATACTTCATTACGCCTCCGGGCCAGCCGGGCCAGCCGCTGGTAAAGCCGGTAGGGGGCGCAGGGAGCACCGGGGCGGCTGTGGTAGCAACGTACCTCCGGCACATCAGCCGCTGGTCCTTTATCCGGTCCCTGCACAATCCGGACACCTTTTTATTCGACGGCCATCCCGTGAAAATGGAATTTTTCCGGGTGCAGCCCGGCGGCTCAATGAAGCCCCTGGCCATAGAAGGGGACGAGGTGAAGACGGAATACGAAAAGCGGGGCGGGCAATGGTCCGGCAGTATCCGGGTGAAGCTCACCAACCAGCACGACAGCCCGCTGTATGTATCTTTGATGTTCCTTTCGATCAACTTTCAGGTGTACCCCTACCTGCTCTCCGATTCGGTGATCCTGATGGAGCCGGGCCAGGAAGCCTGGGTATTCGAAGGCAAGGAAATAGAACTGGACTTTCCCCAGCAGGTGGCCGACTACAAAATGCCTTACAGCCCGGCCTACTTCAAGCTGATCGCCGGTACGCAGGAGTTCGACCTCAGCCGCTTCGAACAGCCTCCCCTGCCGGCCCCAACGGCCGATGATGCAGCTCAACTGCGGAGCATAAAGCTGCCGGGCGCCTTCCGGGCCGTTGGCGATGACTGGATCACCCGCCTGGTGGC
>JAGFJE010000112.1 GCA_024103175.1 Phaeodactylibacter sp.
CACACCGGCGACCCGGGCTTTGAGGAAAAGGCGGTGCAGCCCTTCCGGCTTCAGGAAAGGGGTATTGACATCGGTTTGCTGCCCGATTGGTGGGTGGCCTACGAAGAAGGCGCTGAACTGGTGAGAAAGTACGTGCAGCCCCGGGAACACATCGGCGTCCACGTTTCCCCCCAATGGGCGGAGGAAAACCGTCGGCGAGCAGCCCGGATTTTTCCGAAAGCCGTCCTTTTTACGGAGCCCGGCCAGCGATGGCGCCCCACCCTCAGATGACCGCTCCCGGCCACCGTACATCATACATCAAAAATCAAACATCAAACATCAAACATCAAACATCAAAAATCAAAAATCAAAACCCCTACTCATCTTCTTCCAGATTATACTTCCGCAGCCCCTCCTGCCAGTCGGCCCGGTGGATGCGGTTGACCAGCACGGGGTTGACGCTGATGTCCAGTTCCTGAGGTCAACGCACAGCCCTTCATAATGCCCTTCCTCCACCTGCATGACGAACGGCGGGGCGGGGTGCAGGCCCACCCGCAGCACGGTGCAGCCCCGGCCCGGGAGGCTGGTGAGGAACAGGAAAAAATATGTAATGAAAAGAAGTTTTAGTTTCATTGGAATTTACCTATTCGTTTTTCAGGGGCGAAGTCAATCTGCCAGATACTCCGCCATGCGATAAGGGTTAAAAAAGAACCTGTGGATGCTATACCTGGTAAAAGGATCTTTTCGTAAATTGTAACCTCCTCTTTTACATCCAACACTAGAATACGAGAGACAATGGCGGCAGAACGGCCAGAAGGCGAAGCATTGTTTCAGGGCACTTTGGAAGCCATTCTAGCCACTGTGCCGGATTATATCTACGTATTTCACCCCAGGAGCCGGAGATTCTCCTACTATAACCAGGGGCCTTATTTTTTCGGCCACGACCTCATCAACGCCGCTGACCCGGTGGAACTCATCCTCAGCCATATCCACCCCGATGATATCAGGGGGGACGGGCAGTCCTTCTTCGAAAACATGGTGGAATACATCAGCGATGAGGTTTTAAACCTCGAATTCCGCATCCGCCGCCGTGACGGAAGCTGGGCCTGGGCCCTGACGCGCGTCCGGCCATTCCGTTTCGGCCCCGATGGCCAACTGGAGGAGATCATCACCATCACTCAGGATGTCACCGAAAAAAAAGAACAGGAGATCGCGCTGAGGGAAAGCGAGGGCATACTGAAGGCTATCCTGAATGCTTTGCCGGACCTCAAGTTCCGGATCAACGCCGAGGGCGTCTTCCTCGACTATTTTGCCTCGCCGGGAGAAACCGACCGGCTGTTCGTCAGCCCCAAACGGTTTCTCGGAAAACCGGTAACCGAAGTAATGCCGCAGTACCTATTTAAGGCCATTATGAGCAACCTCCGGCTGGCCATGGAAAAGGCCGGCGTTCAGGCGTTCGAATACCCACTGGTGCTGGATGGGGCCATGCACTACTTCGAAGCCCGCATCAGCGCCATCGACGAAAAAGAGGCCATGGTGGTCGTGCGTGATATTTCGGACCTCAAACATACCCAGCAGGAACTGCGCAACAAGATCAGGGAACTCGACCAGAACAACCAGAAGCTCCAAAAGTATGTCGACTCCAACCTCCAACTGGAAAACTTCGCCCATACGGTCTCTCACGACCTCCGCGAGCCGGTGCGCACCATCAACAGCTTCGCTCAGCTGCTGAAGAAAAAATACCACGGCCAGTTGGATGAAGACGCTACCGCCTTCCTCGATTTTATCACCTCCAACGCCTCCAGCATGAACGCCCTGATCGAGGACCTGCTGGAGTACTCCCGCTTCAACAACAGTGAACACGAAACGGAAGATATTCCCCTGGAGCAGTTGCTTCAGGCTGTTGCCAATGCGCTGGACGGGCTGATCTCCGAACAGCGTGCCGTCGTCAATATCTGTACGCCCATGCCCACCATCAGGGGCAACTGGACCAAGATCAGCCAGCTCTTCCAAAACCTCATTTCCAATGCCGTCAAATTCCACCCGGAGGGAGAAACGCCGGTTGTAGATGTTTATTCCTTTGAACAGGAAAACCGCTGGACATTCGCCATCAGAGATCACGGCATCGGCATCAAACCGGAGTTTCTGCAGCAGATCTTCCAGCTCTTCCGGCGCCTCCACAGCCGGCGGCAATATCCGGGGTCCGGCATCGGCCTGTCGCTCTGCAAAAGAGTGGTAGAACAACACGGTGGCCGGATATGGGCCGAATCCCAGCCGGGGCGGGGCGCCACCTTCTACTTTACCATCCCGAAACAGCAACCATGGAAAACCAGATCATAGCCTACCTCCAAAGCCTGGAGGCCGGTGATTACCAAAAACTGGCCTCTCTTTTCGCTGAAGATGCGGTGGTGCATTCGCCGCTCTACGGCCGCCGCCCGGCCGGAGCGTTCTACCGCACCCTGCTCTCCGACAGCGCCGGCTCCCGCATACAATTGCTGCACATCTATCATCAGCCCGGCAGCCGGCGGGCCGCCGTCAATTTCATCTATGAATGGACGCTGGCCGACGGCAGCGAGGTGGCCTTCGACTGCGTCGACCTGTTCGAGTGGAACGAGGAACAGCAATTCACGCAACTCAAGATCATCTACGACGCCAGCCAAACCCGCCCGGCCCTGGAACGGCAGTACAACCAAAGGCCGTAGTTATTGTTTATACAACAACCATGGCATTACTGGAATTTACCGACAAGGGCATCTACTGCCCGCCCGCCGATGTATACATCGACCCCTGGAAACCGGTCGAACGGGCCCTTATTACGCACGGCCATGCCGACCATTCCCGCTGGGGGCACCGGCACTACCTGTGCACCGAATCGGCCAAGCCCGTCATCCGATACCGGCTGGGCGATGTGCAGATACAAACTATCGGCTACGGGGAACAGATCTCCCACAATGGCGTCCGCTTCTCCTTTCATCCCGCCGGCCACATCCTGGGCTCCGCCCAGATCCGCGTCGAACACCAGGGAGAAGTGTGGGTAGTTTCGGGAGATTACAAACTCGAGGACGACGGCCTGTCCGAACCTTTCGAACCGGTGCCCTGCCATACCTTCATCACCGAATCCACCTTCGGCCTGCCCGTATACCGCTGGAAAAAACAGGAGGAGATCTTAGCAGAAATTAACAACTGGTGGAGAAAAAATAAGGCCGAACGCAAAGTGAGCCTGCTCACCGCCTACGCCCTGGGCAAAGCCCAGCGCCTGATGCGCGGCCTGGATGAAAGCATCGGACCCATTTTTACCCACGGCGCCATAGAAAACACCAACCGGGTGATGCGGAGGCAGGGCGTCCGCCTGCCGAAAGCCAAACGGGTATCCGGAAAATTTAAAAAGGAAGATTACATCGGCGGCATGGTGATTGCCCCGCCTTCCGCCATTAATGCACCCTGGATGCGCAAGTTCAGCCCCGTCTCCATCGGCATCGCCTCCGGATGGATGGCGCTGCGGGGCGCCCGCCGCCGCCGCGCCGCCGACCGCGGCTTCGTCCTCTCCGACCACGCCGACTGGGACGGCCTCAACGAAGCCATCACCGCCACCGGCGCCGAGCGGGTCTTCGTCACCCACGGCTATACCCATATCTTCACCCGCTGGCT
>JAGFJE010000114.1 GCA_024103175.1 Phaeodactylibacter sp.
GCGATCGCCGCCGCGATCAGGATCAGGTTTTTAATGATATACTGGCCTTCCATTGTCAGGCCGAAGGGGAATTGCGTAAAAGTGGCTTCGGGTAGAAGCACCAGGGGTAAAAAAGGGCCGCCGTTAGGAGCAAATGTCCAGTAGTATTTAAAGGCTTTGATGAAATACAAACCGACAGGAAGATGGGAAATGTCAATGCTGCGGACAACAGGCCGCCTCTTTGATCCAGCAGCTCCTGGCTTGGGGCCAGGTTGTACAAGCTGTCACCCCTGCTGATCTCGAAGAATACTTTTTTCACGGAACGCAACAGCGCCACCACCTGGCCGCGTTCATCGGCGTTCAGGTAACACAAGCCTGCTTTGCCATCCTCAATTTCAAAGAAACCCTGCTGTGCTTAATTGACATATCAAAAAATTTCAACTTTAACAACCGGCTTTATGAAAAAACACCCTGTTTCCGAAAGGCTTTCCAGCTCGGCATTGTTTGCGCCAAATCACTCACTCCTCTTCTTCGCTGCCACTCATTTCTCCTTTTACATACCGCTCCACCTGCCCCCGAAAAGCCTCCTTCTCCATTCCTTCCACCAGCAGGGCCGTCATCCGTTCCCAGTCCTCCGGCAAATACTGCCACAGCTGGTAAAATGCAGGCTGCTCCCGTGGAGGCTGAACCTCGTACTCCTGGGGCGAACCTTCAAATTCAGCGTACATGTGCAGGCGCTCGATGGCTTCTTCCAGTTCAGCGTAGCGAACGGCCCGTAAAAGGCCATCCGGAAAACCGGCGCCCTGCGGATCGGCCTGTATTGGCGCCAGGCCGCCGGCGAACTGTTGCCGCCGGGCCTCCTGCGCCAGCAGGTATTCCCCTTTTTCTTTTTTCTTTTTGGCAAGGACCAGTTCTTCCGAGCACCAGAACGCCTGGTAGGCCGCGGGCAGGAAGTCCCGCTCGATGCGCTCAAAGCACTGCAGCGCCTTCTCTATCTCGTCGTGCTCCACGAAGATAAGGCCGGCGTAGTAACACTGTTCAACATCCTTCGCCGACAGGGGCGGCGCCTCCTCTTTTTTCTGCCAGAACTTCCAGCCGCTTTGCTCCGGCGGCAGGAATGTGGCGGCGCGCTCCAGAGCGGGCTCCAGGTATGGGGCGTCGGGCTCCAGGAAGTCCCAGCAGGCCAGGATCTGGTAGTAGGAGATCATCAGATCCAACTCTTGCTCCTGGCTTTTTTCAAGATGTTCTAATGCTACCGAGGGGTCGCCCATATAGTAGTTGGCCAGGCCCAGCAGCTTGTGCCACCGGGCTTCGGGCAGGCCGGCCTGTTCCTGCTTTTTATCCAGCCAGTTCAGATAAGCGGCCAGGGGCAGGGCCGTTTCGAAAGTGCTACGCAGGTAGCCTTTCCATTTTTCGTGATCCTCCGGCGGCATGTAGTCGCGGATGATGCGGTATGAGAAGAAAGGATGCGGCGGCAGCTGGGCGAATGCCGAGAAGAGATTGCCGGCATAGCGGCCCTTGCCCAGGTGTTCGGCGCGCAGGAAGCACTGCATGCCGCTTTCCGGTTTACCCAGGCCTTCGAAATAGAGCACGCCCAGGCCGTTCCAGTGGGCGGGGGCTTCACGGTCCAGTTTTATGGCGCGCTGGTAAGCGTCCTTGGCTTCCTCCACCTGCCGGGTTATGCCGTATACACGCCCGAGAGCGTTCCAGTACTCCGCGTTCTCTTCATCCAGGGCGGCGGCCTGTTCGTAGGCTTCCATGGCCTCTTCGTAATTTTCTTGTTTGAGGTACAGATCGCCGAGGGTATGCCAGGGCTCTGCCCATTCGGGTTCCAGCTCGATGGCCTGGGAGAGCGCTTCTTCGGCGGGCTCCAGTTCTTCGGCTTCCAGGTGGGTTTTCGCTTTTTCGTAAAGTTCTTCTGCGGTCATTGTACTGTTTTGGCGTTAACCCCGCCTAAAAAAGGTATAACGGGCCACTCGCCTGCGCCGGGCTACGGCGGGCAGGCTTAAAAGTAGCCCGTCCGGGGTTTGCCAAAAATAAATTATTTTTTGAAGAGTACGCAGTTGAATCGCTGCTCCTGGCGCACAGGATACAGCCAGCCTGCGGGGAGCTTACCGGTTTTCAGCCTGGTTTCGCCAACGGGCGAGGCTGAAAACCGGCAAGCAAAACTCACTGCACCGCCGCCGCCGCGTCGATCAGCCCCCAGCCGAACTCGCTGTTCCGGCCCGGGTAGATCTGCGAAGCCTCTTTCAGGCGCTGCAGCACTTGGCTGCGCGACTGGGAGGGGTTGGTGGCCCATACCAGGGCGGCAATGCCGGCAGTAGTGGCGGTAGCCGCCGAGGAGCCGCCTACATAGGCGGGCGTATTGCCGGTAGGCGCCAGGGTCAGAGAGGTGCGGTCGGTATTGGAGGCCCGCTGCATGACCGCGACGAAATCCACCTGGGAGCCGGAGTGGCAGGTATTGCACCGGGTATAATACGGAGCATCCTGTATACCGGTCACAGCAATCGTCTCGGGCTCGCTGGCCGGGAAGATGACGCCCCACCAGCTCGTCCAGCTCAGGGAGGTGCCGGCGGCGGCGATCAGCATCTTGCCGCGGTTGTAGGCGTAGTGGATGCCGTCGTCGACGGTGCTGCTGTAGAACACGTCGCCGATGGACATGCTGACGATCTTCACGGCGCCATCGTTGCCGGAGAGGTAGAGGGCGTCGCGCACGCCGGCCTTTTCGCTGGAGCCGTTGATCACCACGTCGGTAGTGGCGCGGAAGGCTTTCAGGTTGCAGTTGTAGGCCACGCCGACGGAGGCGCCGCCCGAACCGCGGGGCGCGGCGATCAGCCCGGCCATCTGGGTGCCGTGCCCGCATTGGTCGTTGGGGCCGTCATTGGAGGCCCACCACCACCATCCGCTGACGTGGGTGCCGAGTCGCTCCAGGCTGCGGCCGGAGGAATAGCCCGAGTTGAACTCGCCGCCCAGCTTGGGTTGGGCCGAAGAAGTCGGCGAGCCCGTATCGATCACGGCCACCTTGATGCCGGCGCCGGTGCTGGCGCTCCAGGCGGCGGGTATATTGGAGTAGTAATAATTCCAGGGTATCTTAACCGAAGGAGAGGTAGTCACGTAGTCAGCGGTAGGAATGCTGGAAGCTGCGGAAACGCCGCAGCCGGAGTCGCTGCGCTTTTCCAGTTCGCCCATGGTATAGCCCATCGGTTCCAGGTATCGCACCTCCGGCATTTCCAGAAGGGCCTCGATGATGCGCTGGTTGAAGATGCGCACGTCGAGCGCGGGCAAATACTGGCGGCCCAGGTTGAGGAAGAGGCTTTCCGCGGTGGCGTTCAGCTCAGGGTACGCCTTGTTGGTTTCCTCCACTACAAAGCGGATCAGTTTTTCCCGGGCGGCGGCCCATTCTTCGCTGTCGAGGCCGATCTCATGGATGCGGCTTTGAACGTCCTCCTCGCCGGCAGGCCGGTACCCCAGGGCCATGATGGAATCGGAGCGGACCGAGGCGCTCCACAGCATGCGGGTGGTGGCTTGCTGCCAACGGTAGGGGGTGTTCTGTTCCTGGAGAAAGCTTTCGACAATCCGGTCCATTTCCGCTTTTGCCATCGGTTCCTGTTGAGCGGCATCGGAGAGCGCCGGCTCGAGCTTGTCTTTGGAACAACCGGCGATCAGCAGGACAAGGCCCGCCAGAACAAGTAGAGAATTGAGTCTCATAGGGAATTGTGTGTTTATAGGGTGAATAATAGCTACCTATACCAGGTTATTGGAAAATAAAATTTTATAATCACAGCCCAGCCGGGAAGTTTTTTTGGCTGTGGCCGAAAAATAATAATTATAATTTTTATTCACAATATGAGAAAAGTTTTCTTTGCGGTTTATTGCACCCTGGCGCAACATTCCTGCGGAAGGTTTCGTACTATTCTTTAACTATCTATGCAGGCTGGCTGCCGCTTCGGCGGCGCCCGCCTTCCAATCGTTTTCCTGTATCCTTTTCGGAATCCTGTTACAAATCATAATTAAAAAGGCTGTTTGGTGACGAGGCCGGAAAATGGCCGTCGGAAAGCCATATGCCTGGAAAACGGACAATTCCACAACCAAATACAATTTCTACAAAATGAGAAAGACATTACTCCTCGCTCTGTTGTGCATGGCCCTGTGGGGAAGCTTACAGGCCCAGGACAAAGGCGCAGCGAACGCCGTATCCGCCAAAGTGCTCTTCGTTGATTATGGAAACCCCAATTCTGCCGACACCCTCGATTTCACCAACGGCATTGAAGTAGGCTACCTTCGCAACATCAACCGCTGGCTCAACTTCGGTATTCCCTTAAAGGTAGGCTTGGCCAATGTGGTGGATGACGCCAATAACAACCGCATTTTTGCCAGCGCCGACGCCATCCTGCAGTTTCAGTTTACCAGAACCGAAGACAGCCGCATCATTCCCTACATCATGGGCGGCGGAGGCATGGCCTGGGAAGACCAACTGGGCGTCAACGTTCAGATCCCCCTGGGAGCCGGCCTGAACATTCGCGCCGGGGGGCGGTCTTTCGTCAACCTGCAGGGCGAGTACCGCCTTTCTCAGGAAGAAAACCGAAACAACCTGCAGATCGGCCTTGGCCTGGTCCACTTCCTGGGCAAAGTAGACAGCGATGGCGACGGCATCGCCGATGTGCTCGACCTCTGCCCCGATGAGGTAGGCACTGCCGGCACCGGCGGCTGCCCCGACCAGGACCTGGACGGTATCGCCGACCGGGAAGACAAATGCCCGGCGCGCCCCGGCAAAAAGCGGTTCGACGGCTGCCCGGACTCGGACGACGACAAGGTCGCCGACCCCGATGACGAATGCCCCGATACCCCGGGCCTGGCCAAATTCAACGGCTGCCCCGATACCGACAAGGACGACATTCCCGATAAGGACGATAAATGCCCCAATGAAAAAGGCGATGCCAGCGCCGGCGGCTGCCCCGACAGCGACGGAGACGGGATCATAAACAGGGAAGACCTCTGCCCCGACGAAGCCGGGCTGCCCGAGTTCAACGGCTGCCCCTTCGCCGACCGCGACGGCGACAAGGTGCCCGACGATGAGGACCTTTGCCCGGATACCCCCGGCAAAAACCAGGGATGCCCGGATACGGACGGCGACGGCCTGCACGATGGCGTCGACGGCTGCCCGGACCAGGCCGGAAGCGAAGCCAATAAAGGATGCCCGGAACTGAAGGCCGAAGAGAAAGAAGTGCTCAACTTCGCCATGCGGGCCGTTCAGTTCGAGACCGGCAAGGCTACCCTGAAAGAAGAATCCTACGCCATCCTGGACCAGATCGTGGATATCATGGACCGTTATCCGGGTTATAAGCTGCGCATCAGCGGCCATACCGACAATGTGGGAGATGAGGATTCCAACCTGCTGCTCTCCCAGGAGCGGGCAAAGTCCTGCTACCAGTATCTCACGTCCAAAGGCATTTCGCCCAGCCGTATGAGCCACGAAGGTTATGGAGAGTCCAGGCCGGTTGCCTCCAATGACATCCCCTCCGGCCGGCGGATGAACCGCCGGGTAGAGTTCGACCTGTACATCGAGTAGCGGACAGGAAGAAATGGCCGGAAATGCGCTGAAAGGATGCGCCCGGAAACGCTAACCCGGGTTCGATATGTAGCCCCCAACTGCTATTCGCTATTCGCTGTTCGGTGTTCGCGCTTGCGGGGGCCCTCCGCAAGCGAACGCCGAACCGCCGAAGTTGGGGTCTACCAGTCGAACTTGGGCTAAAAAGATGAGTTCACGCCCGTCTGAAAATAACGGCAAGCGGGCGTGAACTCATTTTTTGTCACCGCACAGAAGCTGTTTCATTTTTTGTATTGTTCATACCCCACCTCTTCCAGTTTGCGGTACTTCTGGGCCACTCCTTCGGCCAATTCCTGTTTGTATTGCAGGATGCGCCGCCGCTGGCGCTCATCATGAGCGCCGATGACCTGCGCTGCCAGAATGCCTGCATTTTTGGCGGCATTGAGGGCGACGGTAGCTACCGGCACGCCGTTCGGCATCTGCAGAATGGACAGGACGGAATCCCATCCGTCGATAGAATTGGATGACTTTATAGGCACGCCGATGACCGGTAAGGGAGAAAGGGAAGCCACCATGCCTGGCAGGTGAGCCGCGCCGCCCGCACCGGCTATGATCACTTTCACCCCCCTTTCGTGGGCGGTTTTTGCAAATTCGAACATCCGCTCCGGAGTGCGGTGGGCCGAAACGATGGTGAGTTCGAAAGGCACGCCCAGTTCCTTCAGCACGTCGGCTGCATCCCGCATGACGGGCAGGTCGGAATCAGACCCCATTATTATGCTTATCATGAGTTGGAATTTAAGGCCTGAGCTCCTGGGGTTTAGCCTTCCGGGAGCCCAAAACAATATAACCATCTAACAATATGACCATCTAACAATATGACCATCACCAGGAGGCAAAATTACAGGCAATGCACCCTCTCACATGCACCGCGAGTCCCCCCCCCTTCGCTCCGCCCCTCACCGGTACACCTGCACCAGGGCCATCCCTTCGGAAAAATCCCTCAAGTCAAGGAATTCTCCCTGAGGGGGAATGGCCAGTTCTCCCCGGGTATCGATGAAGCCGATCCCCCGGCGGGTGGCCACTCTGGCCAGGCCTTCCCGGAAAGCCCAGGCCAGGCCGAACTGGGGCTGGGTGAGCAGGCTGCCATCCCGGGTGAGGTACCCCCACAGGCGGCCCAGGCGATAAGGAGCAAAGCCGTTCTCAAAACTGTAAACCAGTTCGAACTGCGGGGCGATAACTTCCTCTCCCCCGGAATCGATAAACCCATAGCCTTCGGCGGTTTTGATTCCCCACAGGGATTCACCCGCATACCAGAGCTGCTCGTACCGGGGGGGCGCCACCCAGCCGCCCTTTTTATCGATCAGGCCATAATTGCCCTCTTTTTTGGCAGGCGCCAGGCCCTCCTGGAAATCCTGGGCATTATCGAACTGAAAGGGAATGGCTGTGTTGCCCTTTTCATCGACAAAGCCGTAGCGCCCGTCCTTGCGGGCGCGGGCCAGGCCTTCCTGGAAAGGCTCGGCCTTTTTGTACGCCGCTTCCAGCGCCATCTTGCCATCCGGGCCGATGAGGCCGTAGCTGCCGTCCAGCTTCACCTTGGCGTAGCCGTTCTCAAAGGAGGAAGCATGTTCAAACCGGGCGGGGATCACCAGTTGTCCTTCGGTGTTGACAAAGCCATATTTCCCGTCAATCCGGACGCGGGCCAGGCCCTCCTGGAAATCGAGGGCGTCATCGTATTGTGGTTGTACAGCCCATCTGCCGTCCTTACCGATGAAGCCCATTTTGTTGTCATAGTCCAGCACCCTGGCCAGGCCCTCCGAAAAGTCCCACGCTCCCTGAAATTCCAGGGGGATCACATACTCGCCGGACTTGTCGATATACCCCCACCGGCCCTCCACGCGCACGGCCGCCAGGCCTTCGCTGAAAGGGCGGCCGTCGTCAAAGCGTGCATCAATGGCCAGTTGGCCGCTCTGGCTGATGTACCCCCATTTGTACTGTGCCGGGCCGTAATCCGCTTCGCGTGGAGGGAGTTCCTGCTCCCCGGTTTCAGCGGTGGCGACGCCCCCGGAGTTCTGCGGCGGGTCGTTCTTACAACCGGCAAGGGCAAGCAACACCAAAGTAAGGCAACTGAAAAGTGAAAGATGCTTCATAGCCTGGCTCATATTTCAAAATCTACACCGCGGCGGAGAAGGTCCTCGTACCGTTCTTTCGCCAACTGTTCGTATTTTTCCTTATCGAAGCTGTACAACTTTGCGGGGCGGTGGGCGACCCCTTCCTGTTTGCCCACTTCTTTCAACACGCCCATCTTCAAAATACGGGTCCGGAAGTTGCGTTTGTTGAGCTCTTCGACCCCTAAAATGGTCTCGTAGAGTTTCTGCAACTGAGAAAGGGTGAATTTTTCCGGCAACAACTCAAACCCAATGGGCTGGTAGCGCACCTTTGCCCGCAGCCGGGAAATGGCCACCTGCAGGATCTTTTTATGGTCAAAGGCCAGCTGAGGGGGCCCGTCGATCTCAAACCAACGGACGCGCCGGGCGTCGGAACTGGCCTCCACCGGGTGCTCTTCCAGGTTGACCAGCGCAAAATAAGCCACACTGACCACCCGCCCCCGCGGGTCCCGCCCGGGATCTCCGAAAGTATACAACTGTTCGATGAACACATCCTTTACGCCGGTTTCCTCCTCCAGTTCCCGCAAGGCCGCTGCCTCCAGGCCTTCATCCATATCGACAAAACCGCCCGGCAGCGCCCATTGCCCCTCGAAAGGAGGATGGGCCCGCTGGATGAGCAGGACTTTCAGCTGGTGGCTCTCATCCAGCCCGAAGATCACACAATCTACCGTAAGAGCAGGCCGGGGATAATCGTAAGTGTATGGCATGTCGTTAGCAAAAGCCTATGGCATTTTATAAATTCACTTCTTCGAAAGGTGAAAATACAGAATTTTCAGACACCCGAAGGAACCGTACTGTTCAGTAATTATTTTTTTGGCAGCGCCCGGCTGAATTCAGGTATTATTAAAAAAGAACGGCTGGAAACCAACCCGGCAGGAATAATGATGCACTTTTTAAAAGCTATTCTCGTTGCATTGGAAATGAAGTCTTAAAAGCAGGAAACCTGATGCGGTATTGTTTATTCGTTCTCCCCCTTCTCTTTTTCGGCGCCGGCCAGCTCACCGGCCAGGCGAAGTGGAAAGAATTCCAGTCTTATGAGGGCCGCTTTCGGGTGCTGGCTCCCGGAGCCTTCCAGCAGAAGGTGGACAGTATAGAGACCCCGCTGGGCAAATTGGCCTACCACGTATTTTTCTACCAGCCGGAAGCCAAAGACAGCGCCGACAACCTGATTTATATGGTGAGTTATTGCGATTACCCCGCCTTTACCCTCCACTCGGATTCCACCGAGTTGCTGGAGGAGTTTTTTGAAACGACCATCGAGTCGGCGGTGGAAAGTGTCGGCGGGGAGCTGGCCTACGCCAGTGAGCGCCCCTACCGGGAATACCCCGGGCGCATCTGGCGCATCGACTACATCAATGGGGAAGCTGTGATCAAGACCCGGGCCCTGGTAGCCGGCAACCGTTACTACGCCCTGCAGACAGCCACCGTCCGGAGCCGCAGCCTGAATACGGCCTCCGAACGCTTCATGGATTCGTTCCGCCTTTTGGAATGAGTGAGGATTCTTTATCTTTGGCGTATGAAAAAAATTGAACTGGTTCAGGGAGATATTACCAAGATGGAAGTGGATGTTGTTGTCAATGCCGCCAATTCTTCGCTCATGGGCGGCGGCGGCGTCGACGGCGCCATTCACCGGGCGGGCGGCCCCGGGATCCTGGAGGAATGCAAGGAGATAAGGGCCGAACGCGGGAAGCTCCCCACCGGCCAGGCCGTGATCACTACCGCCGGAAAGATGCCCGCCAAAAGGGTGATCCATACTGTGGGCCCCGTCTGGGGGCAGCAAAGTGAGGAGAAGAGCGATGAACTGCTCGCCGATTGCTACCGCAACAGCCTGGAACTCGCCGTAAAGAACGGTTTGAAAACCGTGGCCTTCCCCAATATCAGCACCGGCGTCTACGGCTTCCCCAAAGAAAGGGCGGCGGAAGTGGCGATAGAAGCGGTTGTGGATTTTCTCGATGCCGACGATTCTCTGGAAAAGGTATATTTCGTATGCTTCGATGATGAAAATTACGGGTTATACGAAAAAAAGCTTTCCGGCAACCCATAACCTCTCCTTCATATAGCCCGAACTTCTAACCTCCTATCCGATGACAAAAATTGCAGTATTCCCCGGTTCCTTCGACCCTATCACAGTGGGCCATGTCGACCTGGTCAAAAGGTCTCTGCCCCTGTTCGATAAAGTCGTGGTGGCCATAGGGGTCAACAACCAGAAGAAATACCTGTTTGAACTGGAAAAGCGCCTGCACTGGCTGCGCGAGGTCTTTCACGAAGAACCCAAAGTGGAAGTCGGCCACTTCAGCGGCCTGACCGCCCACTATGCCGAACAGATCGGCGCGCGCTACCTCCTGAGAGGGCTGCGCAACGCTTCGGATTTCGATTACGAAAAGACCATCTCCCAGCTCAACAACATCGTCGGCCACGGCCTGGAAACGATCTTCCTGATCAGCCAGCCGGCCTATTCGCACATCAGCTCCACCATCGTCCGGGAGATCATCAAAGGCGGAGGCGACGCCGGCCCTTTCCTGCCGGAGCAGGTGAAGGTGGGGGAGATCAATGTGTAAATGTGCTTAG
>JAGFJE010000192.1 GCA_024103175.1 Phaeodactylibacter sp.
TCCTTATCGTCGGGCTCAGGGGGATGGGGAAGACCACCCTGTTGCTCCGGCTGGCTTACGAGATAGAAAACGACCCGGAGCTGAACAGCTGGCTGCTGCCGATTGTGTTCAATGAAGAAGAATACGGCGTTACCCGCCTTTTCAAATTCTGGGAAACGGTGGCCCAGTACCTCGAACACAAAGATGCCACTTTTGTCGGCCTTTACGATCAGATGGACCGGGCTTATGAGCTGGAACCCGACCCGGTGAAATACGAAAAAACGGCTTTTGAATTGCTGTTGCGGGCCCTCAGGCAGCACGAGAAAAAACTGCTGCTCTTCATCGACAACTTCGGCGATATGTTCCAGCGCTTCAACAGGCAGGAGAAGCAGCGCCTGCGGGAGGTGCTGACCACCTGCCCGGACCTGCGGATCATCGCCGGCAGCTCGGTGGCGGCAGAATCTTTCTTCAAGTATGGCGATCCTTTTTACGAACTGTTTAGGATCGAACAACTGAGCGGCCTGAGCCGGAAAGAGACGGAAACTTTCCTGCTCCATTTGGGTGAGCACTATCCGCAAAACCCGGTAAAGGAGATCCTGGAAAAACGGCCCGGGCGAATCGAAACCCTGCGCCGCCTTACCGGAGGCATTCCCCGTACCATTGTCCTGCTCTTTGAGATCTTCGTGGACGATAAGAACGGTGACGCCTTTACCGACCTGGAGCGCATCCTCGACAGCGTCACCCCCCTCTACAAACACCGGATGGATGACCTCAAGCCCCAGCAGCAGGAGATCATCAATGCTCTTGCCCACAGCTGGGACGCCGTGTCGGCCAAGGAGGTGGCCCAGAAGACCCGCCTGAGTAGCAAGCTGGTCTCCGCCCAGCTCAAGCAGCTCAAACAGAACAATCTGGTGGATATACAGCGGACCAACACCAAAAACCACCTCTACCTGCTGCACGACCGCTTCTTCAACATCTGGTACCTGATGCGCATGGCCCGGCGGGGCGATAAAAAGCGGGTGCTATGGCTGGTTCGATTTCTGGAGCAGTGGTGCGATGAGGAGCAGTTGTCTAAGAGGGTGAAGTCTTTGCTCCAGAACGGGCAGGCGGAGCGCGCCAAAGCCCTCGGCCTGAGCTTTCTGTACGCTGAAGAATATCTGGAAGAAGACGATGACCAGTTTCTATTCCACCTTCTACTTCTGGCAAAAGAAGAGTACGCCTTCCTCTACGACTACTTCACCGGCGAAAAAGGCCGGGAATTTCAGCTCAATGACCGCTTCAAGCCGCTCTGGTACGCGCTGATGTATTACCTGCAGGACGAGTACCCCACCGAGTACCTGCGCATGCCGCCGGAGATCAAAGAGACGGTCGAGGAGATCATTACCAGGGTAGAGCAGATGCAAGCGGATTATGCGATAGAGGAGTAGTGTTTTCCCCATAAAATTCCTACATTTGGAGCTTTCATCACGACAATAACTAACCATGAAATTTAGTACAACTATCCTTCTTACACTTGTCCTGGGCCTGTTCCTGGCCTGCTCCAACAACGAGAAGAAACCGGCGGGCACAACGCCGCAACCGGCCGACAATACGGCGCCCACCATCA
>JAGFJE010000210.1 GCA_024103175.1 Phaeodactylibacter sp.
GTATTCATGGAGGCATCTGTGCTCCTGACAATAAGCGCCATGCCCGGAATGACGGCCAGGCCGATCAGGACTTCATACCAGCGCGCCCGTTGCTTCAGGATGAGAGGTTCGAGAAGGGAAGTAAAAAAAGAGGTTGTCGCCATGCAGATCAGCGTGATGGATGCATTTGACAGCTTGATGGCCCCGTAAAAGGCAAGCCAGTGGAGCGCGACGAGAACGCCGATCCCCATGAACTGAAGGATGGTGCTCCGCGGCAAGCGCCGGAGCGCCCGCCCGCCCCGGATCAGGAATAATAGGCTGAAACTGGTGATCAGAACCCTCCACCAGACAATGGCAAGCGCAGAAAGCCGAATGAGATCGCCCAGAATGGCAGTGAACCCAAAGAGGAAGACAGCGATGTGCAGCTCCACGTAGGCTCGTTTTTCGTTATTCATGTTTAGCGGTTTGGGCTGCAAAGCAAGGAAATTAAAGAGACTTTCCGTATCTTTACCCACTGGAAAAATGCCGGATATACACCAAACGAATCTTATTCGTTTTGCTGTTTAAAAGCAGTTTTCACTGTATTTCGGGCGGAATATTGTCGCCTGTTCATTAATCCAATTCATAATACAGAAGGGTATGTCCATAAACTTAGGTGACAAAGCACCGTCCTTTTCACTGTTTTCTTCTGACAAGAAAGAAGTAGCGCTCAAAAATTACGAGGGAAAAAACGTAGTCCTGCTTTTCTTCCCTATGGCCTTTACCAGCGTTTGCACAGAGGAACTTTGTTATATGCGGGACAATATCAGCCTTTATAACGGGGCTGACGCTCAGGTCCTGGCCGTTTCGGTAGATTCTCCTTTTACGCTGGACAGGTTCAAAAAGGAGCAGGAGCTTAACTTCCCGTTGCTTTCCGACTTCAATAAGGAAGTATCGCGGGCCTACGGAGCTTTATACGAAGAATTTGTCCTCGGCCTCAAAGGCGTTTCCAAACGGTCGGCATTCGTTATCGACAAAAATGGGGTCGTCCGCTACATAGAAGTGCTGGATAATGCGGGAGCGCTTCCCAATTTTAATGCTGTTCAGGAAACTTTAAGCGTGTTGAAATAGTTGGAGGAAGTATATCCGCCCGGGAAATAACCAGCAAGTAAGAACCAGAATCATCAACTTAAAATCCGAAAAAATGATGAACGAGCTGTACAACCACACAGTAGAAGAGCTGGAGGAAGTTGTAGTTGAAGAAGAAATTTCGGATTCAGATATTGGCGAACAGGCCCAACTTGTCGTGTACAATGATGACCACAATACCTTCGATTGGGTCATTCAATGCTTCCGGGAAGTACTCAACCATACCCTTGAACAGGCTGAACAACTGTCGCTCATCATCCATTTCAAAGGCAAAGCTACGGTAAAAACAGCCCCCAAGAGCGTACTGAAACCCAAGAAAGACGCCCTGGTCGACCGGGGCCTTTCCGCTGTGATTGAAGAATAAAGTTACACTCCTGCATAGAATGCCCATTTTCTGGCTTTCTGAAAAAAACCTTGTTTTCCCCGACCCCGAACTTGCTGACCCCGAGGGGGTGCTCGCCATCGGCGGAGACCTTTCCCCACAACGATTATTAAAAGCCTATAATCACGGTATTTTCCCCTGGTTCGGCCCCGGAGACCCCATCCTGTGGTGGTCGCCCGACCCTCGTTTTGTGCTCTTCCCCGCCGAATTGAAGGTGGCCCGCAGCATGCGCCCTTATTTCAACCAACGCAAATTTGAAGTCACCTTCGATCAGCAATTTGAAACCGTGATCCGCAATTGCGCCGCCCGGTACCGGCCCGGCCAGGGAGGCACCTGGATCACCAAAGGAATGATCAAAGGCTATACCCGCCTCCATGAAATGGGGTACGCCCACTCGGTAGAAGTCCTGAAAGACGGCCAACTGGTAGGCGGCCTCTATGGCATCGCCCTCGGCCGGATCTTCTTCGGAGAATCCATGTTCACCGAGGTGAGCAACGCCTCCAAATTCGGGTTCATCTCCCTGGTCCGGCAACTGGAAAAACGAGGCTTCCGGCTGGTCGACTGCCAACAGGAAACCCGCCACCTGGCAAGCCTGGGCGCCCGCAGCATTCCCAGAAAAAAATTCCTCAGCTACCTGGAAAAAAATGAGCGGGAGCCTACGCTGAAAGGGAGTTGGGCCGGCTGGGGAGAAGAGGAGAATGGTTAGATGGCTTGATGGTTAGATGGCTTCGTAGCCCTGTCGACAAGGCTTCAATCCAACCTTCAAATAATTGAAATTCCATGCGGAACCCTTTCACCATTATAATAGTTGCCCTGCTGCTTTCCTTCACCTTCCGGGAAGACTCGGCCTATCCGCAGGGTTATTTTTCTCCTCCGGTTTCCGGAGCGATGCATTTGTCGGGGACTTTTGGAGAGCTTCGCCCGGGGCACTTCCATGCCGGTATCGACATCAAAGGCAGCGTTGGAGACGCAATCCTGGCTGCCGCCGAGGGATATGTTTCCCGAATTACGGTATCTGCGGACGGTTACGGTAAAGTCCTTTACCTGTCTCACCCCAACAGTTACACCACCATTTACGCCCACCTCGATCATTTCAGCCCGGAGCTGGAAGTCTATGTCCGCAGCCATCAGTATGCAGAGGAATCCTATTCGATAGATCTCCGCCCGGAAGCCGGGCAATTTCCTTTCACGAAGGGAGACATCATCGGAGCGATGGGTATGACCGGACACTCCTTCGGCCCCCACCTCCACTTTGAGGTGCGTGATAAGGAGGGGGAGATCAACATCAACCCCCTGAATTTTGGGCTGCCCGTAACGGACAGCCAGCCTCCCTATATGGGCAGCCTGCGCCTGTATGCTATAGATGAACACGGGAATTCCTTTTTTCAGGAAGAGGCCCGGCTGTACAAAGGGAGGGGCGCCAACTACCACCTGAAACAGGACGATACACTTTTTACAACCGCCGCCTTGACGGGCCTCGGCCTGGAAGCATTCGACCGGCAGGACGGCGCCCCCAACCGCAATGGCGTTTACAGCCTGAAGCTTTTTCTCAATGATTCGCTGGTTTTCTACTTTGACACGGAGCATTTCCACTGGGAAGAAACGCGCTATCTCAATGCCCATCTGGACTATATCGCACTGGAAGAAGACGGCAATTATTTCAACCGGCTGTACCAAATGCCCGGAAATGCCTTTTCCGGTTACCGGAAAGGGAAGGGCTCAATAGCCTTGCAGCCCGGGGAAGCAGTGCGCGCCCGCCTGCTGGCCGGGGATATAAGCGGCAATGAAACAGAGCTGGGCTTCTGGCTGAAGCGTATTCCCGGAGAAGCACAACCCCAAAGGCCCTTTTACAACTACCAACTCCCTTTTGATGAGGAGAGCATCATCCAGGCGCCTTCCCTGTTTTTACATTTCCCGGAGGGCAGTTTTTATGAGGGGCTGTTCCTTCACTACGAGCCCGTCCTGGAAGATTCTTATGGGGTGTATTCTCTGGTGCACCACGTCCACCATCCGGGAACGCCGGTTCATCATCCGTTCGGGATCGCTATCCGCCCTACCCTGCTGATACCCGATCACCTCCGGGCGAAAGCCTTCATTGCCTACTGCGGGAACGGCGATGCCATTGTCAACTGCGGAGGGCAATGGGAAGAGGGGTTCCTTCATTCCCAGGTGCACTCCTTCGGCGCTTATTGTATTCTGACAGATACCGAACCGCCCGTCATCGAGCCACTCAACTGGCAGGATGACATGGGCCGGGCGGCATCCGTAGCCTTTCGCATCACCGACAACTACCGAACGGCGGGCAACCTGCCCGGCCTGCAGTTCCGGGGAACGATCGACGGCCATTGGGTGTTATTTGAATACGATGCCAAACGCGGAAGGCTGGAGTACTTCTTTGAGGATACCCTGGTACAGGGCGAACACCAGCTGCGGCTCGAAGTGAAAGATGCGATGAGCAATGTTTCGGTTTTTGAAAAACCTTTCAGGCGTTAGCGTTTGCCGGTTACCTTTTGAAAAAACTGTTCTTTTTAACACCCTCTTACCCAACACTTCCCTGCTCTTCCTTCGTCCTGTCTCCAAACCAAATTCATTGAGCTATGAAAACGATCCGCTTTATTTTCCTCACTATTTTTTCCGGCCTGGCTTTCCTTACCTGCAACCAGGCCAATGATGTTCCGGGGTGTGAAGCAGTGAGCCCGTCACCAGACTGCGTCTGTTACGAGATCTATGCTCCGGTATGCGGTTGCGACGGCGTCACCTACAGCAACGACTGCTATGCGGAATGCCACGGCATCTTTGATTACGAACCCGGAAAGTGCGAAGAAGATTGAGCTTCTGACAAACAAAATAACATATCATGAAAAAGATAATCCCGCTATTTTTACTGGGCGCGTTGCTGCTCTTCTCCCAATGCAATGAGGACGATCCCATCAAAGGCCCGGATATATCTCCGGGCATCGACTGCGAGGCCAACCACGAAGCCTGCCAGGTAAGCGATGCCAATACGGAATTCGGCTTCAACCTCTTCCGGGAACTGCATGAAGAGGCGCCCGACAAGAACGTGTTCATCTCCCCTCTCAGCGTGGCCACCGCCCTCTCGATGGCCGTCAACGGCGCCAGGGGGCAGACACAGGCTGACATGAGGGCCACCCTGGAGCAGAACGGGCTGAGCCTGGAGCAGGCCAATGAAGGCTTTCGGCAATTGCTCACGCTATTGCCCGCCCTCGACCCCGAAGTGCAGCTCCTGCTGGCCAATTCCATCTGGTACAAACAGGGGTTTCCCGCTAAAGAAGATTTCCTATCCACCAACCAGGATTACTTCGACAGCGAAGTGGCTGAGCTGGATTTTGCCGACCCACAGGCGCGGATCACCATCAACAACTGGGTGAAGGACAATACCAACGGCCTGATCGAATCGATCGTCGACCAGCCCATTCCTCCCGACGTGGTGATGTACCTCATCAACGCCGTCTATTTCAAAGGCGCCTGGCGCCAACAATTTGACCCGGAATTAACTGCTACGGCAGAATTTCAGCTCAATGGCGGCAGCGCCACGGAAGTGGAGATGATGAACTACGGCCAGGGCTCATTGCCCTACTTCGAAACGGAGCTGTTCCAGGCCATCGACCTGGCATACGCCGATTCTGCCTTTACCATGAGCGTCTTCCTGCCCAAACCAGGCCACACCGTCGATGAGGTGATCAGCCAGCTGAACAACGCCAACTGGCAGCAATGGACGGAATCGTTTGTCTATCAGGAACTGCTCTTCTCCTTCCCGAAATTCAAGATGAAATACGAAGAGAGCCTGGTTAAGGTACTGACGGATATGGGAATGGGAATTGCCTTTACTCCCGGCATTGCCGATTTCACCGGTATTGCTGATGCAGCGTTGAATATCGATGATGTGAAACACAAAGCGGTCATCGAAGTGAATGAGGAGGGGAGCGAAGCGGCGGCCGTCACCTCCGTAGTGTTCGAAAATACTGCTTTACCACAAATACCGGTAATGTATGTCAACCGGCCCTTTGTCTTTGCCATCCGCGACGCACAGGCCAACGGCATCCTCTTCATCGGCAAGATGATGGATCCGAACGAATAGTAAACAAGGTGAAAATTGAATTTCAAAAGTAAATAGACAATATCATGAAAAAGATAATCCCGCTGTTCTTACTCGGTACGTTGCTGCTCTTCTCCCAATGCAATGAAAACGAGGCCATCAAAGGCCCTGACATATCTCCCGGCATTGACTGTGAGGCCAACGCCGATGCCTGCCAGGTGAGCGACGCCAATACGGAATTCGGCTTCAACCTCTTCCGGGAACTGCATGAAGAGGCGCCCGACAAGAACGTCTTCATCTCCCCTCTCAGCGTGGCCACCGCCCTTTCAATGACGGTGAACGGCGCCAAAGGGCAAACTCAGGACGACATGAGGGCCACCCTGGAGCAGAACGGGCTGAGCCTGGAACAGGTCAATGAAGGTTTCCGGCAATTGCTCACGCTATTGCCCGCCCTCGACCCCGAAGTGCAGCTCCTGCTGGCCAACTCCATCTGGTACAAACAGGGGTTTCCCGCTAAAGAAGATTTCCTGTCCACCAACCAGGATTACTTCGACAGCGAGGTTGCCGAGCTTGATTTTGCCGACCCCCAGGCGCGGATCACCATCAACAACTGGGTGAACGACAATACCAACGGCCTGATCGAATCGATCGTCGACGAGGCCATTCCCGCTAATGTGGTCATGTACCTCATCAACGCCGTTTACTTCAAAGGCGCCTGGCGCCACCCCTTTGATCCGGAATTTACGCACACTGCCGAGTTTCAGCTGGAAGGCGGCGGCGCCACAGATGTAGAGATGATGAACTACGGCCAGGGCTCACTGCCCTATTTCGAGAACGAGCTATTCCAGGCCATTGACCTGGCCTATGCCGACTCTGCCTTTACCATGAGCGTCTTCCTGCCCAAACCCGGCCACACCGTCGATGAGGTCATCAGCCAGCTGAACAACGCCAACTGGCAGCAATGGACGGAATCGTTTGTCGACCAGGAGCTGCTCTTCTCTTTCCCGAAATTCAAGATGAAATACGAAGAGAGCCTGGTTAAGGTACTGACGGATATGGGAATGGGTATCGCCTTTGCTCCCGGCATCGCCGATTTCACCGGGATTGCCGACGCCACCTTGAATATCGATGATGTAAAACACAAGGCGGTCATAGAAGTGAATGAGGAAGGAAGTGAAGCGGCGGCAGTAACCTCCGTAGTTATCGTGGAAACTTCGATGCCTCAGATCCCGGTTATGTTCGTCAACCGGCCCTTTGTCTTCGCCATCCGCGACGCCCAGGCCAACGGTAT
>JAGFJE010000234.1 GCA_024103175.1 Phaeodactylibacter sp.
ACCGGACGAGGTCATAAAAATGGTGCCCTTCGTTGTGCAGCTCCAGCCGCCTTTCCATGCGCAGGGCTTTTCGGGCGTAGTCTTGCGTTACATTTGTCGGATAGAGGCCGATCTGATAGTTGGCGGCGGGCTTGGTATTGTCTACAAAATCCCGGACGTAGGGCGAATTCATGGCGCGTTCTCTGATCTGGTTGATCAACGCCATTCCGGTCTCGACATCCCCCAGTTCGATGGAGGCTTCGGCCTTCCAAAGCATAACATCGCTGATCTTGATCAGCGCCTGGTCCAGGGCGCCTTTCGCCCAGGGGAAACCGCCGGAGGCCCTGAGATCGGAGTTCGGGTCTATCTGGTTCTTTTTTCGCACATAAAGGCCGTAGGTGGCGACGTCCCGGCTCCAGTTATCCTGCTGCGGCATGGCCGTCCAGGTTTTCCAGGTGATGCCGGGCCGGCCTATGGAATGGTCCAGCCGGGGATCGGCCGGGGTGCTGATATCGCGGGGCGCCAGGTCTGCATTATTGTAGCTATCCAGTAAGGGCAAGCCGTTTTCATCCACCTTAAAGGCATTGACGATATTCTGGGAAGGTTTGTGAAAATCGTCCCCGTTGAGATAGGGGTGATTGATGTCGTCGGATGGTGAATCCGGAGAATTGAGCAGGTCTCCAAAATTTAGGTTCCCGAATTCTGAGCCGTCGTTTATGGAGTATTGGATGGCAAAGACGTTCTCCTCATTGCCATAGCCGGGCACGGAGTAGAGTTTTTCGATATCCGCTACCAGCCTGTAGGGGCCGGCCAGCACCCGGTCCGCATTTGTAATGACTTCTTCCCACTGTCCCTGGAACAATTTGGCCTTTGCCAGATAGGCGTAAGCAACCAGCTTATTCACTCTGCCTAAGTCGGCCTGTGTCTCCGGCAATACCTCAATAGCCGCATTGAGGTCCTCTTCAATTTTACCCCACAAGAAGTTTTCGTCAAACGAATTCGGCAGGCTTGCCACTTCCCCGATCGGCGTGTTCTCATCGATGTAGACGAAAGAGCCGAAGTTTTTCATCAATTCAAAGTAGAAGTGTGCCCGCAGCACCCGCATTTCGGCAATTCGCAGATCCTTATTGGCAAAATCTGTTGCCTCATTGAGGGTAATGATGGTATTGTTCACCCGGAACAGGCCAAAGTATAAGGCCCTCCACAGGTTGTATACATTTTCTGATGACGGGAAAACCTGGTGGATCTCCAGGGCATGCATGCCGCCGCCGGGATTGTCGCCCACACCGCCGCCGCCCTTGTAGGCGTCGCCGCTCCGGATATCGGAAAACACCCAGTTGGAAGGCGCGTGGTCAAAAGGCCAGTTGTCTCTGAATTCTCCGGTATTGAAACGGTAGTCCAGAGCGCTGTAGGCGCTCACTACCAGCTCTTCTATTTCCAGGTTGTCCTCGGAAATCACATTTTCCGGCTGGACATCCAGATAGTCCTGACAGGAGGCGGCCAGCAGGAATGAGAAGATTAAGGCTAAATGGATCTTTATATTTTTCATCTGACTAGTTTTTTAGCAATTCTCGTTTTGTTATGCCACCAAAACACCAAGGCACGAAATCACACGAAAAATTTGGTGGGGATTTAGAGCTTTTGTGCTTTTGTGGCAGAGTTTAAGGCCTCATTTTGCAAGCGAGAATCCCTGGTTTTCAGAAATCAAGATTCAAACCAAAGCTGAAGGCCTTGGTATGCGGATAGGTGCCCAGCCCGGCGATCCCGATCCCCGTCCTACTCAGGCCCGGCACTTCGTAATCGAAACCGGTGAAGGATGTGATGTTGATCAGGTTTTCCGCCTGGATGAAAATGCTTGCGCGCTCAAATCCGATCCTGTCCAGCAATTGCTGATTAAAGAAATAGGTAATGTTCACATTTCTCAACCGGAAGAAGGAGCCGTCTTCGACAAAATAGGTGGAAGGGCGCCGCTGGTCATTTACATCAGCGGTACTCAGGGCGGGGATCATGGAGTTGGCATTGTCCGGCGCCCAGGCGTCCAGCGTATTTCTTCCGTGGTTGAAACCGAAGTAGGGGAAGTCCAGTAGTTCCCGCTGGGCGTTGTACATTTCATTGCCCTGCCTCCCGTCAAAGAAGAAACTAAGGCTCCACCGCTTGTACTCCATGGAGAGGTTGATGCCGTAAATGAAATCGGGATGCGGGTTGCCGATGATCGTCCGGTCGTCCTGGTTGATCACCCCGTCGCCGTTCAGGTCCCGGTAGCGGATATTCCCCAGCCCTTTCCCGGTCTGCTCGGCATGAACCGCCACTTCTTCCGGCGTTCTGAAGATGCCGTCGGCGATGAACCCGTAATAGGAGCCGATGGGATAGCCGACACCGGTGAAGGATACGCCTTCCAGGATGAAATTGTCGGCATTGTTCAGCTGGGTAACTTCATTGCGGTAGGCGGAGAAGGTAAGGTCGATGCCGTACCTGAAGTCTTTAACCGGGTTGGATTGATACCCTAGGGCCAGGTCGACGCCTCGGTTGGTCATATCGCCGGCGTTGAAGAACAGGGTCTTGCCCGCTTCACCCAGCACGGAGGGCTGGATGATCTGGAGCAACAAATCGGAAGTGTTCTTTTCGTAAAGGTCTATTACGAATTTGACGCGGTAGTCAAACAGGGCCAGGTCCAGCCCAAGATTTGTCTGGTAAGACTGCTCCCATTTCAGGTCCGGGTTGCCTACCTGATTGGCCGAGACGCCCTCGCTGATCGGGCCTACACCATCCCCATCCAGGTCGTAATTGCTGTTTTCCAGCGCATTGTTAAAGATGGAATACTGTGCATACTCCAGAATATCGGCATTGCCGTTCCCGCCCCAGGAAAAGCGCAGTTTCAAGTCGTCGATATAATTAATCCTGGACAGGAAGTTTTCATTGCTCAACGTCCAGCCGAGGGAAACAGTAGGAAAGATAGCGTACCGGTTGTTCCTGCCAAAACGGGAAGAGCCGTCGCGCCGAACACTGGAGGCTATATAATATCTGTCGGCAAAATCGTAGGATACTTTGGCAAACTGGGACATCCGCCTGCTGTCAGCCCCTATGCCGTAAGCATCGAGGATGGAATTGTCGGCAATGACATCGTAGTTTTCAATGTTCTCGAAGTCGACTTCTGTGCCGAGCGGCACCTGAATGCGATGGAATTCATTGTCCTGGTTTCGGTCGAATACTTCATGGCCGATAAAGGCATCGATAGTATGTGGCCCGAAATCGCGGTTGAAGGCCAGCAGGTTGGTCCAGATATAGGTCTGGGCGTCGTTCCTTCTTCTGGCAAACCTGGAGAATTCCTGGCCGTCGAGCAGGATGCGGTTGCCGAGAATACTGCCGTTCTGGTTGAAGGACTCGGTTTGCTCATCAAATTTGAATTGATTGACATCGAAGTTGAACTTACTGCTGAAGGTAAGCCCTTCCAGGATGTTAACGTCGGCATAGACATTACCGAATGACCTCAACGACCTTTCGACATTATTCCGGTTGATGTATAAAATGGCAAGGGGGTTCCATTTGTCCTGCAACCCGGCCCCGACCGGCCCTCCCCAGGTTCCGTCTTCGCCGTACAGAGGGATCAGCGGGTTCTGCAGCAGGGCGTCTTCCGTCGCATTGGCCTTGACCTCGCTGAATTTCGAAACGGTCAGGTTTTCTCCCAGGGTAAGCCTGTCGTTGAACAGTTTCACGCTGGCATTCAGCCGCAAATTGCCGCGTTCGTAATTCGTGTGTTCCATGATCCCGTTATCGGAGGCATATCCGGCGCCCACATAAACATTCCAGGTATCATTGGCAAAAGAATATCCCAGGTCGGTAGTGGCGGAGACGGAATTGCCCATGATCACATCCACCCAATCGGTATTGGATAATCTCAGGTTGTTCGCGTTATCGAGAAAAGCGGGGAGTTCCGTCCCGGGTTCATAAACAAAATTACCGGCTGTTACCGGCGTTTTGCCCTGAGCAATATATCGTACATCCAGCCATTCCTGTCCGCCCAGCACATTGAAGTCTTCCCGGATCGTATTGTAAGTGACAAGGCTGTTCAGCGAGAACCGGCTGGTTTTGCCCCGGGCCTGTTTGGTCGTAACAATGATCACCCCTCTGGCAGCTTCCGTACCGTAAATACCCGCCGAGGCGGCATCTTTCAAAACCTGGATGCTCTCAATATCATTGGGGTTCAGGCCGGCGGGATTGGTGGTCTGCACACCGTCTATGACCCACAGCGGGCCCGTGCCCCCAAACACGGAGGTCAGCCCCCGGATCGAGATCTGGGTGTCGTTCCCTCCGGGAACACCCGAGGAGGTAAAGGAAAGCCCCGGCACTCTGGATTGCAGCTTACTGATGACGTTGGGGGTGGCCACAGCAGAAAGTTCCTCTACTTTCACCACGGAAACCGCTCCGGTAATGTCCTTTTTGCGTTGGGTGGTATAACCAACAACGACGACTTCGTCCAGGACCTGCCCCGCCGTCAGGCCTACGTTCAACTCACCCGGTTGGACATTTTCGAAAACCCTGGGTTCGTAGCCCGTATAGGAAACTGTGATGGAAGTAACCCCTTCGGGCAAGGCCAGTTCATACATGCCGTCTAAGTCGGTGATCGTGCCGGTACTCGTGCCGGTGATCACGATGTTGGCGCCGATGAGCGGCTCCTGTGTTTCTGCATCGGTGACTTTACCGGAAAGCGTATTCTGGGCCGCGGCCCCCGCCGGGAAAAGGGCGAAACACGCTATAACCGATAGGAGGTGTTTTACATTTTTCATGCTGGTTTGATATTTTGAAGGAATTCAACATGAGCCGGAGAACTTCATCCGCGGCTCATTTCCGCCATTTTGATAACCCAAATTTACCGGGAAGAAAAGGGAAAGGGTTACAGGATTGTTTCAAATCCTTTTGAATTTGTTACACGGAACAAACCTCTGTTAAAAAACTGAAAATCAGGTAATTAATGCTTGTTGTAATTTTTACGGGAAGCCAGGCGGGTTCCAATTATGTTACACGGGCTTAAGGAAATGTTACAGCTTACCGGGCTGAGGATTCACTTTTCTTCTCCCGGTATTCACTGGGCGAACAAGCGTATTTCCCTTTGAAGGCCGTGGAAAAATACCCCGGGGAAGAGTACCCTACCTTGTAGGCGATTTCGGCCACCGTCAATTCTCCCTCCAGCAGCAACCGGCTGGCTTTCCTCAGGCGCACCTGCTGGATATAGTCGTTGACACTTTCACCGAGCAGGGCCTTCACTTTTCGGTACAGCTGCACCCTTGACAGGCCGAACGCTTCGCTCAGGTTTTCCACGGTCAGGTTCTGGTCGTCGTAATGGGACTCCACATACTGGGTGAATTTCCGCAGGAACTGTTCGTCCAGGCTACCCATACTGCTCGGGAGCTGGCCGGGTTGGATAATAGCACTGAAGCGTTCTTTCAGCGCCTGCCTGCCCTGCAGCAGGTTTTTAATGACTTCGGAGAGGAAACTCAGGTTGAAAGGCTTGGTCACATAAGCATCGGCGCCCGTTTGTATACCCTGGATTTTCTGGTCCATACTGCTTTGGGCCGTGAGCAGAACGATCGGTATGTGGGAAGTGCGCAGGTCCGTTTTCAGTATTCTGGCCAGTTCCAGGCCATCTCTTCCCGGCATCATGATATCAGCCACGATCAAGTCGGGGACTTCTTCCAGGGCCATATCCAGGCCGGTATTGCCGTCGGCAGCCTCCAGGATGTGGTAGGCATTCCCAAAATGCCTTTTCAAAAATGAGCGCAGATCGTCATTGTCCTCAACGATAAGGATGTGGTGTTCGGCGTCGGTGGATACCATCGGAAGAGTGCCTGTTTCCGGTTCTTCTTCTTCCAGAAAGGCGAGTTCATCATAGGAGATGCTGTCGGGCTTCGGGCCGGCCTTCTGGCCTTCGCTCAGGTGTGCGGCGCCGAGCGGCAACGACACTTCAAAGCGGGCGCCCTTGGCCGGCTCGCTCCAAACCTTAATATCTCCGGAATGCAACCCTACCAGTTCCTTCGACAAGGACAACCCCAGGCCCGTTCCCCGGGAGCGGTTGTCGCCGGCCTGATAGAACGGCTCGAACGCCCGCTCCGCTTCTTCCTTAGACATGCCCCGGCCATTGTCTTCTACTTTTATGATGGCCTTTTCAGCAATCGGGTCTTTAACCACCGCCACCTGTATTTTTCCACCGTCGGGAGTGAATTTGAAGGCATTGGACAACAGGTTGAACAGCACTTTGTCCATCATATTGACATCGAACCAAGCGGGCAGTTCTTTCTCGACGGCGAAAAAATCCAGTTCAATGTTGCGCTTATCCGCCATTTTGCGAAAAGCCTCCACAATCTCGCGGGTAAAGGCCACCAGGCCGTTTTCACTTGCCCGCACCGCCATTTTCCCGCTTTCCGTTTTCCGGAAATCCATCAGCTGGTTGATGAGGCGCAGCAAGCGGAGGGCATTTTTGCGCACCAAACCCAGGTCTTGCCGGGCCGCCTTGCCGGCGGCGGCGCCACCGGCGAGCATCCCTTCGACATAACCCAGGATCAACGTGAGCGGAGTACGGAACTCATGGGAAATATTGGTGAAAAAGTCCATCCTGGCCTGAGTGGCCACTTGCAGTTCTTCCGACATGGAGACGATCTGCTGCTGCTGCTCCAGGATCTCCCGGTTTTTTGCTTCCAGGTTCCGGTTCATCTCCTCCTTCGCTTTTAGTGATTTCAGAAGGACTCCCCCGGATACGATGGCCAGCAAGAGGCTGAACACCAGGATGAAGATATAGGCCCGCTGATTGAGATAGACCTGGTTGAGGCTTTCGATCGCTTCCAGTTGACCGTCGATACTCCGCTGAAGGCTTTCCACCTTTTTCATCTGCAAATGGAGGATCCGGGCATTGCTCTTATTGATGACAATGGTCTGAAGGATGTTATTCTTTTCAAAGGGCAGGTTATTGAGGATGGCCAGTGCGAGTTGAATGGCCTCCGCTCCCCCCGTAGGATAGAGGAGCGAGGCATCCAGTACGCCGTCTTCTACCGCCTGTATGCCCTTACCCAGGCCGGGAATGCCGTCTACGCCCAGAAAAAACAACTCCTCTGCTTTGCCTGCTTCCTGGGCCCAACGGTAGGCATTTTCTGCCAGGAAATCGCTATGGGCGAAGATGGCCTGGGCATCGGGGTACTGCAGTAGCGTATCCAGGAACTGAGCTTTCAGTTCTTCCATCCCTGACGGCATTTCCACCTGCGCCAGGATTTCCATTTCCGGGAACTTCCGCATGGCGGCCTGAAACCCCAGGCTGCGGCCCTGCGCCGGGGTCATGGTCATTCCGAGCTGCAGTTCAATGATCTTTGCCTTCCCGCCGAACCGGCTGGCAATATAATCGGCGGCAGTGGCCCCGATCTCGTAATTGTCGGCGCCGATATAGGCTGTGTATTGTTCCGACTCCGTTTTGCGGTCGATCAGAATGACGGGAATACCCGACCGGTACACCTCTTCGACAACGGGGGTCAGCGGTTTGGACTCATTGGGCGAAACGATCAACAGGTCGATCCCCATACCGGCCAATTCCCTGATCTGCTCAATTTGCTCCTCACTGTTATTGTACGCCACCCTCACTTCCAGGTCCAGCTCAGGGTGAAAAGCGAGTTCCCGGTACATTTCACGCTCCATTACATCCCTCCACGGGTCATCACAGCATTGAGAAAAGCCAATGTGGTACTTCCGGGGCGGAGGGCTTTGGCGGCACCCCAGCAGGGAAATCCCCAGAAAGGCGAATGTACTACCCCACAGTATGCAGCTCCAGCTTCTTCGCATAGGATAAAGGTCATTCTGTCCTCTAATATAGAAAAGTTTCCAGCGGAAACCGGAAGAAATTAGAGGCCGATCGTGCGGGCAGATTGTATATGAACCTCTTTTTCCGGCCTGTTTTTTCAGAAGCCCAAACCGGCCGCCCTCCCGTCGATAAGTATTTCCTGCCAAAATCTTATTTTTGCCACCGCAAATCCTCAACCGCAGAAAATAATGCAAAAGCACACTCCCAATTGGCTCTGCCTGCTCCTCATCTCCTGCTCCTGTT
>JAGFJE010000255.1 GCA_024103175.1 Phaeodactylibacter sp.
TTGTCGTATTCATCAATGAGGAGGACAACCTTGCGGCTGGTTGCCGACCTGGCGATGAGTTCTTTAAGCTTTTGATCGTAATGGGACTCCTGCAATTCAATTCCCAGGCCTTGGGCGGCTTCCCCCAGCATTTTGTGCAGGGCAGCCTCCAAGCCCATGGTCTTTACTCCCTGGCTGCTGAATTTGATCCAGATCACCGGGTTAGTTTGCTCCCAGCCCCATTGATCTTCGATCCACAGGCCTTCGAACAACTCCCGGCTGCCGGCGTACAATTCTTTAATCGTAGACAATAGCAAGGATTTGCCAAAGCGGCGGGGGCGGGAGAGGAAAAAGTATTTCCCTCCAGCCAGCATTTGATGGATGTGTGCTGTTTTATCTACGTAGACGTAGCCGCCTTCCCGCAGCTCCCTGAAATCCTGTATGCCGATGGGATACTTCATACGGCTAAAGATAAGGGTTTTTTGAGTAGAATGGGCCTATGGAATTGCCGACTTGCACATCTCATAGGGTTGTGCCGCTCAGATAATATGGGGAAGTTTTTTGAGGGGCTTGCCCTGCTTCGAATTTTTCTTTATACTTGTATAGTCAATCATTCTTTATAAGATTCTTATGGTTTTCACCTATCGATAAACAGCGCTCTTAACCCACACAAATTCATTCTACAACAAACAGACAGGGATCAAATGTTTCTCAGCATTAAAAAGTGGGTGTTGTATATCATCATCATCCAATACCAGTGCGCTTCTCCCGCCGATGAGATCTACCGCCCGGACAATCTAACCCGCCTTAGCTATGAGCAAATGATCGGGCGCGCCTTTCAGAAACAGCAGCTCTCCCCTTATGTAGTCTTTAAAGATTCGCTGGGCAACCCCTTACCAGATAAACAAAGAGCACTGTTAAACCGGGGAGAATTATTTACGGACCAGTACGTCAATGAAAACAACGAAGTGGTAGAAGTCGTAGCCAGGCGCCCTCGCTCTTTAAAAGAGGAAGTGCTCATCCTCATCATTGAAGAGGCGCATGTTTCGGAGCCTCCCCTCCTGACTAATGTGGATTGCCATAAAGCAAAGGAGATACTGGAAGAAATCTATGATAAGGACCAGGGCGCCAGAAATGGCGCGATCTCAAGCGCTCTCCGCCCTGGTATAGACCTGGAAAACTCGAAGGCCGTGGTGAGCATTCTGGAGGCCTGCCCTTTTCCTACCAAGGCCGAAATCGGGAAAAAGGGCATGGACGCAATCTTTTTTGTAATACAACACGCCTTTAGCGATATACGCGCCAGATACTACCTGGCCATCGAAAAAATGGTAGAAAGCGGTGATATGGAGCCAGGCAAACTGGCCCTGATAACGGATAGGATACTGGTGGAACATGGAAAAGAACAAGCCTATGGCTCCCAGGTATTCAAGGACGACAATACCGGAAAATATGAGTTGTTCCCACTGCGGGATCCTTTAGGGGTAAATAAACGAAGGGCGGCTATGGGTTTGGGGCCTATAGAAGAATACCTGAAAAACTGGGACATATCCTTTGAGAACCAACTGGAAAAGTGGAAGGCGCTGCCTCCTGATTAAAGAACCCTCACCCCTCCGGAAAATACTTCTCCATCAACTGCTGCACCTCCTTCCGCTTGTTCGGAAAGTGTACATTGAGCGCCTTCTCCGTCGGGTCGATGATGTAGCGGTACTCCCCATTGTCCGTCTTCACTTCAAAGGCCGCGCGCCGTACCGTATACACGATGATCCCGCTGTCTTCATCCACCGACTTTACCTCGCCGGCCGCCCGCCGTTCCTTAAAATCTTCGGACATCATGCGGCGCTGTATGCCGCGGTTGCGCTCGTGCTTTTCCAGCTTGTAGACGATCATCTGGTTGTCGTCGCCGATGGTCTTGGTTTCCAGGACGTGCACCTGGCCGTACAGCTCTTTGGTGTAGCCGTCGCTTTCCAGGGGGGAGGTGGCCAGTTTGTTCTCCGCCACCAGCAGTTCGTTGGCCTCATCCAGGTTGCCTTCGTTGATGGCCAGGTAGATCTTTTGAAGGTCCCGCTGGGTCTTGCCGCGGTCGCGGGCGCAGCTGCTGAGCAGGCCGATAAAAACTAGAAGAATAAGTATACGGTGCATGAATTTCTCATCTTTTACGGAAGCATTAACGCACCGGAGGGCCCTTTAGTGTGAGGGAGGAGTCATTTTCGGGCCATTTTGTGGTAGTGAAACCGTTCAACCTGCCGGGTTTTTCGGATTGGACTTATTCAGCCAAACCCGGTAGCGTTTGTCGAAGACGATCTACCCCGGGCCATTGCAATAACGGCTGTACTGCATCTCTAATAAACGCTGCCGGGTTATCCAGGGCTGGTGCTTGGCTGAAAACCCGGCAGGTTGTGCCGGTTAACAATAGGGAGAAGTTTTTTCCTGAAAACATGGTTATTTTGAACAGCCCACCCGGCAGGTTGAAAACGAATTACGAATCCCCGAATTTTACCCGGACGAGCGCAGCGAAGACGGGCAACCAATCCTACCGATTCGGCGCCCAGTCCGGCGTGCCCGCCTCATAGGGCCGGCAGGCCTCGTCGACGCCCGGCACCGGGTCGTAAACGAGCACCTCTTTGCCCACCGTTTCGGAGGTGAAATACCCCAGGAGGATAAGCTGCTTCAGCTTCAGGAAGAAGGGGAAGTCCTCATCGTCCAGATCAGGGTTAGCGTCGACGATAGCGCGGGCCGCCTGGTCCTGCTCATTGAGGAAGGCCAGTTGCTGTTCGGGGCTGCAGTCCAGGAAGGATTGGCCGTTGGCCTGCTCGCAGCCGGCCATCAACCCGGCCAGGCCGTCGCGGAACCGTTGTTGCTCTTCCGGCTTGTAGCAGTCGCCCACCATGAGGTCGACGAACTCGTGGGTAAACACATCCTTGGCGCCCGGGGTATCGGTGCGCGGAAGGATGACTTCGCCGATCTCGGCAATCGTGACGCCTTCCTCTTTGGTGAAGAAAGAGGGCGCCCAGCTGTCGAGCGGGCTTTTTGCCTCGGGCTGGCAGCCCTGCAGCAGGCCGGCGAGGGTGGAGGAGGATATGGCAAAGCCCGTCAGGAGGGCGGTTCTTTTTATGGCTTCTCTGCGATCCATGGATGGGTGGGTTTTTCGCTGTTCGCTGTTCGCTGTTCGCTATTGGCTTGCCCCGAACAGCGAACTGCGAACTGCGAACCGCAGCTTACAAATTCATTTTCTTCATTTCATTCACGGCGTAATCGGCCGCCCGGGCGGTCAGCGCCATATAGGTCAGCGACGGGTTCTGGCAGCCGGCGGAGGTCATGCAGGCGCCGTCGGTGACGAACACATTGGGCGCGTCCCACACCTGGTTCCACTCATTGAGCACCGAGGTTTTCGGGTCGCGGCCCATGCGGGCGGTGCCCATCTCGTGGATGCCCAGGCCGGGATACGACTCATTGTCGTAAGTCTCCACCTCCTTGAACCCGGCGGCCTCCAGCATTTCGGCCGCGTCGTTCATCATATCCCGGCGCATGGCCTTTTCATTTTCCTTGAACTCACAGTCGATAGTCAGGGTCGGCAGGCCGTGTTTGTCGAGGACGTCCTTATTGAGCGTCACCCGGTTCTCTTCGTAGGGCAGGCATTCGCCGAAGGCGGTCATGCCTAGTTGCCAGGGGCCGGGGACGATGAGTTTCTCTTTGAATTCGGCGCCCAGCCCTACGGCCAGTTCCGCCACGCCCTGCGTCCAGTCGCGGCGGCTGCCGGCGCCCTGGTAGCCGAAGCCGCGCAGGTATTCCTTGCGTTCGCTCTGCCTGTCGAGGTTGCGGAAGCGGGCGATGTAGAAGCCGGTGGGGCGGCGGCCCTTGTAGAAGCGGTCCCCAAAGCCTTCATGGACGCCGCGGGCGCCGCAGCGGAAGTGGTGGTCCATCAGGTTGCGCCCCAGCTGCCCGCTGCTGTTGCCCAGCCCGTCGGGGTGGTACTCGCCGGCGGAGTTGAGCAGGATGTGGGTGGTGCCCAGGGCAGAAGCGCAGCAGAAGATGACGCGGGCGAAGAATTCGAGGCTCTCGCCGGTCTCGGCGTCGAGCACGCGCACGCCGCTGGCCTTTTTCGTTTCCGGGTCGTAGATGATGGAATGCACTACTGAATGGGGCCGGATCGTCATATTGCCGGTTGCTTCGGCGGCGGGCAGGGTGGCGGAGTTGCTGCTGAAGTAGCCGGCGTAGGGACAACCCCGGATGCAGCGGTTGCGGTACTGGCAGGGGCCGCGGCCGTTGTGGGCCTGCGTCAGGTTGGCGGTGCGGCCGATGGTCAGAGTACGGCCGAAGTGCTGCTTCATGTTGTCGCGCAGGTGCTCCTCCACGCAGTTGAGGGCGATGGGGGGCAGGAACTTGCCGTCCGGCAGGTGGGCCAGCCCCTCGGCCTGCCCCTGTATGCCGGCAAACTGCTCCACGTAGTCGTACCAGGGGGCAATATCTTTATAACGAATAGGCCAGTCGACGCCGTGGCCGTCGCGGGCGTTGGCCTCGAAGTCGAGGTCGCTGAGGCGGTAGGAGTGGCGGCCCCACATCAGGGAGCGCCCGCCCACGTGATAGCCGCGCATCCAGTCGAAGCGTTTGACCTCCGTGTAAGGATGCTCGGTGTCTTTTACCCACCAGTGCAGGCTTTCTTCCTTGACGGTGTAGCCGGTGCGGCTTTGCTTTTCGTAATCCCTGAGCACCTCCGCCGGAACGGCGCCGTTCCGGTATTTGAACTCCCAGGGCTCCGTCATGGCCGTAGGGTAATCCCCGTGTTTGACCATGCGCCCGCGTTCGAGGACGAGCGTCTTCAGCCCCTTTTCCGAAAGCTCTTTGGCGGCCCAGCCGCCGCTGATACCCGAGCCGATGACGATGGCGTCGTAGGTATTCTCCTCCTTTCCTTTTGAATTGAAATACATGGACTATTCTTATGTAAATGTGTAATTGTGTGAATGTACGGGAAGTGGTGCTTCGTAATGGATATTGGTGTTCTCTGAACTGCTGTAAAGATTCCTGGGTATAGGTAATGAATGGTGGTTCCTGATTTCAGGAAGCGCTAATCTATCAAAAAAATATTTTTTCCGGATAGCTGGCCGCAAAATATTAGGGTGAAAATCACACTTTGTCTTCCGGCAAGTTGTTTTCTGTTGCAGATCTTGCTCATCCGGCTTGAATTTTCATCCAAAGGATGGTAATTTGATACTTTGGGCCGGCTGGCCCGCAATTGCAACCCAATATGGCCATAAAAACCTTCATCATATCATTGATCGTTTTTCATTCGGCTGCGCTTTCTGGCCAGGAGTTTCTCATCATCAACAGCAACCGGGAGTTGTTCCGCGTCGATATGGAAAGCTGTACGGCCGAGTACGTGGCCTATGTTCAGGTGGCCGGCGGGGGCAGCATCAGCGACATCACCTACACGAACGACGGCCAGCTCTGGGGAATTACTACCGACGGAAGGCTGCTGGTAATTGATGAAGATACGGGAATAACGACGCTGGCCTATACCATCCCGAACAGCAACTCTCCTTTTTTCACTTCCCTGGTTGCGGATAGGGAGGGCCGGATCTTCACCGCAGGCGGCAACGGCGACCTCTACGTTTTTGACGTCAATACCACTTCCCATACCTACCTTGGAAATATCGGTTACGGCTCTGCCGGCGACCTCACTTTTTACCGGGGCCAGCTCATCATGGCCTCCATCACCAACCAGATGATCGACGTGGATATTGAAAATCCGGAAAACAGTACGGTGCGCATGAACTTCAACGTGGGCGGCCAGGTCTTCGGCATCGTTACTTTCGTTGAAGATTGCGAAAATACGGTCACCTACGCTACCAACGATGCCGCCAACGGGGAGGCTTTTCAGATCGACTTCGCCACGAGCCAGCTCAGCCACGCCTGCAACCTGCGGATGCGGATATTCGGCGCCGCCAGCCGGCTGGAATTCCTGGCCGCAGACCCCGTCCTGATAGAGGCGGTGAACACCACGCCCACCTCCTGCGCCAGCCCGGAGGGCGTCATAGAGGTAGTCGCCAGCGGGGGGAACGGCCCGCTGGCCTACAGCCTGGATAACATCAACTTTCAGCCGTCTCGTACCTTTACCGGCCTTCCGCCCGGGGATTACTCGGTTTATGTACGAGACGGAGAGGGCTGTGCTGCCAGCGGGGAGGCCACGGTGGGGGCAATAGGAGAGGCGCCCCGCATTACCGGTTTTTTGGTGGAGCAAGACAGTTGTGGGGTAGGTATCGGTTCGATCCTGGTGGAAGCGGAAGGCGGGTTGTTGCCCTACCAGTACGTACTCAACGGAGGCGCCCCGGCCGACGGGCCGCAGTTTACCGGCCTGCCGGGAGGG
>JAGFJE010000290.1 GCA_024103175.1 Phaeodactylibacter sp.
TTGCCTACCTGATGTCGTACAACATGGCCTTCTTCCTGGGCGACGCGGGTACGGACTGGCAATGGGGAACTACCGCCGGCTTCCTAACCGGCTTTGGCTGGGCGGCCGCCATTTTCACCTCCATCGCCTTGTTTGAGCAAAATCGCCATAGATGAAAATTATGCACTTCTTCTTTATTTTTCTGGCAACCATCCTTACCGCCTGCGGCAGCCGGAAAGGCCAGAATGCCTCACAACCCACCGAATACCGCATCGCCTACAACGTGCTGGCCAACCCGGAAGCAGACGATTACGAAGTGCTCACCATGAAAATGGATGGAAGCGATAAGAAGAACATCACCAACCGTTCGGGACTGGAATGGGCGTACTACGCCTACCGGGATAAGGTCTTGTTTATTTCGGACCGGGACTCCTGCCGGCGTTGTTGTTATTTGTTGTATGAGATGGATGTCAGCGGAGAAAACGTCCGGAAGATCGCTGATATCTGCCTGGCGGACAGCTGGATGAGTAGCCGGAACAACGGCGCCGAGCTGATCGTCACGCCCCACCGTACGGTAGACTCCGCTTTTTACATCATAAACAAGCAGGGCGAGGTACTGGACAAATTATACACCGGCCTGCCCTACTCGGGCGACCCGCTGTTTGTCAATAATGGCAAGCAGGTCGTTTTCCGCGGAGGGCTGACTAAGTCCAAACTGGTGGAAGGTTTCAACGAAGAACTCTACATCATCAATACGGATGGCACAGGCCGGCGCCAACTTACGCACTACCCTGAAGGCGACACTACCGCCGGAAAGTTTGGTTATCACGCCGGCGCCCCCCGGCAGCACCCTACAGAGCGCTTCATCAGCTACCAGAGCAAGCAGGGCGGCAAGTACAGCCTCTACGCCGTTAGCCTGGATGGGAAAAAGCATTGGAAACTGACCGACAACCCTCAAAATGAAGGCTGGCACGCCTGGAGCCCGGACGGCCGCTGGCTGGCCATCGAACTGTTCGACGATGAGCAAACGCAGTTCCACATCGGATTGATGAACTGGCAAACAAAGGAGATGAAAATCCTCACGGATACGGCGTATCAGTACCAGCAGGCGCCGGTTTTTGTGGGGCGGTGAACCAGGGTTAGGTTTAAGAACTTATCTCGCTGTGGCCGGAAAGAAGGTTCTCAAACCAGTCCCGCACCAATCAACCTCTATTTCATCCCACTTCCCACTTCCGCTTTCCGCTTTCCCACTTCCTACACCTCCACCTCATACGCTTCCATCGGCGGGCAGGTGCACACCAGGTTGCGGTCGCCATAGGCATTGTCGATGCGGCCCACGCCGATCCAGAACTTGTGCCCGTGCCGCAGGTAGGGCAAGGGGTAGGCGGCCTTTTCCCGCGAGTAGGGATAGGGCCAGTTGTCGGCGGTGACGATGTCTATGGGGTGGGGCGCATTGTGCAGCGGGTTGTTCTGGGCGTCCACTTCGCCGCGGGCGATCTCGTCGATCTCTTTGCGGATGGCCAGCATGGCGTCGCAGAAGCGGTCGAGTTCGTCCTTGCTCTCGCTTTCCGTGGGTTCCACCATGACGGTGCCCGGCACGGGGAAGGAGAGCGTAGGAGCGTGGAAGCCGTAGTCCATCAGGCGCTTGGCCACGTCTTCGGCCGAGGCCAGCTCCTTGAAGGGCCGTAGGTCTATGATCAGTTCGTGGGCAGAATGGCCGTGCTTGCCGCCGAAGAGGATCTCGTAGTCCTTCTCCAGGCGGGCGCGGATATAGTTGGCGTTGAGGATGGCGTACTTCGAAGCGTCCGTTACTCCCTTTTTGCCCAGCATGCGGATGTAGGCGTAGGAGATCAGCAGGATGCTGGCGCTGCCGTAGGGCGCGGCGGAGACTGCCGTGATGCCCTGTTTGCCGCCCGTTTCCACCAGCGGGTGTTTGGGCAGGAAGGGCTTGAGGCTCTCGTTGACGCAGATGGGGCCCATGCCGGGGCCGCCGCCGCCGTGCGGGATGGCGAAGGTCTTGTGCAGGTTGAGGTGGCAGACGTCGGCGTCGATCAGGCCCGGGCTGGTCAGGCCGACCTGGGCGTTCATGTTGGCGCCGTCCATATACACCTTGCCGCCGTTCTGGTGGATGATGTCGCAGACCTCCTTGATGCGGGTTTCGAAAACGCCGTGGGTAGAGGGGTAGGTCACCATCAGGGCCGACAGCCTGTCCTTGTATTTTTCGGCTTTTTCGCGCAGGTCGTCCACGTCGATGTCACCCTGTTCATCGCATTTGACCACCACGACCTGCATGCCCGCCATGACGGCGCTGGCCGGGTTGGTCCCGTGAGCGGATTCGGGGATGAGGGCCACGTCGCGGTGGGTTTCACCCCGGGCTTCATGGTAGGCGCGGATCACCATCAGGCCGGCGTACTCGCCCTGGGCGCCCGAGTTGGGCTGCAGGGAGCAGGCGGCAAAGCCGGTGATCTCGGAGAGCCATTTTTCCAGGCTTTCGAATATCTGGTAGTAGCCTTTGGCCTGATCGGCCGGCACGAAGGGGTGCAGGTTGGCGTAGGCCGACCAGCTGACGGGGATCAGCTGAGTGGCAGCGTTGAGCTTCATGGTGCAGCTGCCCAGCGGGATCATGGAGTGGACCAGGGAGAGGTCTCTGTTCTCCAATTGCTTGAGGTAGCGCATCATCTTGGTCTCGGTATGGAAGCTGTTGAAAATGGCATGCTCCAGGAAGGGGGTTTGCCGCTGCAGGGCTTCCGGGATCTGATGGCTGGCGGGTTCGGCCCCGTTCAGCGAGAAGCTGGCGCCTTTGGCTTCGGCAAAGATGGCCAGGATGGCGTTTAGTTCCTTCATGCCCACTGTTTCATCGAGGCTCACCTGTACGGCATTGTCCTCGTAGAAAAAGTTCGTCTCGTGAGCCAGGGCGGTGCGGCGCACTTCTTCCACCATTTTTCCGTCCATTTCCAGGCGCAGGGTATCGAAGTAGTGTTCGTTCACCTGGTTATATCCCATGGCTTTCAGCTCCCGGCCCAGGATCTGTGTCAAGGTATGGGTGCGCTCGGCGATCGCCCGGATACCCTTGGGGCCGTGATAGGTGGCGTACATGCCCGCCATGACGGCCAGCAGGGCCTGAGCGGTACAGATGTTGGAGGTGGCCTTCTCGCGGCGGATGTGCTGCTCGCGGGTTTGCAGGGCCATGCGGTAGGCTTTCTTGCCGTGCGCATCGACCGAGACGCCGATGATGCGCCCCGGGATCTGCCGCTTGTGCTCCTCGCGGGTGGCGAAATAGGCGGCGTGCGGGCCGCCGTAGCCCATGGGGAT
>JAGFJE010000327.1 GCA_024103175.1 Phaeodactylibacter sp.
GGCGAACCACCCGGGCCGCAGTCAAACAAATCGACCGCTACCTCCACCGCAACCGCGAGATCCTGGATACCTTAATGGGCCCGAAACGCAATAAAATGAAAATCGCCCGCACGGAACTGGACGCCACTGGCTTCCGCTACAATTACATCACTGGCATTTACACCAACAGAGAAAGGAAATTGTACCACAACGTCTACGATTTCGCCTGGATGGAATTCTCTACCCAGGAAATCCTTATCGTGCGAAGGGAAAAAAGGTAGCAATAGCTATTTTCCGTTCTTGTTCTCAACCCTTCAATGAAGGCAAAAAAATTATCCGGACTTCGGCATGCATTCAGTCAAGCGCTGAACGGACGGGCACAAAAAAAACTCATATCAACGACAATGTTGCCCGGAAAAAACCACCAATAGAACCAATTTTGTAGCTTAGCCTAAAACCAACGATCCACCGCTATGCCCAGCCTTAACCGACTCTTGTTCCTCTTTCTCTTTTTTACTGCCATCCAGGCCTGCAAAGCGCCGGCGCCCACTGCCGGAGAGGAAGCCCCTACCCCGGCCACCGCCCCCACCCTGCCCGCTCCCGAGCGCGAGTTCCGCGCCGCCTGGGTAGCCACCGTGGCCAACATCAACTGGCCGAGCAAGCGGGGGCTGCCGGTGGAACAGCAGAAAGCAGAGGCCATCGCCCTGCTGGACCTGCTGGCCGACAACAACTTCAACGCCGTCATCTTCCAGGTGCGACCGCAGGCGGATGCACTCTATGACAGCAACCTCGAACCCTGGTCCTACTACCTCACCGGCGAGCAAGGCAAGGCGCCGGAGCCCTACTACGACCCGCTCGAATTCTGGGTGGCCGAAGCCCACGCCCGCGGGCTGGAGCTGCACGCCTGGCTCAACCCCTACCGGGCGCACCATACCGCCGGGGGAGAGGTTTCGGACTCCTCCATCGTCCGGCGTAAGCCGGGGCTGGTAGTGGAGTTGGCCAACGGCATGTGGTGGATGGACCCCGCCCTGCCGGAAACGCAGGATCACTCCCACGCCGTGGTGATGGACATCGTGCGCCGCTACGACGTCGACGGCATCCATTTCGACGACTACTTCTACCCCTACCCTTCCTACAACGACGGCCGGGACTTTCCGGACAGCATCAGCTGGCTGGCGTATCAGGCCGCCGGCGGAGAACTGTCGAGAGGCGACTGGCGGCGGCAGGCGGTCAACCGGTTCATGGAAAGGGTGTATACCAGCATAAAAGCGGAGAAGCCTCACGTCAAATTCGGCCTGAGCCCCTTCGGCATCTGGCGGCCCAACCACCCGCCTTCCATCAAAGGGTTCGACCAGTATGATCAGCTATACGCCGACGCCCGCCTCTGGCTCAACGAGGGCTGGATCGACTACTTTACGCCCCAGCTGTACTGGCCCGTCAACCAGATCCCGCAAAGCTTCCCGGTGCTGCTGGGCTGGTGGAAGCAGGAGAACACCCACGGCCGCCACCTCTGGCCGGGCATGAGCGTCGGGCGCATCAGCGGGGAGAAAGGAGCGGATGAGGTGATCAACCAGATCATGATCACCCGCGGCATGGTGCCGGAAGCGCCGGGGCACGTCCACTGGAGCATCGGGCCGCTGGTGCGCAGCGACAGCCTCCTGCAGGCCATCGCCACCGGGCCCTACCAAAAGCAAGCCCTGGCGCCGCCCTCTCCCTGGCTGGATAAGTCCAGGCCCCCGGCGCCCGAGGTGGATATGGATGTGGAAATGGCGGACGGCCAGCTGATGGCCAAAGTCTATCCTGCCCGAACGGAAAAGGCCTTCCGCTGGGTAGCTTACTTTCGGTATGGCGGAGTGTGGGATTACCAGGTCATCAACTCAGGACAGCCCTATACGTTCATCCCCCTGTTTAAAGTAAAACCGGGCGCATTGCCCAAAGAAAGGCCGGAAGCGCTACCTGCTCCCGAGGCGGTCTACGTGCCGCTCGCCGAGATCTACATCACCGCCGTGAGCCGCACCGGTAATGAAGGTCCGCCCACCGCTATCCCCCTGCCGGAATTTGCCTACGATCTCGCGCCGCCCGTGGCCAGCCTCTTCCCGGAACCTGAGCCTGAACCGATGGAAATGGTAGGGCCGAAACTACCAAAGCCCAAAGTCCGGCTCGGCGTCGAAGTGCTCCTCAGCGAGCAACTCGATCTCATCCGCGGCAAGCGGGTGGGGCTCATCACCAACGCCTCAGCTGTAGATGGGCGGCTGCGCAGCACCATCGACCTGCTGGCGGAAACGGAAGAGGTGGAACTCGCCGCCCTCTTCGGCCCGGAGCACGGAGTAAGGGGCGCCAAAGAAGGGCGGATACAACAGGAAGGCGAACCGGACCCGCGCACGGGCGTGCCGGTATACAGCCTGTACGGCGACGGCTATGCTCCCCAAAAGGAGTGGCTCGATAAGATCGACATCCTGCTCTTCGATATCCAGGGCGTGGGCTCGGCCTGGTACACCTTCAAATACACCATGTCGTTCGCCATGGAGGCCTGCGCCGAGGCGGGCATCCCCTTCGTGGTGCTCGACCGCCCCAACCCGCTGGGGGGCGAGGTGGTGGAAGGCCCCTACCTCAACCTGGCCAGCATCTTCCGCCACAAACTGCCCCTGCGCCATGGCATGACCTACGGCGAGCTGGCCCGCATGTGGAACGAAACGGAAGGCTTCGGCGCCGACCTCACCGTGGTGCCCATGCAGGGCTGGAAACGCAGCATGCTGTGGGACGAAACCGGCCTGTTCTGGGTAATGCCCTCCCCCAATATGGGCAGCTTCGAGACGGCCGTCGTCTACCCCGGCCAGTGCCTGTTCGAGCGCACCAACCTGTCGGAAGGGCGGGGCACCACCAAGCCCTTCCTGATCACCGGAACTTCCCGGGTGGATGCCGACAAGGCTGCTGCAGGCCTCAATAGCCGCGGCATCCCCGGCGCCGTCTTCCGCCCCGCCTATTTCATCCCCAACATCGGCCCCACCCGCGCCAACCCGCGCGGCAAACCCTGGAACGAGCTCTGCGGCGGCGTGGAGATCATGCTGACAGACGCGAAGGCCTACCGCTCGGTGGCCGCCGCCCTGCATATCTTCGACGCCTACCGCAAGGCCGGCACGGGCGAGCTGCAATGGGCGCCGCCGGAGGCGGTCAAGCGCCTGGAAGAGCCGGGAGTGACGGTGGAAGAGGTGGTGGAGGATTGCCAGGAGGAAGTGGAAGGATTTATGGAAGTGCGGGAAAAATATTTAATCTATCCCTACTCGGATTGAATAGTGTTTAAATTACAATTACCGATTAAAACTCCTGTAATTATTTTTTAGGCAAAACCAGCAATTGACCCTTATAAATAACATCTCCTTTTAAATTATTTAATGCCTTGAGATCTCGTAATTTAACGCCTTGTTCAGCGGAAATGGAAGAGAGGTTATCTCCTGATTTAACAATATACTTTTTGAATAAGGCCGATTCCTCAAAATTGCGCTTAAATACAAGGGAGTTCAGGTTCGCTTCCTGGGCATCAAAGATGCTGCTCTCCTGAAAGGGAGTAAGATCCTGGCTTCGGTTGATTTCATTGGGCGCTTTGAGGTTTGGAGAATTTGAATTATCAATTAAATATTGTACGTAGGCATCATTCTGGTAAAATTTTGCCATCAGGCCGACATCTTCGACCAGCCAGCCACATTTGTCATCGCTGGTATTGCAGGGGTAATCCTTTAGCGTTATATATACAAAAGCAACTGGCTTTTCCGTATCATGAATTACGATGTTTTTATAAGTGATAAGCGTATTATCCGAAAGGCTAAGTTCCAGGTCTTTTATTTCATTTACATTTAATTTACCCCCCGGGCCTAGGCCGAAATATTTCGGATCATTATTTTTGATAGCCATCAGAAGTTCGTTGAAATAACTAGCGTAGGATAATGGAGAAAAAGAAGCAGCCTTTACAGGTTTATCCTCTCCATTTTCCCTAAAAAAAACATCCGCAACAGACCAAGTTCTGTCTATTTTATCCCGGTCAAGTTTAAATACCAGTTTTCTTGATTGCCCCTTTATCAAAAATTCTTTTTCTATAGTTTCAGACCGGCTGTTTAAATTTAACAGCATTCGGTTCAGGCGGTCTGTGAGGAACACATAACCCGAAGAATTGCAAAACCTTTCACTGACGACCTCATCCAAAAAAGAAATATCATTTTCTGAAAACGCCTTGGCCAGAAGGCTTAGAGACTCTTCAGGGTTGCCAAAAAATTCGAGTTCGCTGAAGGCAGGTTTCTGAGAATAGGGCATGAAGGATAAAAACAACAAAATAAGAACACCAACTAGATAATGTAGCTTACTCATATTTGGGATAATGGGTTTCATGATCTTTTTTTTTTGATAAAAATCCCTATTTAATTGGAATGATATTTCATAAAATCGCGTTTATACTGCTCAAAATCTTTCTTCGCCTGGGCAAGCTTTTGTTCTGTAACATCCAGAGTTTCTCTTACCTGAATTGATTTCAATTTTAACTCATACTCTGCTTTTCTTATCTCCCGGATAGTACACATAAAGTTTTTCAACGTCAGGTCTCTGTATGCAGTTCCATATTTATGAAACCCTCCTCTGAAGTATTGTTTAACTATGATGTGCATTTCGTGGTAATCTCCTTCGGGAAGCCTTTCCAGCCCTAACAAGCGCAGATAATTTGGATCAAAGAACAAATTAACCGATTCGTATTTGTAGTTTTGGCTCAACCGGGAAAGATGATACAGGTACTGTTTAACAGAAAATGTGTCAATTCTTCCTGAGCCCAATTTAGAAGAAACAAAAATAACCGCATCTTCTTCAACGATATAATTCAACAGAAAATCAATTATTTTTTGCTTTTCCTCGAAAGTCCGGCGTGAGGATGCTATTTCACTAAGGGCAATCTGTACAATTCCTATTTGTTTACTTACATAGATGAGAAACTCTTTTGCTTGTTCTTCTGAGCAGTCTAGTTTTTTCATCACTGTTGAAATGGGGTCTCTTTCAAGGCTTTGAGCCTGTAGACAGGGGAAAGGGAACCCATACAGGAAAAATAGTAAAAGAATTATTGGCACCTTAAATTTCATTTGGAGATAATTTATGGATCAGGAGTTTTCATGAAGTGAACCTCAAAACTACATGGTAATGAGATATACAAACTCACCAGGCATGTAAACTGTCAGGTACCGTCCAAACGACCTGGAGTAGACTACTTCGTATTTTCAACTGTAACATGGAAGTACCGATCCTGAATAAAACCGGGGGAAAATTATGGGTATTCACGTAACGGAATATCGGGGGTACGAGAGGTAGGTTAAATCGGCAATAGGGTTCTCAGGTAATCAACGTTCCAATTCATAAACCAGGTATCGGCTGGTATCGGCAAATGAACTCAGTAATTGGGATTACAAAATTTAATCTTTATTTAGGTCGACTACTCTGTTTTCAACTGCATGCTTTAAAAATGAATCGATTTCGGGATATGCTCTGGGCCCGATTGTTTCATTGCCCAAAGAGTCCCTCCATTTTTTCAGATGAACTATCTCTCCACCTGAACCACCTTTCTCGACGCTGTTCTTCTGAGATAATTCACTCGCCTCTTCAATTTTCTTTCTGTTACTTTGTAGCTCCCGAACGATTTCGGCGCTATTAAAATTATTTATTCTATTTAATTCCCGGATATTGGAATCTATTTTTTCTCCGATTTCCTTGTTCTTCACCACCCCTGTGCCTATTTCCTCTAACTTATGACTAGCCCTTTTACCTGAAACCCTCCCACAAAGGAAATAACTGAAACCCAATGCCATACTCAGTAGCGCTAAATAGAAACCTATTTTATTTTTTGAAGGCATCGGACATGGATCAAAAAAAGGTACAATGTTGTCAATTTATTGCAAAAAAAGGAATTATTCAAGTATGATCCCCATAACTTGAGGCGGCCAGACGCCTTTAACATTTCCTTAACTTTTCAATTGAAAAGATTAATTACACTGAGGCCGCAGTTGAAAACTTAAGCCAATGCGAAATGTCAAATATTTTTTCCCGCTTACGGCTTATCTTTCCGCTTATGCTTTATGATATTCTTAGCCATTTTCCCAAAAGCCTTATCCTTCCTGCGCCGTTCCGCCACCGTAGCCCCATAGTGCTCTTGTTCCCGTTCCATCTTCAGAAAATTATCGAGCGCCTTTTCGTCAAGATCTCCGCTTTCCACCGCGGCCAGTACGGCGCAGCCGGGTTCTTTGGTATGGGTGCAGTCCTTGAATTTACAATCCTCCGCCAGCTCAGCGATGGCAGAAAAGGCCATTTCCAGGCCGCCGGCGGAATCCGTAAGGCCCACTTCCCGCATCCCCGGGTTGTCGATCAGGATGCCGCCGCCGGGCAGCACTGCCAGTTCCCGGTGGCTGGTTACGTGGCGGCCTTTCTGCGTGCTCTCGCTGATGGCATTGGTTTTCATCAGCTCCCGGCCAGACAGGTTGTTGATCAGCGTCGATTTGCCTACTCCGGAGGAGCCCAGCAGGCAGTAGGTTTTCCCTGGCTGTATCCATTCGTTCAGCTCCGGATATCCCTGCCGGGTTTCATTGCTGATGGGGATCACCGGCGCCTCGCCGGCCCTCGCCCGGACGCTTTCCACCAAGGTATTCAACTCCGGTTCACCGATCAGGTCGATCTTGTTCAGGAGGATGATGGGCGCTACGTTCGCAACGTTGCAAATGGCAAGGTACCGTTCGATCCGGTTGACATTAAAATCCCAGCCGACGGCCTGTACGATAAAGGCATAGTCGATATTGGCGGCTATGATCTGCTCTTCGCCGTGCTTGCCCACCGCCCGCCGTTCGATCCGGTTCTTTCTGGGAAAAACGGCGTGGATGAGCGCCTTGCGCTCGTCGTACGCCTGGATGGCCACCCAGTCGCCGACTGCGGGGAAATCGGCTCTTTCATGGGCAGAAAACCGCAAGTTGCCGATTAGCTCGGCGTCGAACTCGCCTTCTGCCGTTCTGACGGCGTACCGTTCCTTGTGTTCGGCAACGACTCTTCCCACGTCAAAGGCGTCGAGGTGGTGCTCCTGGCGGTAGTGTTCCAGTTCATCGTTGTATCCGAGGGCTTCGAGGGTCATATCTGGTTAGCTGGTTTGAATGAAGTTATACCGGAAAGTTACGGCCAATTCAAAAGATTCCGACAACCGGGCTGATGATTTCCGTCATTTTTTCATTTCCTTTATCCGAATATAGTGCCGGCCTCAAAGCCCGATAGATAACGCAGGTTATAATTCTTCCAGCAAACTATTCAGGTCCAGCGGCCGGGTGTACATATCCAGCGATCCGTCCGCCTTTTTTGGCCACTGGCTCTCCGGGCGGTCCCAGTATAGCTCCACGCCGTTCTGGTCGGGGTCGTCGAGGTAGAGGGCTTCGGAGACGCCGTGGTCGGAAGCGCCGGTGAGGGGGTACCGTGCCTCCCGCAGGCGCCGGAAAATGACGGCCAGGTCCCGGCGCGTGGGGTACAGGATGGCGGTATGGAACAGGCCGGCCGCCTGCCGGGGGGCCGGCGGGCCGTTCTTGCTGAACCAGATGTTCAGGCCGATGTGGTGGTGGTAGCCGCCGGCGGAAATGAAGGCCGCCTCCGAGCCGTAGGTAGTGGTCAGTTCGAAGCCGAGCAGGCCGCAGTAGAAGTCGAGAGAGCGCTGCAGGTCCGCCACCTTGAGGTGGACGTGGCCGATGCGGGCGCCGGCGGGGATGGTGTAGTTGTTGTCAGGATGCATATCAGTTTTGTTTTTTATCAGCCCTGAGGCCAGGAAAATAAGTGGGCAGGCTTAACCCGACAGCCAGGCCTCGGGCGCCAATTTATTTCATCAGTCGCTTCGCTCGTCTCCCATGGAGGAGGTTAGACTTGACAAGTTTCCCCGCAGGCGCTCCGCTGAAAACTTGTCAAGTCTTTCTTGACGTTATAAACCTTAATTGACAAAATAAGTAGCTGGGCATATTTATTTTGGCTCAAGCCAGATCCTTCAACTCCCGTTCCAACCCTTCCGGCATATCTCCTGCCGGCCGCATATATTCCTGGGTTGCCGGATCATGCAGATCAAAAGCCGCCGCCCAGCGGGCGTCTTTGATGATCCGGTGTAGCCTGCTGTCCGGCGCCGGTTTTTTTTCAAAATGGTTGTGAAGGACAAAAGTTTTATCCAGCAGGGAAGGCTCGCTGAGGAGCAGGCTCATCTCCCGTTCCAGCCCCTTTCCGGGCTTGCGCCAGTAATCGCCGTGCTTTTCCAGGGTATTCAGGATGATTACCTCCGCCCGCTCCGCCAGTTCTTCAAATACCTGCTCCCAGACGTCATCCTCGCAGAAGAGCAACTGCACCGGCCCCATCTCCCTTTTGAGCCGCGGGTGGCCCAACCCGACTATCGGATAGCCTCGCTCCTGAAGAAGGGCCTCCAGGTTCCGGGGAAAATACGAAAAGCGGGTTCGCTTATCCATTTCCTCTTCGAGCCAGGAGCTTATCCCCAGCTTGCTGTCCAGCGGATGGCCGGAGGCCTGGTTGCCCAGGTTGCGCTCTTCCTCGAACCCCCGGGCGTAGAGCGCAAAGGGGCGGTTGTCCAGAACGACACCCAAAGCGCCTTCTCCGTATTGCTCGTATATATTGGCGAGCGCCGTCTTCCTCATCAGCCATTCGTCCTGAAAGACAAAGTAGAACATTCCCGGTATGAGAAGCAAAATGAAAAGTATTCCCAGGAAAATATACAGGTTCTTATCCGGTATGGAAGGGGTATCCCAGTGGATGCGGAAGAAAACGGCCGCCGCCGCTACCGGCAAGGCGTAGGAAGCATACCCCAAAAACAGCATGAGGTTGAGCTTTTGGAGCCTGCCCTTATAGAGCCTCCGGTAAGCAGCGGATGAATCGATGAGGTGCTCTTCCAGAAATTTATTCTTGCGCATTTTTCAGAGTATGATCGGAAGGAGGCGCCTTGATGCCGAAAAGCCGGCTATCCGTCTAAGGTTGGACACTATTATACTCAACGGCAATAGGTTTTGTGCATTTGTGGGTGGACTTCCCCTTTAGGGGATTTGAGGGGCTGGGAGGGCTAATGCACAAAACCTATTGCAACCAAGTATAGCAACAGGTAAGCCCAAGCAGCCTGCCGCTGTTGCGAACACCGAACACCGAACCCGTCCAGCCATAGAATACTAACCTCCAATCCTGCTCTCAAGGTAGGTATTTCCCGACTTTTCAGCAACCTTACCCCGAATAATCGATGGCTTCCAGAATGCCCAGAATGAGCTCTTCCACACTCCAGTTTCCTCCATTCACCACCCCGAAGCGGGCCACCATCAGATCCCGGGAAGGGATCACCACGATCCACTGATCCTGGTAGCCTTCGAAGGCAAACAGGTCTTTGGGCAGGCGGGGCAGTAGGCGTTCTTCCGGGGAGCCGGCATTGAGCCATACCTGAGCGCCGTAGCGGCCGCCGGGCGCATTGGGCGTAGGGGTGAGGGAATAGTCCACCCAGCCTTCCGGGAGGAGTTGTTCGCCGTTCCAGGCGCCCTTGTTCTTGTACAGCAGGGCGAACCGCAGCCAATCGCGCGGGCTGGCGTAGAAATAGCTGGAGCCGACAAAGGCGCCGCTCTCGTCATGTTCAAAAACGGCGGTCGTCATGCCCAGCTTGCTGAAAAACTCGTTGTGGGCAAATTCTTCCATCGTGCGTAATGTGCCGCCGGTTTCCTCCAGCAGGATCTTCGCCAGGATGTTGGTGGCGCCGCTGGAGTAGCTCCACCGCGTGCCGGGCGGGGCTGCCAGGGGCTGGGCCAGGGCGTAGGCGCCCATGCTCGGAGATTCATACAACATCTCCACGGCGCCGGCGAAGGGGACGTACCGCTCGTCAAACTCCAGTCCGCTTTCCATCCGAAGAAGCTGATCGATGGTGATGGACCTCCGCTCATCCTTTTCCCATTCCGGGAAGCCGGCGGGGCGGTGGATGTCCAGCCCTTTGGCCTGCACCAGCCTCCCGATCAGGGCGCCGGTTATGCTCTTGGAGGCCGACCACGACAGCAGCGGGGTGTCGGCATCAATGCCCGGGCGGTAGTGCTCGGCAACGATCCTGTCCTGATAGGCCACCACAATGGCCAGGGTGTTGATCATTTCATTGGGATCGGAGGTGGTTTCTTCGAATTCCCGCCGAAGACGCTCATTCAGCTTTTCGATGTCGACATTGGGTGGAACGTTTTGCAGATCCACCCGGTTGCCGGCCGGCCAGAGGGTGTCCTTCAGAACCGGGCGCTCGATTTCCAGCCCTTCCGCCTGCTGCATCAATTCTTCGCGAGTGTCGTCCACCAGCAGAGTGCAGCCGCAGCCCTCCCGGTATACGGCGGTTGCCGGCCGGAGGAAGCCGAGGAACCAGGCGGTGACTTCTTTCTGCTCGTAGTCCACCCGGTAGCAGACGCCCTTGAAGAGCGGATTGACCGGCTCGATGAACAACTCCATGGCCTCCTCCGGGCCCTGCCCCGAGGTGAAGACATGGGAGCAGAGGTACTTGGCGGTGTAGCCGTTGCCGATGGGCGCCAGCACCCAGGCGAGGGCGGCGGCCAGCATAACCAGGATAAGGGCAATGTATTTCAGCGATCTTTTCATTTTCTTTTTTCTTGTTTTGGAGGCAACAATATAGTTTACATCCATCATTTAACATAAATCGGCTACCCGTCTAACGTTGGACACTATTGATAGCCAAGATGTTGCGGAACGTCCAAAGTGATTCCGAATTCCGAATTCCGACTTTGTCCAGCGCTAGAATGGTAGCCCATAAATCCTGTACTCTTCCGGCGCCTCAGCAGCCCCGGCGCCTTTGAGCTTACGGTTGAAAAAATCGAGCACCAGGTGAGTAGTGAGGCGGTGGTGCTCTTCCCGGTGCGGGGCGGTGATAAACCCAAAGGGCATCATCAGGGAGAAGTCGGAGAAGCTCATATGGTTGGCGTAGCGGAGGGTGTAAGATTCGTAGCCGTTGCGGGCGTAGCTGTCGATCCGCCTTTTCCACTCATCGAACAGGAAATCCTGGTATTTATAGCCACTCGTTGAGCAATGGCCCGGAAATGATAGCGGTGATGAGCAGCACAAAAATGCCGATGAGCCAGGCGTTGTTTTTATTTACGGCCGTCTTGTAGGCCAGGGCAAGGAAAAGCAGAAAGCCCTGCCCGATACCGAAAATGAGGAAATATTTCATGCTGGTGGTGTTGGGCTGTTCCGCCCTATTTGCTAACCCTTTGGTAATTGAACTTCGTTTCCGCCTTTTCTTCTCCGCGTTGGATGACAACGTAAATATTCATCTCCTCTTCGCTCACCCTTTCGAAGGTGAAGCCGTCAAAATATACCTTACCCTCCGCTACCTTCACCAATTTGAATTCTACGACATCATCCTTTTCCTCCCACCCCTCCAGGCCCGGATGAAAATGCTTCAGCCGCAGGATGAGGCTGCCGTTCTCCTCCGCGATGGTAACCAGTTCGTAGAATTTCACCTGATCATTCACTACAAGTTTAAAGGCACACATCATAGACCCGCCCAGGGGCGGCGTCCATACCTCTTCGGTGATGCCGCCGAATGCCTCTCCCATCCAATGGCCTTCGATCCAGCCCATATCCGCCAGGCTGGCCCCGGGCGCCGTTGTGGTATCGGTGAAGAAAAGCGTATTGGGGAATTGCTCCTGCCCGGAAACGCCCAGGGCGAAGAGGAAAAAGGCCAGAAAGGCCAACGCGTCTTTTTTCATCTATTTATTGTTTTCTGTTGCAAAACTCATTGTGCATCGAAGTTTGCTCTTAAAAATAAAAACAATTTGTATGTTTGCGCAACCAAAAGTAAGGAAATGAAACAAATACTGTACGCTCTGTTCGGCTACCGCTTCATTTACCTGGGCATGTCTACCCGCAACCCGGGCAGAATAAAGATAGGGACCGCCCGGAATGTGAAGCTGAGGTGGAAAGCCATCGGCCGCAGCATGAGGGGGTGGCAGTTCCCCATTTTCTCCCTGCCCTGCTTTAATGCGCTGTGGATGGAGGGGCACCTGCACCGGGTCATGAG
>JAGFJE010000338.1 GCA_024103175.1 Phaeodactylibacter sp.
GAGCGCCAGCATCCAGCTGTTCTCCTTTCCGCCGAAGTGGTCTCCGAGCCGAAAAAGCAGGACGACGATGCCCAGCAGGAAAGGAAGCATCGCAAAATGGCTCGCCGCCAGGCTCTTCCCGAAAAGCTTCCACACCAGCGCCAGGTACATGCCAAAGGCCGGCGGATGGCCGCTGTCGATCTCATCCGGCAGGAGCAGGTAGCGGAAGCCGTTCTCGTAATACCAATGGGCGTGCTTGGAACCCAGCTGTATGGTGTCCCAGAAAAATACGTGGTGGCGCACCAGGAAAGTGGCCAGAACGGCGAGTAAAAGCAGGGCGCCCAGGGTAATATTTCGGAGGGAGAAAGTCATAGGGGCACGGTTTCACGGTTTCGCTGCTGACAATGGGCCAATAAACCCAGGAAACAATGAAACCATATTTACTTCTCTTCTTTTTTCCCTTGGTACTTCTCCTGCAGGCAAGCCTTGATGAACGCCACAAAGAGCGGGTGGGGCGTTTCCACCGTACTCTTCAGTTCCGGATGGAACTGCACGCCGATAAACCAGGGGTGGTCTTTGAGTTCCACGATCTCCACCAGGCCGGACTCGGGGTTGATACCGGAAGGGATCATGCCCGCCTTCTCCATCGCTTCCAGGTAGGCGTTGTTGAACTCGTAGCGGTGGCGGTGGCGTTCGCTGATCTTGAGGTGGCCGTAGGCGGCCAGGGCTTTGGAGCGGCGGCGGACCTCGCAGGCGTAGGCGCCCAGGCGCATGGTTCCTCCTTTTTTGGTGATCTTTTTCTGGTCCGGCATCAGGTCGATGACCGGGTCTTTGGCCTGAGGGTTTACCTCCGTGGAGGCCGCATTTTCCAGGCCCATTACGTGGCGGGCGAATTCGACCACGGCGCACTGCATGCCCAGGCAGATGCCGAAGAACGGGATATTGTTCTCCCGCACATAGCGGATGGCCTTGATCTTGCCTTCGATGCCGCGTTCGCCGAAGCCGGGAGCGACGAGGACGCCGTCCAGCCCTTCCAGGCGTTTCATGACGTCCTCGTAGCTGTTTTCCAGATGCTCGGAATGGATCGGTTCTACCCTTACATTACATTCGTTGACGGCCCCGGCATGAACGAAAGACTCGTGTATCGACTTGTAGGCGTCCTGCAACTCATTATATTTACCCACCAGGCCGATCTTTACTTCGTAGGTGGGGTTTTTCAGCCGGCCCAGGAATTTTTTCCAGGCGCGCAGGTCCGGTTCTTTGCGGTCCTTCAGGCGCAGTTTGCTGATGGCCACTGTGTCCAGTTTTTCCCGCAGCATGAGCAGGGGCACGTCGTAGATGCTTTCGGCATCGATCGCTTCGATGACCGACCCTACATCCACATTACAGAAGAGGGCCAGTTTGCGGCGGATGTCCATACCGATGGGATGCTCCGTGCGGCACACCAGGATGTCGGGCTGTATCCCTGTATTGAGCAGTTCCTTTACGGAGTGTTGGGTGGGTTTGGTCTTCAGCTCTTTGGCCGCCCGCAGGTAGGGGATGAGGGTGAGGTGGATGACCAGGCAGTTGTCGGCGCCGAGTTCCCAACGCAGCTGGCGCAGGGCTTCCAGGTAAGGCAGCGACTCGATGTCGCCCACTGTGCCCCCCAGTTCGGTAATGACGATGTCAAAGTTGTTGGAGTTGCCCAGCAACTGCACCCGGTGTTTGATCTCATCGGTGATGTGAGGAATGACCTGCACGGTCTTACCCAGGTAATCCCCCGCCCGTTCTTTCTGGATGACGGTCTGATAGATACGCCCGGTAGTAACGTTATTGGCCTGAGAAGTGGGCCGGTTCAAAAAGCGTTCGTAGTGCCCCAGGTCGAGGTCGGTCTCGGCGCCGTCGTCGGTCACGTAGCACTCGCCGTGCTCGTAGGGGTTGAGGGTGCCGGGGTCCACGTTGATGTAGGGGTCGAACTTCTGGATGGTGACGGAGAAACCGCGGGCTTGCAGGAGCTTGGCCAGGGATGCCGAGATGATGCCTTTGCCCAGCGATGAGGTGACGCCTCCCGTAACAAAGATGTATTTGGTCATAGTCTGTTTTTGGCGATTAACCGTTGGCGTTTGGCTGTGAGTTGGCTGGGAAACGCCAAGGGGTCATCGCCAAATGCCAAAACGGTAGTGCTTGTTACGGGGTACAAAGATACGAATTGGATTTGGGAATTCGGGGGCCAATGAGGCCTTTATAGGGATGGCAGGTTAGAAAAATATTAGATTTATATTTAATCCATTGAATATGAAATGCTGGCCGGCCTTCATTCCCTATACCTATTCTCTGCTCAGCGATTGTACAACAAGAACGATGCCGGTGACAATAGCAATGCACAAAATACAAACCAGGATGAACTTCAGGGCTTTTGATCTCATGATGGCAGAATAAGAAACCTTTGGCCCTCAAAATAAGGGCCAAAGGCGGGATCTGTAATGATCTTTACAAAAAAGGCCGGGCTCCCTGTTGTTAACAGGAAATGGAGGCGGGAGCTCCGGCGATGATGTATCCTATCCTGGTTTGGCGTTGATCGTTTTACCGGTCAGCCAAAACGGGATCAGTTTAGTACAATTTTACGGGTAGCAGCCTTATAGCCTTGTCTGAACTGAAGCAGATAGATGCCGCAATCGTATCCGGATAAGTCCAGGGTCCAGTTGTTCCTGCCCGGTTGAACAGGTAAAGTTTTGTTAAAGCAAAGTTTGCCACTCAGGCTGTACATGGAAACCTGCATGGCGCCACTGCGGCGGCTATCAAAGACGGCATTCTTTTTCCCTGGTGGGCCGGGGTTGGGAAATAAGGTTATCCGGCCGGAGAAACTCTCGTCCGATACGGTAGCCGAGGGCAAGTCAGTGGATCTTTCATAACTGAACCCCCCGCCGGCAGTTCCCACCGACCAGGAAAGGAACCTGAGGTCGATATAGATATCTTCCGAGATAAGGTGGAGGACCATATCTTGGCCGACCATGCCGGGCGGATTGCTATTGACCGTAGTTTGCCAGTCGTCGAACGCCAGGCTCGAAATGGACGCCGTGGTGCCGAAGGCCCATTCCGTATCTGCTGGGCTGCTGTTTGTCGTGTAGCCGTTTTCAATTTTGATATTATAAATGCCCATGGTCGTTCCCCGTGTGATCCATACGTTGTCTGTGATCCTGTCCTGGTTTTCCTCAATAGTGAAATCGGCATTATTGGGTTTGGTGAAAGTTATTTTTGGCCCTTCCCAGATGGTTTGGGTAAGGGCGGGCCAGGCCAGGAGGAAGAAAAACAGGAAAAGGTTATTGCTTTTTCTCATAAAGCGTTTTTTATGTTTTGAAAATATATGGCTAAGCTGAAGCCCGCGCATTGGCGCAGAGGACAAGGTGTTGATAGATAAAATACCGTGAGGTTTGAACCCGGGGGGAATTGGTTTTTAGCTTTACAGCTGGTTCCCTGGCCGATGAAGTGTACGGTGTACGTGGTGTGCGGTGTACGGCGCCAGCCCAATCGTACATCTTACACTTTCAGGTTCCTGTCCAGCCCCGTACATCGTACAAGACTCCAGGCAAAATTTGGATAATAAACTAGAATCCATCAATTTATGCTCAAACCTTACGTTAAAATACCATGTGCCTCTGCTCCTTTGCGCGTAGCCTTAATGGTAATCTGTGATCACCTCAGGACCATAGTGCGGGCTTTAGCTGTCCCATTGTATCTCAGGCGGTAAATATAAACCCCTGACGGAAGGCCGTGCGGCTCAAAATTCACCCTGTAAGCGCCGGCTGGCAGGCTGTCATCCACCAGGGTTGTTATTTCTTTTCCCAGGAGGTTGTAAACTTTCAGGACGGTATGCCCCGGCTGGCTGATTTCGAAGAGGATCTGCGTACTGCCCGAAAACGGGTTCGGGGCGTTTTGCAGGAGGAGGGAACCATCGGAGTGGCCGATGGGGCCGTCGATCGGTTCGATGCTGGTAACAATTTCGAAGGGGCTCAGCTGCCCGCGGATCTCTCCGCCTGGGTTGGCCTCTGTATGAACATTGACATAGATGTTGCCCAGCATTAATTCCGCCATTAGCTCGTCGGCCAGCGGCTGTGCGTCGGCGCTACTCCATACTCCTGAAGCGGTTTTGTCGATAAAGTCGCCTCCAATACCGCGAACGACGCCTCCGTTCTCGCCGATGGGCGCGTTGTGGAAGTGGGCGGCGGTGAAGTCCAGCCCTTCTACCGTAACATTGAACACCAGGCCCGCATCAGTAAGCGTGAATGCGCCGGAGCCGGATGCCGGAGTGGTTACCGGAGGGACTTCCTGCGCGCCCATGAGGTTGGCCGAAAAACCGGTTCCCGAATTCAGTAGGACTTGCCCGCGGATCTCTCCGGCCGGGTTAGCCTCCGTATGGACATTGACGTAGAGGTTGCCCATCAGGAGCGCCTTAAGCAATTCTGAGTTAAACGCCTGGTCATCCTCGCCGGTCCAGATCCCCGAAGCAGTATTGCCCTCGAAGTCGGCTCCAATATCGCGGACCACGCCGCCATTAGCGCCAATAGCGTTGTTGTGAAAATGGGCGGCGGCAATGTCGAGCCCTTCCACGGTGATGGAAAATAACAGGCCGTAGTCGGTCAGGACAAAGGAACCGGTCCCCCTGGCGTCAGTCGTAACCGCCGGGTTTTCCTGGCCTCCGGTAAGCTTGGCGGAAAAACCTGTCGCAGAAGTGGGGAGGACCTGTCCGCGGATCTCCCCGCCCGGGTTGGCGGCCGTATGTACATTGACATAGAGGTTGCCGGCCAGCAGAGCCTTTATCAACTCCCCGGTTAAAGGTTGGGCGTCCGTGCTTGTCCAGGCGCCGGAGGCGGTATTGCCGTTAAAGTCGCCGCCCAGGTCGCGGACGACTCCGCCGTTGGCGCCGATGGCATTGTTATGGAAATGGGCCGCGGCAATATCTAAACCTTCAACGGTAATATTATATTCTAGCCCTTCATCCGTAAGCATGAAAGTGCCGGTTCCGGTAGCTTCGGTAGTGACAGCGGGATTTTCCTGGTTTCCGGTTAACCTGGCGGTAAAGCCGGCGCCGGTGTTGAGGTTGAGCTGCCCGCGGATCTCTCCGGCCGGGTTAGCCTCCGTATGGACATTGACGTAGATGTTGCCCTTAAGCAGCTCTGCCATAAGGGTTGGGGTCAGTGGCTGTTCATCCGTGCTGCTCCATACTCCCGTGGCGGTGTTGCCGTTGAAGTCGCCGCCCAGGTCACGGACGACTCCTCCATTTGAGCCGGTTTCGGCATTGTGGAAATGGGCCGCGGCAATATCCAGCCCCTCGGCCGTGATGGAGAATACCAACCCGGCATCTGTAAGGACAAATGAACCGGTTCCTGAGGCATTGGTGCTGACCGGCGGCACTTCCTGGCTGCCTTCAAGGCTTGCGGAGAAGCCGATCCCGCTGCTCAGGAGCACTTGCCCGCGGATCTCTCCGCCGGGGTTGGCGGCAGTATGTACATTGACGTAAAGGTTGCCCAGCAGCAGCTCTTTGATCAGTTCTTCGGTCAGGGGTTGTTCATCGGTGCTCGTCCATATGCCGGAAGCCGTATTGCCGGTAAAATCACCGCCGATATCGCGGACTACCCCCCCATTGGCGCCGATGGGCGCATTGTGGAAATGAGCCGCTGCAATGTCGAGCCCTTCGACCGTGACCGAAAACACGAGGCCCGCCTTGGTGAGGGTGAAAGTGCCGGTGCCCCTGGCTTCGGTCGTTACCTCAGGGTTCTCCTGAACTCCGGTTAAATTGGCTGTAAAACCTGTGCCGGAGCTGGCCAGCACCTGCCCGCGGATCTCTCCGCCGGGGTTGGCGGCCGTATGGATATTGATATAAAGGTTGCCCGCCAGGAGTTCTTTCAGCAGGCCGTCGGTCAAAGGTTGGGCATCGCTGCTTGTCCAGGTGCCGGAAGCTGTATTGCCGTCAAAATCTCCGCCAATATCGCGAACGACTCCCCCGTTGACGCCGATGGGCGCATTGTGGAAGTGGGCGGCGGCAATGTCGAGCCCTTCAACCGTAATATTGAATTCCAGCCCTTCATCGGTGAGCAGGAAAACCCCGGTTCCTCTGGCTTCGGTATTGACCGCCGGGTTTTCCTGATCCCCGGTAAGGGAAGCCGTGAAATGAGCCTGGGAATTACCGGTTGAAACAATCAGCAAAATAAATAAGCCGGTTAAAATTGGGTGTAATAAATTTTTCATGGTGTTCTGTTTTTTAAAGCAATAGAAATATCCACCTGCCCTTATCCTTTCGGCAGGAAGACTAAGGTGATATGCGATTTCGATTTGTTCTTTATCCTGTTTCTCGTTTACCCTGGGAGCCGGTTTACCAAACTTTCCAAAGCAGCTGAATATTCACCCCCAGGCTGTAGATCTCCACCTGGCCGTGCCCCACTCCCGAGAGCGGCGCCTGCAGGTATGGCCCCAATTGCAGGGCCCAGCGTTTGCCCATGGATGCCTGATAACCGGCCGAAAGCTGGCCGATGGCGAACCAATGCGCCTGGTCTTCTCCGGTTTGCCACCAACGGATGAGATCGGGGTCCTCCTCGGAATACCGGTACCAGTATTCCTCCATCAGCAGGATGTAGGAGGATATGCCGGCGCTCAGGAAGAAACCATTGCCGTAATAACCGCCGGGATAATACTTCAGCAGAACCGGCACTTCCAGGACATTACACAAACCCAGGGTATTGTCGGGGGCGGTCATGTTGGCCCAGAACCCATAAGGAGGCATATATTCCCCTTTTCCGGCCAGGTAATTCATGCGCAGGAAACCGGCGCCCAGGCCGAGAGCAAACCGGCCCTGGTACTGAAACTCTGAATAGATGCCGGCTTTCCAGCCGCCCCTCGAAAAGTCACCCCAGCCGACGGAGTGCAGGTTGCCGGCAAAGCCCGGGCCTATGGCCAGGTGGTTGGAGCGTTTGCGATGGCTTTCCTCATGCTCCCCTGCAATAATTCCGGGCGCTCCCGGGCCCTTGGGGCCGTAAACCTGAATTGGATCAAGGGTAAAGGGTAGTGGCAGGGGCGGCAATGTTTTGGCAAGTTCCGTTCCTGTGAATTTAGGTGTTTCAGGCTCTTTTTCCGGCCTGGAGACAGCAGGCCCGGTATGGGCCGCCTGTGCTTCGGTGCTCGGCCCGGGAATTTCCACCACCCCAGGTACAGGCCTCTGCGCCTGAAATTGTTTTTCCGGCCTGCTTTCTGAGTATTCCGTACCCGGTTCGGGGCCGGCCTGCGGCGCTTCTTCCCGGCTACCCTTTGGGCTATAAACATCAGAATTTTCCTTTTCATGGCTTTTCATTTCGCCTTCGATGGGTTCTGTCAAAGCCTGTTCCTGCTTTTCTTTCTTTTTTACGGCCCCCTCCTCCTCACAGAAAAAATAGAAGGCCAGCCCCCCCAGCAGCAACAACATACCCAGGCCCGCCAGCCACCAGAACAAGGCGCGGCGGCGGCGGCTCCGTTCCAGCATGGCGGACATCTGCTCCCAGGCGCCGGGGTTGTACTCAAAATCGTACCGCTCGGCGCCCTTCCGAAACAGCTTGTCCAGCTCGTGCTTTGAAAGCTCAGGCATAACGTGTATTCAGGTTTTGCTGGATCATCTCCCGCAGTTTACCCCTTGCCTTGGATAGATTGGATTTTGACGTTCCTACACTGATCCCCAGGGCCTGGGCAATTTCTTCATGCTTGAAGCCATCGATGACGTACATATTGAATACAGTCCGATAAGCGGTAGTAAGGGACTGAACCATAGCCATGAGTTCCAGGTAACTGATCCTGCTCAGGATATCTTCTCCGGTGGAAATGCCTTGTGCTTCATCCATCTGAACTTCTCTTTTGAATTTGTCCTGTTTGCGGACGTGGTTGATCGCCGTGTTCACCACGATCTTCCGGAACCAGGGTTTGAAGGGCTTTTCCATATCGAATTTTTTAATATGCCGGAATACCTTCATGAAACCATCGTTCAGGATCTGTATGGCCTCATCCTCATCATCCGCATACCGGATGGTAATGCTCATGCCGTAGGCATAGAACCGCTTATACAGTTCATGTTGGCTGCCGCGTTTACGCTTGCGGCAGCCCATAATAACCGGTAAAAGGCCGGATTTGGCTTCAGCATGCATCTGGCGAATGGGTGTTTGTTTACCCCATACCCGATAAAGGGGCAAAGGGTTGCCTGAGGGCAAAAAAAATTCCAGTAGAAGAAGCTACAGCAAATGGCAGGAGGGAAAAAATATTTTTTGCTGAGTGAGAAGGGAATGGGGCTGAGCAGGAAGTTTGTACGGGGAGCCCCGGGCAGAAATCCGGGAAGGCCGGGAGATCCGGAGAAATGTACTGGGAAGGCCAAAGTGTTATTCTGCTCAGGGAAACGGCGTGTAAATAGAGTATGGAATAGACGGGCCCTTTCGCACTTTTGGGCCGTTTGCCTTGTTACCATACTGGTACAATTTCAAAACAAAGGCCAAAATCAATAACCATGGCAGAAAAGACTTTTAGGGAGAAAATAGAAGATCGCCTCCACAGCTGGAGAAGAGAACTGGAAGAACTGCAGCTGCAGCTCCACCTGGGGCGCAAGGAAGCCCAGGAGAAGCTGGAAGAACAGAAAGGCCGCCTGCGCGCCTGGATGGATGACAACCGCGGCCGCTTCAAAGAGATCGAAGAGGAAGCCGGCGAGGAAGCCCGGGAATTCCAACAGAAGTTCAACGAACTTCTGGAGAAACTGAAAAGAGCCCCGGCCGAGACCAAAGAAGCGGCCAAAGCCCAGGAAGCCGAACTGTCGGCCACCATGGATGAACTGAAGGTAGAGGCAGAAAAGCTCGAAGAGCAGGGCAGTGAGCAGGCCGCCGGCATGATGGATGACTTCCAGGACCGCCTTTCCCGCTTTCAGGCTCACCTGAAGGTGCTTACCGCCCACTACCGCGAAGAAGCCGCCGAAGAATGGCAGGAGTTCCGGGAAGAAGCCCGGGAGAAGATCGAAAAGCTGAAAGACAAAACCGCGGAATGGCAGCAGGAAGCCGGTGAGGAATGGAAGGAATGGCGGGGGGAGATCAACAAGGCGTTTGGCAATCTCAGCAGTGTATTTCGGCGCGAGAAGAAGTCTTAACCGCCAAAAGGCTTGACAAGGCACGCCCGCCATTTCCGGAGTGCCTTGTCAGTCCTGCACGCCTCACGTATTTACTTAACATTACCATTACAGTTTGTTCCAAACTAATTTTCATTTTCCTTCGTTCTAATGTTAACTGAATGTTAATTAATGTTTAACTTAGAGTTAACAAAAGTTTGGTTGACCCTGGAAAATGAATAACTATGAGGTGGAAGGCTGGAAAGAACATGATAATGGTAGCAGGAGCGTCACTGCTGTTGGCCGTGTGCGCTCATACGCAGGCCAGGTATTCCGATGACGCCTACTTCGCAGCAGGTGAAGAAGCGCTCCAACTGACAAAGGCCGGAAATTTCAAAAGTACTCCGTACGAGGTGGTAAAGGGAATGATCCTCGTTAAAGCCGAAATAGAGGGCCGGTATGGCAATTTCATTCTCGATACCGGCGCTCCGACGCTCATCGTGAACGGAGGCGGGACGGGCGAGCAATCGGAGGAGTGGCAGAGCGTTAGCAGTGATTTCAACGCCCAGGCCATTCGGGTCAAGAAATTCAACTGGGCCGGCATCGAGAAGAAAGGCATCGAGGCCATCGCCCTGGATATCAGCCATCTCGAAGAAGTTTACCAACGAAAGCTGCTGGGGATCATCGGCTACGAGGTCTTTGCCGGCCACGAGATACTGGTCAATGCCAATACCATGCAGATCATAATCCTAGACGGCAAAAAGAACTACCTCAACCAGGTCGGCAAACCGGTCGCCACGCTGCCATTTGATATGCAGAGCCATTTGCCGGTGATCAGGGCAAAAGTGGGAGGCCAGGATTACCTGTTCGGTTTCGACAGCGGTTGTACGGCAAATTTGCTGGATCAGAAATTAATGGGCAAGCTCCCGGAAAAATCCTATGACATCCTGGCTCAGAAACAACTACATGGTTTCTCCGGGGAGCCTCAGGATGTGGTGGTTATTGGCACCTCTGCAATTGAACTCGAAAACCTTCCCTCGAAGTTTACAGAATATCTCGTTACGGACCTTTCCCACCTGAAAGAGTCTGATGTCCATATCAGCGGCCTTTTGGGATATCCGTTCTTCAGGAACCTGACCTTCTCCATAAATTACGTATCTCATCAGTTGAGTATCTGGGAAATACATGCAGATGAGTCCGTGGCAATGCCTTAGAGCCAGCTTTTGGCCGGACGTGTAAAAGTGGAAACGTGTAAGGGTGTAAAGGGGAGAAAGCTCCGGGCCATCTTCGGTGTCAAAAACAATGCACGGGCACGCTCCAAATAAAAGGGGCGCAAAGTACGCAGGAGAAGAAAATCCCTGGAAACGCACTTTACGCCCTTGGCAAATATCTGATTATTGCATTTTAGTTTCTCAGAATTGATGGCTTATGCCCAGGCTGAAAGATATGCCGGGGCTGAACCTGCTGAACAATTCATCTTCTGCTTCGAAGGAGGAAAATACCCTTTCCAGGTCATCGTTCAGGATGTTGGAAACTTTGAAGTCAATAGCGGTATCTTTATCTTCCCCGATCCGTTTGTTCAGGCTGAAGTTCAGGCTGTTGAACGGCTTGAAGAACACATCCGGGTAAAGGCCGGAACTAATGATCTCCAGCGTTCTTCCTTTCACATTGTAGAACAGGCCGGCATCCAGGCCGGCATCGAGATTGCTGTAGGTTATTCCCGCGTTGACCACATAAGGCGCCTGGCCGGCCATCTGGCGGGTGTCATCGATCTTTTCCCCATCGCGCTCAAAGTTCTTCCGGGAATTGAACTCGATCTGGGTCATCTCAATTTGAGATTCCACGAATGTTACATTACCGGTTACACTCAGGTTTCGGAGTGCAGGAGATATGAAGCTAAGGCTTTTTCTTATCTCTACTTCCACCCCATACAGGCGGCCGTCTCCTACGTTTCGGGGTTGGAATTCCGAGCTTGTCTGTTGGGTGGGGATACGCACCAGTTCGATCGGCTTGTCGAAGAATTTGTAGAAGCCGCTTACCGAAAACAGTTGCCCGCCGCCCTGGAACAGCTCCCAGCGGAGGTCGAAATTGTCTATGCGGGTTTCTACCAGTTGGCCGTTCCAGCCCGGGTAAGGGAACAAGCTACCGTTGAAGATACGGTTGGAAAGCGGGTCGATGATCTGAGCGAAGGACAGTTCCTTGAAAGAAGGGCGGGCAATCGTCCGGGAGTACGCGGCACGGATGTTCTGGTCATCGGCCAGGGAGTAGATCAGGTTGACGGACGGGAACAAGTCCAGGGCGTCCAGTACTTTTTCATTGTCCAGGTTATTGCCGTCGCCGCCCTGGGCGAAGATGACGTCGCGGCCGGTATGGCGCTGTACGTAGTTCTCGGCGCGTACGCCGACGATGGCCTTCAGGTTGGGCAGCAGGTCCGCTTCGTTGGACACGTAAAAGGCAGCGTTGTTAACCGTAGAATTGTATTCATTAGGATTGGGAAAGATATTGCCGGATTGAATATAAATATTACCGTCGGGATAGATCCTTTCCGGCACCAGTATTTCATTAGGGTCGCCGGAAGGGAAAGACTGAGAACCGCCGAAGAACTGAACGTCGAATTGCAGGATCTCATAATCCCGCTCCTTATAAGTGTAGCTGCCGCCGAACTTCAGCCTGGCATTTTCTCCCCGGAAGGTATAAGACTTGGTAAGGTCTATTTTAGCTACGGCGTTTAATTCGCTCAGGGAACGCCACAGGCGCGAAGGGTTGCCCCCTTCACCGGCATTGATAAACGTATCCAGGGGGCTGAGCGAAAATGCCGCCTTGCGGATGTCCGGGTCTTCTGAAGTAGAAAGGGTAGGGGATAAGCGCCAATCCAATTCCCAGCCTTTTCCTTCAAAGACATGGGTGCCGTTCAGCAGTATATTGGTCAGGGAACGCTGGTTGTATTCCAGGTTGTCGGATTTGGCGATAAAACCGGACTGGCCTACGGCGTCCCCGTTGTTGTCAATGCGGAACTGGCCGGCGCGGCTTTCGCCATTTTGCAGGCGCATGGCCGTCAGGCGGAACTTGGAGAATGCCCTTTTATAGGCCAGGCCGCCCATTATCCCGACAAGAGTATTGCGTTCGCCCAGCTGGCCTTCCTGAATATTGGCGTAGAACAGCGGGTAGGCGTCACTGGCGGAAAGCCGCTGATATTCTCCGTAAAATACATCGTCGTAGTAGGTATAATCATTCCGGTAAGACAAAGAGAAGATATACCCCAGGGTGCCTCTGTCTTTGCCCGATTCTTTGGAACCGAGCTTCAATTGGTTGCCTAACGAAACGCTGGCGCTAAGGTCGAGGAAGCTCGTTTGTTTTTCCGCGCCCATGGTTGGGTTAAACCCGGAGATGAAGTCAGAAGCATCCTGCTTTGTAAATTGGCCTCCAATAACGGAGATCGGCGTTGGTATTTCTGCCGCATCCGCACCGGCCGGCAGGGCTCTGCTGCCGTCGTCAAAGCCCAGGAAGTCGGTATTTCCACCTTCATAAGTCAGGTAATCACTATTTAAATTCATAGCGGGGTTATATCCAATGCTGACGGAGGCGGAAATGATCTTTTCGTCGGGGAAGTCTTTGGTTTCAATATTCAGCAGGCCGCCCGTGAAATCGGCCGGCATATCCGCCGTAAAGTTCTTGCTGACTACGATATTGTTGAGCAGGGCAGTAGGGAAAATATCCATCTGCAGGGTATTGCGGTCCGGGTCCAGGCCGGGGACATCTACGGCGTTGAGGGTGGTTTTGGAATAGCGGTCCCCCAATCCGCGGACATAGACATATTTGCCGCCCTCGATGGATACGCCGGTTACCCGCTTGGCGGCCTCCACGGCGGTAGCGTCGCCGGTCAGCTTCATCAGGGAAGAGGAAATGCCGTCGAGCATGGCCGGCGATTTCTTCTTGATGGTCATCAGCGCGGCCTCAGTGGTACGTATGGTCTTGGCGGTGACCACTACTGTTTCGGTTTCGAATGCTTCTTCGAACAGGCGGATATCGCCGAGTACACTTACTTCGCCGGCTTTGGCCTCTACCTCTTCGATGGTCAGGCTTTCATACCCGATATAGGAAATTTGGATCGTGTAGGCGCCCGGAGCTATTTCGATAGAGAACTTTCCGTCCAGGTCAGTCACAGCTCCCGAACCGGTTTCCTTTACCAGTACGTTAGCGCCGATTACCGTGAAACCGGTCGCGTCTTCGATCACGGTTCCTCGAATGATTCCCTCCTGCCCAAAGGCGGCCAGGGTTGTGATTGTCAAGAATGCAATAGTCAGAAACTGCCTCATGGTGATTAATTATTTAGGCAAAACAGGAAAAGCGAAAAGATCCATTAAGATGGCCTCATGAATCTTTTCACTTTTCATATAGATAGTTTTTTTATAATTATCGATACGGCTACGGCTTAAAGCCCGTCCAGCCCACCGGCCTGAGATGCCCATGTCCAGGAAAGGACAGAGACATCGGCAACCGGAGAGCCGCCGGCAGAAATGCCGGCAGGAACAGCTCCTCCCTGTTCCATCAGGGAAGCCAGGTCATCCGTTTCAAAAGTGACATTTTCAAAGGTAGTGTTGGCCACTTCGTCATCCGTAATAGTCAGGCCATCCAGGGGAGCTACAAAGTGGATATTCTTCATGTCTACCGGAGTAGCCTCATCCACGTCGATCAGCGAACCGCCGATAGAACGGCCGCCCAAAACGGCAATGACCGTACCGTTTTGAATGGTGTGGCGGGCCACGTAGTTGCCCTCCGGCCCGTCCAGCTCGAAGCAGCTGCCGGCAGGGGTTACTACTACGAAGTTGTCCAGCGTGCCGGCCCAGGACTGGTCGGTGTCGATGGCGTCGTCACCGGCGTTCCAGACCACGACGTTCTTTACAGAAACAGTGCCGCCGAACCACTCGATGCCGTCGTCCTGATTGGCGACGACCTCGATGTTTTCGATGACCGTACCGGAACCGACGCCGCCGAGGGTCAGGCCGTTGATCTCGTTGCCTTCACCGATGTTGGAACCGCCGTGGCGGATGGAAATGTACTTCAGTACGCCGGAGTTGTCGCCGTCGTCGTTGCCACCGTACAGGCCGTTGGCGTCGGAAGTCGGGATACCTTCGATCTGCACTTCTGATAACTGTCCGTTATCATTGGAAGCAGAGATCTTGGCTTTACCCAAAACGATCAACCCACCCCACAGGCCGGGGACATCGGGGTCGAGGTTCGGGCTGCCGAAGTTGCCGGCTTTGACGTCGTCCGGGCTGATCTCATCCGCAATGGAGGTAAAGATGATCGGAGCGTCGGCAGTCCCTTCGGCCATTAGCTTGGCGCCGCGGGCGATCAACAGCGCAGTGGCATTGGGGCCGGTACCCGCTTCGCCTTTGATGATGGTGCCCGGCTCAATGGTCAGGGTGACGCCGTCGACAACAGAGATCCGCCCGCCAAGCACGTAGGTCTTGTCCGCCGTCCAGGTCGCGTCTGCGGTAATGTTGCTGGTCAGGCGCACAATGCTCTCGTCGGTAAGGCCCAGAACGGCGGTCGCTTCATCAGACTGGCCCTCAGAGTCAGTTACGGTTACCGTGATGGAAGCGGCGCCGGGGGTGTTGCCAGCATCGAAGTTGATGGTGATGGTGGAACCGGTTACACTACCCGATGGGTTGGAAATGGTAACGCCAGAGCCTGTCGCCTGATAAGTGGCAGTCAGTTCCGGGTCAATGGAAACGGTAAAGTCAATGGATTGGGCAGTTGTGCCGGCTGCCAGTGAAACGACGCCAGAGGGGGCGGTAACAGAAGGGGCGTCGTAGGCTGTGGGCGATTCATCGTTATTGTTACAGGCAGCGAAAAACAGGCCAAAGGCAACAAACAACGTGGCTAGTAATTTAAGGTTCATAGACTTGGTTTTTTTGTTGAATCATAACAGCAGCAAAAGTCGTTCTTTAGTGATAACTCAATATTAATTTTGTATTAACAAATGTTTAAAGTGAGCCGGGCAGTACAGCTCTTGCTGCGGCCGGCGGCGCATCTTGACGGCTGAAGAAGAAAATTTGGTTAATAGCAGGAGACGCCCGATCTTAGAGGTGTTTAAGGGTGGAAAGCCAAATTTATGAAACGGAGCTGTGGGTTTTTAGTTTACGGTTTCGATAACTTCAGTTCACGTAAAATTAACACAAGGCTAATGTTCAGTTTATTCTTGTAAGCTTACTTTAAACTATCTTTGGCGCGCACAGGAAATTATTTCAAGAGGGCGAATCATTTCGCCAAGGCTCTCGTATAAAGTGCAAAACTATTGGAAAGTGCGAAGTCGGAAGTGCGAAGCCAAAGCCTCAAGGGCGCAACTTTTCTGATTTCGTACCCGTCTATCCAGCCCTGCGGAATAGCGCCGCTTCATTCCACAGGGCCAGCCGGGCAAGCTTTCTGTTTCCCCTTACAAAATGAACCCTGTACTGTTTTATGGACCCATCATTGATCATCATGTGGCTGGGGTTTGTCCTGGCCGGCTACTCGGTTGTAGGAAACGACAGCATTCAGACCTTAGGTACTTTCCTCAGTTCCAACGAAAACCGCCCCTGGTACGTGCTCTGGTTCTTTGCCGGCAGCATCCTTACCGCTACGCTGGTGTACGGGTGGTACCACTATAGTGGAGACGTTTCGTATGAACGTTTGTCGAAATACCCCCTGCCGAAACCTTTTGCCTGGTACTATCTGTTGCCCCCGCTGGTCCTCATGGCCCTTACCCGCACGGGCATCCCGGTGAGCACTTCTTTTCTCATCCTGACCTTCTTCAGTGAGAAGAACCTGCCGGATATGGTGTATAAATCGCTGCTGGGTTATGTCGTGGCTTTCGGCGTGGCAATTGTCATATACATCCTGATCTCGAAAACCATCGAGAAATACTTCATCGAGACGGAACCGACGCAGGCGGAACTCCGCGTCTGGGTGCCCCTCCAATGGATGTCGACCGGCTTCCTCTGGTCGCAGTGGCTGATCCAGGACTTTGCCAATATTTACGTTTATCTGCCGCGCGCGCTGAGCAGCACCGGGCTGCTTGTATCTCTGGCCATTTTACTGAGCCTGCTGGCCTATATCTTTTACAGTAAGGGTGGAAACATTCAGAAGATCGTTAAATCCAAGACCAATACCGTGGATATCCGCTCGGCCACCATCATCGACTTTACTTACGGGATGGTGCTGCTCTACTTTAAGGAACTGAACAACGTCCCCATGAGCACCACCTGGGTATTCATCGGCTTGCTGGCCGGCCGGGAGATCGCGATCCGTTTCCGCCTGGAAAATAAACTGACCCGGCAGATCGGGAGGATGATCCTGTCCGACCTGGGTAAGGTGTTCTTCGGGCTGGTCGTGAGTATTGTCCTGGTTTATATCATTAAGTTCCTGGCGAAATAGTCTTCTCCACTTTGGGTAGCGCCTCTTCTTCCTCCTCTTTTTCGCCGTTGATGATCATGTCTTCGTAGATCTTCAGGATTCGGTTGGAGAACAGGGCCAGGTTGCGGTATTCCCCCAGGTGGTTCAGGAACAAAGTGCTGTTCCGGGTTCCGGCCTCTTTGTTCTGTATCCGTTTGATCTGTTTCTTCCGGGCATCCCTGACCGCTTTGATGACCAGGGGGAGGCTGTTGATGATCTCGGTGGTTTTTTCCGGGTTGTAATCTTTCATCGTATCGATGATGGCATGTAACCGGCCTTTAATGCTGTCATTGACCGCCCTGAGTTCCTCCAGTTGGTTTGTCATCAGGGGCTTATGGTTGTTATTGACGTGGTTCAGGCTGGGTACGACGATCTCCCGGACATTTTTTGTCATCTCGTGGAGATAATCGGAAAGCAATATGAAAAAGTGGCCCGCCGGGAGGTCATCATCACTGAGCCGGTCCAGCGCCCGGCTGGCATTTTGCCTTCTCTTTCTCGTTTTTTTGTAGAGTTTCTCGAATTTTTTGGCGGCCTTTGTCAGGGCTGCGAGGTCTTCATCGGCCAGCCCCTGAAGGGTGTCGTCGAGCAGGGCTTCAAACTGTTCGAATGCCTCAGAAAGGTTCTTAATGCCTTTTTCAGTGATCTTCTCCTTTGTAAGTACTTCTTCATCCAGTTCCTTGTCTTGCTCGAGTTGCTCTTCCATCCGCTGGCCGTGGTATTTGTGGGTCCGGTAGATCACAAAGGCGGCTATTACCAGCAGCGCCAGGATAGCGATAAAACCTCCGAAGCTGAAGATCAGGGCGATGATGAAGGCCATGGTGAAGGCGGACAGCGCCGTGAAGAACCAGCCGCCGATGACGGAAAACATGCCCGTGACCCGGTATACCGCGCTTTCCCGCCCCCAGGCGCCGTCGGCCAGGGAGGCGCCCATGAATACCATAAAGGTCACATAGGTAGTCGATAAGGGCAATTTCAAAGCGGTGCCGATGGCGATGAGGATACTGGAAACGATCAGCGTCACCGAAGCCCGGATCATATCAAATGATGGCGCCTCTTTACCATGGGCGGCGGCCCTTTTCGTGAAGGCGCGCTCATCAAACTGCCGGCTGAGTTTGTCTTTCACCGTATCCGGCAATATGTTGCCAACATAATTCGACATGGTGATCGCCCCCCTGACGATCGACCGGGAGAGGAAAGAAGACGAAAAGCGTTCATCTCCGGCATCCTGCCGGCCCAGGTCGAGGGAGGTCTTAACTACCGAACGGGCCTTTTTGGATGTCCATAATGTAACTACCATGACAACCCCTGCCAGTAGTAACAGAAGGGTGGGAGTGGGGACCTTGCCCGCCAGGCCGCTCATCAGCAGCCCGTCGGGCGCTCCTCCGGAATCCACATAAATCTCGTAGGAATTGAAGCCGGCCAGCGGAACGCCGATAAAGTTGACCAGGTCGTTGCCGGCAAAGGCCATGGCCAGAGCGAAGGTGCCGACCAGAACGATGAACTGAAGGATGTCGAACCGGGTGAAGCGGTTCAGTATCCACAGAATGGCCGTCGAGCCGATGAGGCTCGCGATCATGATCGTCCCGGTATGGTGGGCGATGTAATCCTGCACGCTTTCCGTCATGAAGGACGCTCCTTTAGCCCCCTTGATGAGCATGAAGTACGTAATGGCGGCGATGGCCAGCCCGCCCCAGGGCGCCCCAAAGTAATTCAGCCTTTTTTCATAATCGAAGGAAAACAGAGCCCGGCTGAGATACTGTATGATCATACCTGCCGAAAAGGCGATGACGACCGATAACAAGATCCCCGAGATGATGGCCAGCGCCTTGGCCGAGTTGATGTATTCGTACAGAGGCAAGGCGTTGGGGTCGGTATACACCTTGATGAGGGCGATGGCCACCGCTGCTCCCAGCAATTCGAAAACGATGGATACCGTGGTGGAGGTCGGCAGCCCGAAAGTGTTGAACGCATCCAGCAGTATGACGTCCGTGATCATCACGGCCAGGAAGAGGATGATGATCTCCGAAAAGTAAAAATACTGAGGGTTGAAGATCCCCTTTCGGGCTACTTCCATCATGCCGCTGGAAAAGGTGGCGCCGATCAGGACGCCGAGGGCGGCCACGGCCAGGATCGTCTTCAGCTGGGCGGCTTTCGCCCCTACGGCGGAGTTCAAAAAGTTTACAGCATCGTTGCTGACCCCTACGATGAGGTCGGAAATGGCCAGCAGGAACAGAATGACAACAAGCGCCAGGTACAGAGTTTCCATGATATTGCTTTAAAATGCTACTTCAAATTGGAGCCGGTATCTCAGCTCGTTTATCTCTTTATTCTCTTTGTCGGCCAAGGAAAGGTCGGACTGTACTTTCAGGTTATGCCCGACGATGTATTTCGAGACCCCAAGGGTATATTCCCTGGCGCCGGTGAAGCTCATTTCCCAGTTGGGGGTTACGGTAGTGTATCTTCCCGCCACTTCCCAGTTGCTTTTGAAAAGATAGCCGGCCTGGATGTTGAACCCCTTCCCGGTGTGGTATGACCTTCCATCGGCATCTAACATTCGGTCTTTGGCTTTTTCATAGTCGAGGCCGGAGGGAAGGACGCATGTTTTTTCAGCAAATTCTGCACTGATGGAAATTCCCCGGTATTTAAATACGCCGTCCACAAATATCGTCTGCAGGTCATTGTTCAGGTAATGGCCTTCGGCGTCCATCAGGAAGCTGCCGGCCTGCTTTTGCCGGGAAGCCCCCTTGTTGAAATTATAGCTGACGCCCAGCATCAGTTTTGGGGTAGATTCCCGTTTCAGGTCAGAATCGAAATAGTCGCCCTTGCCGGAAAACTCGCCGAAAGGCAGGTATTCCAACCTTCCCGTATAATTCAACCCGCCGATGTTGTTGATGGCCATGTTCCTTCCTTCGCCCATGGATACGGCGACGATAGGTTTGATAACAGCCTTTCCCAAATTGAACTTGCTTCTCAGGTGAACCCCCATATCGCGGTCAATATTGAAAATACTGTTCACCGAGCTGCGGTCGACAAACTGTAGCTTCTGGGAAGATACGACGCGCTCCCGGTTTCCCGGCAATTTCGTCTGTCCGGCCCAGAGTTCAAAGTTTTTGTGGAACTTCCATTTTACTACGGCGTCCAGGATGATCTTTGGCGCCCCTCCGGACTGGGCGAAATCGGAGGAGCTCTTCAGGTCCTGGTTAGAAAGGGCTAGTTCAACTTTGTAGGCAAAATTGGGGTTGACGGCCCAGCCGTCGAATTTCAGCCTCGACCGCCGGATCGCGGCGCTGGATTGCCACGGGGCATGCGCGTTGAGGCCTCCGGCAGTAGTGAAAAGCGTCTGGAAACGAAAACTGGCCTTGAGGAACATCGAGGAGTCAGGGGCCATTATGGATAAGCCCTTACCGAACTTTACAGAGGAAACAGGCCCTGAATTTTGTGAATAGGAAAGAAATGGCAGGCATATCCAGAGCAACAGCCCTAGAAATGGGGGGTAAACACACTTCATGATAGACACGGATTTGTTACAGCAAAAAATGGACGAGGCTAAAGTAGAAAGGGAATATTAACTGAAGATTAGATCAATGTTAACAGGAAGTTAATTTTTTAAAGGGGGAAAGAGTGGAATCTTCCGATATCCTTTTTATTTTCAGCAAAAAAAGGGAGGCAGACGGTGTCCATTTTTTACTTCCGTGTCTGGTTGTAAAATGTCTGCCTCCACAAAAAATTATATAGCTTGCTCAGGCCGGCACATTACCGGCCTGTTTTTTTTAGCTCGGTTTCTCAGAAGTGTGTTTGTTAAAAAGCGGGCGACAAGGATAAAGCCGCAAATTGCAGAAAGTAAGTAAAGAAAATTTGTACAACAGCTGAATACATGAAATTAACTATGCGGCCGCAATTTTTGTTTGCGAAAAATACGGTTAACGTTTTAACTGAAAATTAGCTGAATATTAACTCTGTGTAAAGGAAGGCAGAAGCGTTGAGCCGGGATCAGAGGTAGAACAGATATATATAATAACACCCTACGCCCAGAAAAACTCCGCCCACCCCATAACGCACTACTTTTTCCACCTTTTGAATGGCGTTGAACCAGGCGCCGGCTTTTTCCATGCTGAATGCCAGGAGATAGGTGAACAGCAGCACGGGCAGGCCGGTGCCCAGGGCGAATAACAGCGGCAGGGAAAGGGGGCCGGAGGAGCTTAGCGTCATGGGGATGAGCATACCGAAATAGAGTGCGCCGCTGTAGGGGCAGAAGGCAAGGGCGAAGATGATGCCCAGTAAAAATGCGCCAATTATCCCCCATTTGCTGATCCGGCCGGTGAATTTTTCCAGGAATCCTCCTCCTTTGAAATTGAGGGGAATAACATTAAGCATGATCAGGCCGAGGATCACCAAAAGCGGCCCCAGCCATTTCTCTCCGTTGCCCTGCAGGAAACGGGCGATGTGGAACTTACTGGCTCCGAAATATAGTATTACGGCAATAGCCACGTAGCTGAGGGCTCTGCCCAGGGTGTATAGCACTCCACTCCATATAACCATGCGTTTTTCGCGGAAGCCTTTGGCAATATAGGCGGTGGCTGTAATGTTGGTGGCGAGCGGGCAGGGGCTGATCGCGGTCAGCAGCCCCAGGGCGAAGGCGGCGAGCCATGGGAATTCCTGGCTCTGTGCCAGAGATTGCAGCCAGTCGGTCATGATCTGATCTTTTTAAGGCTCGCCTCCAGTTGTTCCTTCAGGCCGGCCTTGAATTTGGCCTCGTTACCGGCGTTCATAAAAGCAAAGCTGGTCAGGTCGACATGGCTCTCCCCACCCTTGGCCACTGTGTTGATAATAAGTGTAGTGCCAAAGGCCAGGTATTTTTCCACAATGGCTGCGTTGGCCTCCTCGTCGGCGTTGATGAGGCGGAAGGTGATGACCCCCTTATCCATTTCGCCGGCGTATGTTTCGGCAAGCACTTCTTTTGTGAACTGCTCGATGGCGAGGCATGCCTTGCAGCGGTGCTCCGTGTGAAAGTCCAGCACTTCGATCCGGCTTTCACCGGCAGCTGCCGCGGCCTTTTTCTGCCCCTGCGATTGTGCATTGCCCGAACAGCCGGCGAAGAACATCAGGGCAGCTATCAGGAATAGTTTGAAGGTGAATAACTTCATGGTTACAATATTTGGTCAATAAAATACTACTCACACAGAGTGAGGGAAAAATGCCCCGTATAACAGGCCTGAAACAGTGGCCATAATGACCACCAACAGAATATAAACCACGGTTTTCTGCGTACCCATCACATCCCGAATGACCAACATGTTGGGCAGCGACAGGGACGGCCCTGCCAGTAGCAGCGCCAGCGCCGGCCCTTTGCCCATGCCCGCCGCCAGCAGGCCCTGCAGGATGGGCACCTCGGTGAGCGTGGCGAAGTACATAAAGGCCCCGACGACTGAAGCGAAGAAATTGGCCAATACCGAATTGCCGCCTACCAGCCAGACGACCCACTCGTTGGGGATCACTCCGGCTATTTGCGTGTCGTCGTGGGTGGATCCCAGGAGGAAGCCGGCGGCCAGCACGCCCAGGGCCAGCAACGGCATGATCTGTTTGGCGAATCCCCAGGTGGAGATCGTCCACTCCCGGTTGTCGGGATCCTGCTCGTCGAGCAGCGTAATGGCGCTCAGCCCGATGATGCCTACAACGACAGGGATCAGAGGGGTGGGCGACAGCCAGGCCGATACGGCCGTAATAACGGCGGCGGACACCACGTGCTGCCATTTCAGCTTCAGGATGTAGATCAGAGAGAAAACCAACAAAACAGAGAATACCGATGTGAGCGCCCATTTGTTGGCCCACAGCCAGTACCATATCCCGCCCGTAACATCCTCCCCGGGCCGGCCCCAGTTGGCGAACACCAGGATCAGGACGAGGGTGAAGAAGTGGAAGGCCGTCTGCCACAGCGGCCGCTTTTCCGGGACATCCGGGAAATTCAGCTGTGCTTCCGCCTTGGCCCTTTCTTCCCGGCGGTAAATGAAGGACATGGCCAGCCCGATCACCACCGCAAAAACAACGGCGCCAACCGTGCGGGCCACCCCCATTTCCAGGCCCAGGATGCGGGCCGTCAGGATGATGGCCAATATGTTGATGGCCGGCCCCGAATATAGGAAGGCCACCGCCGGCCCCAGGCCCGCCCCCCGCTTATGAATGCTGGAGAACAAGGGAAGGATGGTGCAACTGCAAACTGCCAGGATGGTGCCGGAAACGGAGGCCACCGAATAGGCCAGCCACTTTTTGGCATTGGCGCCAAAATATTTGATGACCGCTCCCTGGCTGATGAAAACGGCGATGACGCCGGCGATGAAGAAGGCCGGCAAAAGACAAAGAATGACGTGCTCGCGCGCGTACCACCTCGTCAGGTCGAGCATGGCCAGTATGGCCTCCCGGAACCGCTCGGAGCCGAGCGGCAGAAAGAAAGCAAACAGGAACAGCACAACCATCCAGCCCAGGATACGGGCTTCCTTCTTCCAATCCATGTTTCATCGTTTTACGGTATGCTGCGCTCCTGACTCAGCAGGCTTTTGATCTCGCCGGCAGCCGGCACTCTGCCTTTGATCTTCACTTCCTCGTCGATCACTACAGCCGGAGTGGACAGGATATTGTAGGCCATGATCTGCATAATATCTTCCACTTTCTCTATTGTGGCTTCTACGCCGAGTTCGTCCACGGCCTGGCGCACAATGGCTTCTGTTTGTCTGCATTTGGGGCAGCCCGTCCCCAGAACTTTGATGCTTTTCATGATTATATAGTTTATCGGCGAATTACGATGATTGCCAATAAAAAATACTGATGTTTGTCACCTGAACAGGATGATAATTATTCCTTCTCAATGGTGAACCAGGTTTTGCGGCTTAATTTTTTCATGCAGCCCGGTAAGTTTTTCTTCCATGAAGCGGGTTACGTATTCTTCCATTTCCTGGAGGGGTTTTACCGGAATGAGATCTTTCACCTCTTCATAAGACAGGCCGGGGCCGAAAAGCAGGTTGGCGCTGGCTGAGATGGTTTCGTTCAGGGCCGACCGGCATGCTTCCTTACTCAGCCCGAAAGTTTCTCCCAGTTCGGCCAGATGTTGCCATTGATACCAGAAATATGTCGGCGACATGGCGGCAATAATGGCGTAGGCTTCAAGGAGCTCTTCTTCTGCCCGGAAGCTGTTCCCGAGAAGGCTGAAAATTTCCGTAAGCTCTTTTTCTTCCCGGCTGCTGAGGGAAGGGCTTAAAGCGAAGGGATTGTGGCCCTGATTGATGTATGCGGGTGCATTGGGGATCATTCTGGCCCATTTTTGTGTCCCGGTGATCTTAGCCAATTGCTCCATAGTGATCTTGGGGGCCAGCGACACCCCGATCGTTTCCGGAGAGAACGCCCCTTTCAGCGGTTTAAGGGCTTCTGCAATCACCGGAGGGTGAAGGGCGACGAACACAATGTCCTGCGATGCAGCTTCGGCGGCGCTTTTTACGGCTTCCATGTAGGGAAAAGCGTCCTGGAGGGCATGAACAACAGCGGGGTCAACGTCATGAACCGCAACGGAGCGGAACTCGGCGCCTTTGTTTGCAAAGGCCTGCAATAAAATTTTTGTGGCTCTGCCGCCACCGATAAAGCCCAGAGATCTCGTCTTCATATCCGATGGTTTATGTGAAATGAATGGTTACCTGTTTATGAATTTAGTTCATCGCAAATAAACGATGACCCGGAGGGAAAAAATAGCCTCCCTTGATAAATCCTGTTGATGGAATTTGTCAAAGAACCAAAAATATTACGGCCTTACTTATCCATCCGGTGTACATGGCTGGGATATTCCTTCAGCATTCGGAAAATTGAATAACTCCCCGAACAACCGCCGGGCTACTGGCCAGTTGTCCTGGTTCAGGCAGTATTTTACCTTGGGCGGCATGATCTCTCCCTGGATCAGCCCCGCCTCCTTCAGTACTTTCAGGTGTTGGGATATGGTGGATTGCGCCAGGGGAATGCTTTCGGTGAGGTCTCCGGTGTAACAGCAGGCCTGCTCATTCAACAATTTCAGGATCTGAATGCGGACGGGGTGCCCCATTGCTTTGGCAAAGGTGGCCAGTTGCTTCTCGTCCGGGCTATAGGCTGTTTTGGCTAAGGTCCTGCTCATTGCTTAGTTTATCGTAAATGTACGATATATACTTGTTCTGATCAAGTTTTTTACAGATGATACCGGATTTTTCTATATTATCAAACATGCTCTGAGAGGAGTAGCAGGTATCTTTTCCTGAACAGCTTCGAAGATTTCCGGAAAAATGAAAAAAAGCATGGCTTTTCCCTTTCAGAAAGGCCATCTTTGAGAAAAATGAAAAGTTTATGAATCCCCTCTTCCAACAAGTCATCCAGGATATTGTCAGAAAGAAACTACAGCAGGAAGGGCCCGGCCGCCCCATACCTCCCCGGGTGCTGGCCGATGCCATTCGTGTCTTTAGGGTGGAGGCCTACCACTGGTTGAGAGACTATTTCCTCATTTTGCTGGGTACGCTTTCCGCGGGCTTCGGCCTGAAGGGGTTTCTTTTGCCGAATAAATTTATCGACGGGGGCGTCACGGGCATTTCGCTGCTGGTGGAAGTCGTTACCGGTATACCTTTGTCCCTTCTTCTGGTGGCCATCAACCTGCCCTTTCTGCTTCTTGGGGCCCGGACGATCAGCCGGCAGTTTGCCGTCCGGAGTATTATTGCCATCGTCATTTTATCCTTGTTGGTTCACTACGTCTCCTATCCTGTTATTACAGACGACAAGCTGCTCATCGCCATCTTCGGCGGCTTCTTCCTGGGCATGGGCATCGGCCTGAGCGTCCGGGGCGGAGCGGTCATCGATGGGACGGAAGTGCTGGCTGTTTTCGCCAGCCGTAAGACCAGCCTCACCATCGGGGATGTGATCCTCATCTTTAACATCATTATCTTTTCTTTCGGGGCTTACATCCTGTCCGTCGAGATCGCCCTCTACGCTATTCTGACTTACCTGGCGGCTTCCAAAACCGTGGACTTCGTCATCGACGGCATCGAAGAATACATGGGCGTGACCATCATCTCCGAATACAGCGACGATATCCGGATCGCCATAACGGAGAAGCTGGGCCGGGGCTGTACCATTTACAATGGAAGGAGGGGTTACGGAAAGGATAAAAACCTGCTGCGGCGTACCGATATCGTTTATACTGTCATTACCCGCCTCGAACTGGCCAAGCTGCAGACGGAGGTGGATAAGATCGACGGGGAGGCCTTTATGATCATGAGCTCGATCAAGGACACCAGGGGGGGGATGGTGAAGAAACGGCCGCTGAAGCATTAGAGGGGAAAGGGTTGTTGCCAGTTGTTAGTTGTTGGTTGTCAGTTGGGGGGAACCCAATCGTACCAGGCGCTGTTCGTAATTTTTACCCGGCTGAGGAATTTATCCGGCTGCGATAACAGACGTGGCGAGGACGGGTGGTGTTTTTTACCCGTACCGGCGGCCAAACCGGCAACAAACAACTGGCCCGTGCCTGCGCTCAGATGATCTCCTCAAACGCCTCTTCACCCTCGCCCGGGTCGAGCCGCTCCAGCGCCTTTGTCCGGATGCTGCGCATACGGCTCATCTCCTGTAACACTTCCGTGATGAAGCTGTCGTCCACCAGCTTTCGGATATCCTCTACGGTATTTACCAGGCCTCCGGTACGGAACTTATAGATTTGTTCGAACAGGCCGGACTCCAGCTTGACCGACAGCTTGTTCTCCATTTGAAAAATGGTGATCTTCAGGACGGGGTGGTCGATGTAGCCTACGATGCGCATTTTGGTTGATTAGTCGGCCGCCTCTGCAGGCCGGTTGATTGAGTTGATTTGCGTATTCGGACAAAAGTGAGCAATGGGAGGTATCTGTCATTTACCGATACATTTCTCCTATATTTTTCGTTGATTGTAGACTTGACAAGTTTACCAAACTGGTGACTCCCGGGAGAAACTTGTCAAGTCTTTTCCTGGTGAATACTTTCTGTCAATACCTCATAAACCGCCTCAAAGTTCGGAAATTTTTTCAGGTACGCCAGGTGGCGTTCTATGGTTTTCCGGTCGCCGCGGCGGGCCGGGCCGGTCTGCATGTCTTTGGGAGCGTTCGTTTCTATCTTATCCACCGTCTCCCGGATGAGGGGCAGCAGCAGCTCGAACGGCAGCTTTTCTTCCTCCACGATCACTTTTCCGATGTGAAAGAGATGATTGGAAAAGTTGTTGACAAAAACCGCCGCCACATGCAGAATGGCGCGCTGCTCGTCATCGATACGGTGAACGTTGTTGCTAATCTGCCGCCCGAGGGCAGCCAGTTGCCCTTCCAGCTCCTCATCCGGGCTGTAAATGCAGACGGGAATGGTGGAGAAGTTCGGCTCCCGTTCCCGGGAGAAGGTCTGCAGGGGATAAAAAATGCCGTGTCTGGGAAAGGAAGGAGCCAGCACCGTAGAGGGGGTTGCTCCCGAGGTATGCACTACAGCGCTATCCTCCGGGAGGCGTTGCCGCAGTGTTGCCGCCACCGGCGCGATGGCGCCGTCGCTGACGGCCAGGATGTACAGGCCTGCGCCCGCTTTTACTTCTGCCAACCGGTTGATGGGTTGTGCGCCGGTTGCCTCCGCCAGTTCTCTTGCCTTGGCTGGTTGCCGGCTGAATACCTGCACGATCTCTGAGCCTGTGGCCCGCAGCCGCCTGCCCAGGTGATAGCCGGCGTTGCCGGCGCCGATGAGGGTGATGCTTGGTGGAGCCATTCTTTGTGTAAGTGTGTAAAAGTATAAATGTGTATATGGGGTCGGCCGTTTAAGCACTGTGTCAAATAAGTTTAGCAACATATTCCATCCCCCCCCGCAAATACCAATATTGGTTGTATTGCGGGTGGAAGCTACTCCTTTAGGAGGCCGGGAGGCTGCGCGGCGGATGTCACTTTATTCCCCTGACACATTACTTATACACATTTACACATTAACACCTGTTTTCATCCTCCTCCCCATACTCACCAGCAGGCCCAGCATCATCAGGGTAGAGCCCAACCAGAACAGGTTGATGCCGGGGAACTCTATGGCTTCCAGCACGATGTAGTCGGACCGAAGGGAGTTGGTCGCCAGCTCGATGGGGATGGATTCGGTGGTTTTGGCAGACTGAGCAATTTGCAGCTCCACGGTTTCCGTATTGGGGTCGATGCCGGTAAAGCGGAAGTGTAGCCCCGGGCCCGGTATCTCGTCTTTGATATTGAAGGGGCGGTTGCCGCGGATGAGGTAAACCGGTTGCGCCAGGTAGGATTCCCCATCCGGCGCCTGAACGCTGATCATGGCGCTGACGGCCACGTCTTCTTCTTTGGGCGCGTAATTGGGATGCTCCGGCTGCCGGTTGAAGCCGGCGAACTGTATTGCATACCCGTTGTATTCGATCTTGTCGCCCTGTTTGAAGGTATATGCCGTATAATCCAGGCCCGCCTCCGGGCTGAAGACGGCGTCGAAGATGCCTTCGTTGAGGCGCACCTTGACATTCAGTTCGTTGACCTGTTCGGGGTAGCTGTAGAGCAGTTGCCCCCGCAGCACCAGCACGGGTTCAACCGTGTATACCCCTTCTTCATCGCTGCGCTCCACTTTTACGGTGGCGCCGATGGCGATGTCGCCTTCCTCCGGGTGGTAATCCGGGTGGCGGGGCGTGCGGTTGATGCGCTCGACGGTGGCGCGGTAGGTTTTGACCACCGAGGTGTCCACATTCCTCAGTTCTACCGTATCCTTCATGATGACGGGCTGGCCGATGGGAGCGTTCAGCACCCGGTAGTTGAGGCTGTCCTCCCGTTGCCGCCGGTATTCCATGTCGATCTCCACCTGGGGCAGGGAGGCGATATGGGTGAAGATGTCGCGGTTCCAGTAGCGCTTGGTGGAAGGGTTGGAGGCGGCGATCTTGGTAAAGGATTTATCGTAGAGGACGTTGGGGTGGAGGTTGAACTCTTCCACTACATTGCCTTCCTTGTCCCGCCGCTTGTAGTTGACGGTAAAGGTGCGGGTGAAAGTATCCACCGTATCCGAAACGTAGGTGACCTCGTAGGGGGGCATGATGAGCGGGGAGTCTTTGAACAACAGGATATTGCGCCGCAGTTCCTCCGATGTAGCCCCTTCTATCAGCCCGTCCATGACGAAGGGGTTGTTGGAAATGACGCGCTTGTTCAGCCCCGAGGCCAGGATGCCGACGACCATGATGCCGAAGCCGACATGGGAAAAAACGGAACCCGCCAGCTTCAGGTTGCCGCGGATGAAGGTGATCAGATAGTCCAGGTTGGTGACGATGGTGAAAATGCCGAAGAACAGCAGCACCAGATACTGCCAGGCTTTGGCTTCGATCCACAGCGTGGCCAGATAAGTGAGCACTGCCGTGGCGGCAAGGGCGATGCCGGTGTGCAGGCCGAATTTGGAGGCGTATTTTGTAAAGTTAACCTCTCTGTATCGCAGATATTGGGCAATGCCGGAGAGTGAGCCGATAAATACGGCGATCCACAGCTGGTACTTATTGTAATGCGGTTCCGGGTCGGTGATGACGCTGCCCTCGAAGGCCGGGTTGAAATACTGTACGATCTTGTTGTAGACAGGCAGAGAGGTGGAAGCGGTGATGATCAGCGCCGAGAACAGCAGCACCAGCGTGCCGATGAACATCCAGAACTCTTTGGAGGCCGTAGGCTCTTCCTTCTGCGGGCTGGGGATGCTCTTGAAACGCACGCCCAGCATGACTGCCGAAAGCCCCAGGAAAAAAACGATGAAAGCCACCAACTGCCACTCCAGCCCCATCTCGGTGAAGGCGTGCACGGAGGTGTCGCCCAGCACGCCGCTGCGGGTCAGGAAGGTGGAATAGACGATAAAGATGAAGGTCAGCAGATAATAGATATAGGTACTGCGTACCGAATGGCCCGTACTGCGGGCGATGAGGTTGGTGTGAATGCCGGCCACCAGGATCAGCCAGGGCACCAGCGACATGTTTTCCACCGGGTCCCAGGCCCAGTAGCCGCCGAAGCTCAGCGCTTCGTAGGCCCAGGCGCCGCCCATCAGGATGCCGATGCCCAGGATACCGCCGCTGAACAGGGCCCAGCGCAGCGTGGGCTGTAGCCAGGCTTTGTGTTCTTTGGTCCATAGCCCGGCGATGGCATACGCAAACGGGATGGAGGTGGACGCAAAACCCAGGAACAGGGTGGGCGGGTGGATGGTCATCCAGTAGTTTTGCAGCAGGGGGTTGAGGCCGGAGCCGGTAAGCTGCGCCGCATAGTCGGCCTTGGCGAAAATGGGCGCGTCCATCACCTCGCGCAACAGCATCAGCGGGTTGCTGCCCAGGCGGGCCGGCTCTTCGCCGAAGCCGATATAAATGCCCAGGATCATGGAACCGATGAACAGCTGAATGACAGAAAGCACCGAAAGGGTAGGGGCTTCCCATTGCTTACCGGTGGCCATCAGCACCAGCCCCAGGATGACGTGCCAGAACATCCACAGCAGAAAGCTGCCTTCCTGCCCCTCCCAGAAGGCGGAGAAGATGTACTTGAAGGGAAGGTCTTCGGAAACGTGCGCCTGAACGTACTGGTATTCATAG
>JAGFJE010000406.1 GCA_024103175.1 Phaeodactylibacter sp.
GCTCAAGGTAATCCGCAACACTCTGACTATCAACATGGCGCTCGTCCACTGCCAAGCACCGAACTGCGAACAGCGAACCCTACCTTTACATTCATCAAAACACTTGTGCTATGCATCCCATCCATGAAATACTCGGGGATCCTACTTTTTTTCTGGACCGCTTATTTGCCGCGCTCGAAGAAAAAAACATCAATGCATCAAACTACGAACTGGACCACCTCTGCTACCGGGTGGAAACATGGGAGCGGTACGCAGAACTGAAAGGCAAGTTATCGGGGCTGGGAGAATTACTCTCGGAAAAGGAGATCGGCGGCCGGCCCATTGCGGCATTTAAACTGAAGGAGCCCATTCACTACCGGGGGCGCCGTATCTGGTGTGTGGAGTTGCCGGCGCCCAAGGCGGGCAGCCCCTATCCGGAGGGGTACGAGCACGCCGAGTTCGTCATCCGGCAGTGTTTTCCGGATTTTATCGGCCAGCATCCCACAGCTGATTTTGACACTAAAGCATTAACCAAACGAGTCAACCCGGAAGTGCGCCTGCAGTTCGAGGGGTTCAGTGTGAAATTTCACCGGCAGAGTCTGGAGTATGTGATCCGGTATTTGGAGTGAGGGCGAGCGGTTTTTGTTCAATGGATGGAGCTCCTAATTGGTTTTAGAGGGCAATCTGAAAATTTACGCTACCACTTAAAAGCTACCGTTCAGGCCATCCTTCATGAAAAGTTTAGGGTTTGTGCTTTTTGGGGAAAGTACTTAAATTGGAAGGGTATGGCTTAATATCCACCCCCCGCCCCCCGCCAGCGGGGGAGATGACCACTTCGACAAGAGTTGGATTACTGGTTGATATGGCTTCTCTCCTGCTTAAGAGAAGGATTGATGCCTCAAAAGAACCCCTCTACCGCCATGGGTAACCGATATCCCCCGCTGGCGGGGGTTGGGGGTGGACCAAAACCTAAACCCATGGAAAAAGCATCCCCACAAAACAATTACCACTACAACAAAAGGCTGCAACCCTATGCCAACAGCCTGAGAAAGAACATGACCAAGGCAGAAGCCTGCTTGTGGAAGTACGTCCTTGGTAGCCGACAGATGAAGGGCTATCAATTCAGGAGGCAACGCCCGGTACTCAACTACATTGCTGACTTCATGTGTAAAGAATTGCTACTGGTCGTCGAAGTGGATGGCATCACGCATGATTCCCCGGAAGGGTATGAACGAGATCAGAAGAAAGATAAGGATCTGGAGGGCGTAGGGTTTACTGTCCTCCGGTTTTCGGATTGGGAAGTGCTGAATAAGATAGCCGATGTATCTATTATGATAGGCGATTGGATTGAGGAAAATGCGATTTGTCCACCCCCCGCCCCCCGCCAGCGGGGGAGATGACCACTTCGACAAAAGTTGGTTTACTGGTTGATATGGCCTCTCCCCTGCTTATGAGGGAAATTGATGCCTCAAAAGAACCCCTCTACCGCCATGGGCAACCGTTTTCCCCCGCTGGCGGGGGTTAGGGGGTGGATCAAAACCCAGGCCTGCCAGAATATCCCCGTTACCGGCATGCTTCGGCCGCGCTTCCGTTTCCGGAAGCCGCTAAGCCGGTTGCTTTACATAGGCCCGCCTGCCTGGCGGGCAGGGTTTCAAAGAAGCCCAACTTCTTCTAGCCAGGCTGTGGCTGGCCTTGAGCCAGGGTCAATCTGTGCCGTTTGACGGCGTATCCTGGATACAGCGGCAACTGTGACCGAGCGACTTATCGTGGTAATAGCGGTACAGCTTGCCGTTGCTACTGTAGATGTTGTAGTACCACGCGAACTGCGTGTCCCTCTGCGTCCCGCTCCAGTAGTCGCCGCTCACCTCAAGGTCGTTGAAATTGGCACCGGGGTCCCGCCAGCCGCCAAGGAGCGCAGCAAAACCGCTAATTCCTTCTTCCAATAAAGCCTTATAAGATTTTTTTGGGTCGCCAAAATCCTTTCTTATTTCATAATCATAATATCCTCCGAAAGATTGGGCTAATTCCTTCCATTCTTTATCCGTTGGCAGCCGCCATATTTGTTCTTCCGCTTCAGCGGTAAAGCGGCCCTGCGGGTAACGCTCCTTATACTCCAAAAAAGCAGAAAGCGAACCGGCGCACTGTGCCTGCCGCCCCTATTTTCCCCTTGAGCTTTTTCAGCCGGGTGTGGATATTGGGGCGGGTAGCTTCGGCATTATAGAGGGTAGTGATATTGTCCGGATCAAACTGGTATCTATCCGTAAGTACTTCGATGAACTCCCTGGCATCCTTTACACAGTTGGAGAGCTTCGGGCAGTGGGCGTACTCGTCAATGGCAATTACCAGCAGGTGGTTTTTGCCGCGGGGAGCGCTTTTGGCTTCGGGGCCGATGCCTATTCCTTTATTTTGGGAAGCCACCTGGTATTTGGTTTTTTACCAAATATACTAATTCTTCCCTTTCAATTTAAAATTTGGTAGCCCGTACGAACCCTATTCCTCTTCCAGTAGCTGCTTCAAATACCGCCGGCCCGCCGATGATTTCAGGTATTTCTCCCTTGCTCTTGCCTCCTCGTGGCTGTTAAATCCTTCCACATGCACCAGTTCCCAAGGAGCATAAGGCCGCGTGGATCTCGAACGGCCCGCATTGTGCTCCTTCAAACGACGGCCAACATCCTGTGCTATGCCCACATAATGCCGGCCGGTTTCCAAGCTCCGTATGACATATACATACACCATAAACGAAAAAAGGTGAAGCGTTCTGCGCTTCACCTTTGTAGCCCGTACGGGAATCGAACCCGTGTTTCAGGAATGAAAATCCTGCGTCCTAACCCCTAGACGAACGGGCCAGTATTTTTGTTTACTCGTAGTTTGTTGTCCGGGCTTTTCCGGACAAATGTACATGAGGCAGTAGCCCGTACGGGCCCGTCCTCGTTCCTCGGCCGGGTAAAAATCGAACCCGTGTTTTTTACCCGGCTGAGGGATGAAGATGGGCAGGAATGAAAATTTTACCCGGCTAAGAAGGCGAGTTTACTCGGCTCCGAAGACGGGCCTGCGTCCTAACCCCTAGACGAACGGGCCAGTTGTTTCGTTGATTCGTGATTTGTTGATTCGGACTGTTCCGAATGACCAAAAAAGATAGTAGCCCGTACGGGAATCGAACCCGTGTTACCAGAATGAAAATCTGGCGTCCTAACCCCTAGACGAACGGGCCAGCTCAAGTTGCGGGGAATCTTTTTTCCCTAAGCGGTTGCAAATATAGGGCGTTTCTAAAAAAAGCAAAATAATATGGCAGAACTTTTTTCTACCTTTGTGGTCCCTTAGCTAAAAAATACAAAATAGCAAACCGCAACAACCGGAAAATGGTTCAATGTTTGAAAATAAAAACCTTTCCGGGCAACGAATGGCCGGTGATTATTGTTATTTTTACACTAAGCTGAAGAAAAAGCCGAAGCACGCCGAACACCAATAACGTTCCCTAAAATGGCCCAACACACTTTTGAGAACATTTTCAGAAAACAAAATCACATAAAACCATGTCCAAAAAGATTGCTATCAATGGCTTTGGCCGCATTGGAAGGCTCACTTTCCGCAACCTGCTCAATATGAAAGGAGTGGAGGTAGTGGCTGTTAATGACCTTACTGACAACGCAACTCTGGCCCACCTGTTGAAGTTCGACTCCGTACAGGGAAAGTTCGACGGCACGATATCTTCTGATGACGACAACCTCTATGTCAACGGCAAGGCCGTAGCCGCCATGGCGGAAAGAGACCCTAAGAAGCTGCCCTGGAAAGAAATGGGCGTCGACCTGGTGCTGGAGTGCACCGGCCTGTTCACCAACGCTGAAAAGGCTGGCTGGCACCTGGAAGCCGGCGCCAAAAAGGTGGTCATTTCCGCCCCGGCAAAAGGAGGAAACATTCCGACGATCGTGCTGGGCGTCAATGATGAAAAGATCAAGGCAGACTCCCACATCTTTTCCAACGCCTCCTGTACGACCAACTGCCTGGCGCCCATGGTCAAGGTCCTGGATGACCTCTGCACCATCGAGAGCGGTTTCATGACGACCATCCACGCCTATACGGGCGACCAGAACATCGTGGACGGCCCGCACCGCGACCTGCGCCGCGCCCGGGCTGCCGCCGTCTCCGTCGTGCCCACTTCCACCGGCGCCGCCAAAGCGGTAGGGGAAGTACTGCCTCACCTCAAAGGCAAACTGAACGGCAACGCCATGCGCGTACCCGTACCCACGGGCTCAGTAACGGACTTCACCGTCGTCGTGAAAAACCCGAAGGATGCCGCAGCCATCAACGCCGCCTTCCAAAAAGCCGCCGATGGCCCTATGAAAGGCATCCTGGAATACAATGAAGACCCGATCGTATCTTCCGATATCATCGGCAACCCACACTCCTGCATCTTCGATAGCGAACTCACCATGGTCATCGACAATGTGGTCAAGGTAGTGGGCTGGTACGACAATGAGGCCGGCTACTCGGCCCGCCTGGCCGACCTGTCGGCAAGGATACTGAAGTAGGCTGCCGCGCCGAAAATAACACAAGCATTGAATGGCACGCCCTGGATTCTCCGGGGCTCGCCATTCAATAGCCCGTTCTCCGTTCTCGCTTCCCCGGCTTCATGGAGGTGCGGGGCTGAGCCTGTGGAATGCTTGGCATGCAGATTCTTCGGGGGCGGATCAACCTCCTTCCTTCAGTTCTTCAATTATTCAATCCTTAGCCATGAAAATCGACTATAAAGGAAAAAAAGCGCTGGTCCGGGTGGATTTCAATGTACCGCTCGACAGCAATTTCAATATTACTGATGATACGCGCATCCGGGGCGCACTTCCCACCATTCGGCACATCCTCGATAACGGGGGCGCCGCCATCCTGATGTCTCACCTGGGGCGCCCTACGAAAAAGCTGCTGCCGGACGGCAGCATCGACAAGGAAAAGTTCACCCTTAACCATGTCGTCGGCCATCTCTCCGAACTCCTGAATGTGAAAGTAAAGTTCTGCAACGAGCTGGTTGGCGACAAGGCCCAGAAGATGGCGGCAGGGCTGCAACCCGGCGAGGTGCTGGTCCTGGAAAATACCCGTTTCGAACCGGGTGAAACCAAGGGTGACGAAAGCCTGGCAAAGCAACTCGCCAAGCTGGGCGATGTCTACGTCAACGACGCTTTTGGCACCGCCCACCGCGCCCACGCTTCGACGACGACGGTAGCCCAGTTTTTCGGCAAGGGCGAAAAAGAGTTTGGCTTCCTGATGGATGCCGAAGTAAAAGCCGCCCAGAAAATGCTGCGCAACCCGCCCCGCCCGCTCACCGCCATCATCGGCGGCGCCAAGGTATCGGATAAGATCCTGCTCCTGGAACGGCTGATCGACTTTGTCGACAACCTGCTCATCGGCGGCGGCATGGCCTATACCTTTGTCAAGGCCCAGGGCGGAAATGTCGGCAAATCTCTGGTCGAAGAAGACAAACAGGAACTGGCGCTTACGCTACTGGAAAAAGCCAAAAACAAAGGGGTACAACTGCTGCTGCCGGAAGACTCCGCCATCGCCGATCAATTCGACAACTCCGCTAAAGTAAGTTCCGCCAACAGCCACGCCATCCCGGATGGATGGATGGGCCTGGATATCGGCGAGAAAGCCCGGAAGGCCTACGCCGGAGTGGTCCATGATTCCAAGGCCATCCTCTGGAACGGCCCTATGGGCGTTTTTGAAATGGACAATTTCGCGGCCGGCACCAAAGCTATTGCCAAGGCCGTAGCGAAGGCCACCCAGAAAGGCGCCTTCTCCCTCGTCGGAGGAGGAGACTCGGTAGCGGCCGTCAACCAGATGGGCCTGGCCGATGAGATCAGCCATGTCTCCACCGGCGGCGGCGCTATGCTGGAATTTTTAGAAGGGAAGGAACTGCCGGGAATTAAGGCTATCGAGGAGTAATGCAAGATCAGGCATGAATCATTCTGAATTTTTTAATCCGGGATGATTCCTGTCTCCTATTACGGGCCGCCTAAAGGTAGCCCGTCCGAAAAAAGAATGGCCCTGAGAGTAATCGTCAGGGCCATTCTTCGGAGGATACCGTACATCCTGCCGTTTGGGAATTATGATTGGCAGAAGTTAGGGTGGCTCGGAATTAAGGGTCAAAAATGTGGATTCCTGCCACATTGGGCTGCCAAGTGTTGGTGTCATGTTCATGGAACTGAAATTTACGGGATTATAATGATAACATTTTCACCCCTAAAGATACATATATTTGGCAGCCTTAAAAATGTTCACGGGATTATTTTATGCTCCTGGAGTAAAAAACTAAGAAATTCTTAGCTGGCCTCCGGGAACATAAAAAGTTTGGATTGTATGTGATTTCCCTTCAAAGAACTATATTTTTTGGTTATCAAATGGCCCCGATCTACTTAACGGGGCCATTTTTCCGATTAAAGGACAGCCTGCGTTAGGGAACGGAAAGTGCGCACAAAAACTAGCCTCGTTTTGGCAGAAAAGATCGGTTTTTTTGCGGCATTTGTCGGTAATGGGCTGCCGTTGGCCCTACCTATTTCGGGATTTGCCGGGTAGTTGGTAACAAACAGGAACTTTTGAGGATAAAAGATCGGTTTTCCGTCTATAACCACCAAAAAACCTGAATCCAATGAAAACTACCTCCCTCTTCGCCGCCGGGCTTATGGTACTCCTGCTTACCGGCTGTTACCCGCATCGCAAGGCCAACCTCAATTACAGCGCTTCCGTCCTCCGCGACGGCTACCTACTGGTCCGCCTTCAGAGCGGCCAAAAAAAAGTTGCCGCCCTGCTGGAAGCCGAGTTGTTCGAAAAGGCCGAAACTGCCGCCGCAGAGCAGTGCGCCAAGAACCGCAGCATCATGGCGGCTTTCGACAAGGCCTTTGCTCCCTGCCCGGTGTACTTCTTCTACGCCTGCAACACCAACGAGATCCTGCACGGCCAGCTGGGCAGCGCCCTGATCTTCGATGCCAGCCGGCGCCCGGTGGACGTCCGCCTGCTCGCCGGCAAGCCCTTCCTGGTCGCTGAAGTCGATAAAGGCTACGCCGACTGGATCGCCGCCACTGATAGAGAGGGGGAAGTTACCGGCGTGGCCGGCACCAACTCCTTCGACGCCCTTATCCTGCGCGGGCCGGATATGGCGCCGTACTACCAGCTTACCACCCTCGGCAACTATGAAGTGGCTGTGGAAAAGCTTTCCGGAAAACTGAAGAAGTATATGCAGGGGCCGGTAGAACTGTATAGCGTAGGTAAATGACCCGAACGCCCTGGAATCTATCCGGGGCGTTTTCTTTTTGGGTAATTTATCGGATTGATATATTAGCTGGAAAATTATAACTGAGTAAATGTATGTTTTAAATAAACCCATTACGTTTTCGCCTGTACAAAAACTTGTTTTTATCAAATACATGACATAAATTTGCTTTATCATCAAATCGCGACAAGATGAAGAAGCAAAGCGCCCACCGACAGTACAACTTCCCCGACGCCGACCTCTACCTGCAGTGCATGGAACGTATCAAATACGCCCAGCGGGACATACAACTGTTTACGCAATACGGTTATGACATCGAGCGCCTGAAGGGCTTCAAGGCCATGTGCGACAAATTCCGCGCCCTGCCCGATGACGACGAGCTATTGGGCGACCAGATGATCACCACCGAAAAGAAATACAAAGCGGCGGAAAGCCTGAAAACTGCTGTCCGCAGCCTGATGACGCGGGTAGCCATGAAGTACAGCAACCGCAGCGGCCGCTACCGCAAGTTCGGCACCGCCAAGATGGGGGACATGACCGACGCTCAGCTCATTTTCTGCGGGCGCCGGGTGGTGCGCGTAGCGCGCCAGCAGATCGACTTCCTGGCGGAAGTGGGCGTGAATGAGAATGTGATCAAACGGGTAGTGGATGCGACGCGCGATTTCGAAAAGGCGGTCAATATCCAGCAGGACAAGGTGGCCGACCGCGACATCTCCGTAGAACGGCGCATCGAACAGGGCAACAAGCTGTACGAAGAACTGATTACCCTCTGCAATATCGGCAAAGACATCTGGGTGGAACGCGACCCGGTGAAGTACGAAAACTATTGCATCTACGAGAGCAATAATGAACAGAAAAAGGCGCGAAAGGCGAAGCTGGAGGAGGAGGCAGAGTGAAGCGTGGAAATGAGAAAATGCCCCCCTGAAGAGACTGTTCAGAAATGTATGTCTTAAAAAACAAAAATCCTTTGTTTTCAGAGGCCTGGCGAAGAGCGCCCGTCCTCGCCACGTCTGTTATCGCAGCCGGATAAATTCCTCAGCGTTCGACTGAGCGTTCGACTGAGATCACGCCGGAGTCTCACGCCGAAGTCCGGGTGAAAAATTCCGGACACCGCCCCCCTGAACCAGGCGAACAAACGCCGGCC
>JAGFJE010000433.1 GCA_024103175.1 Phaeodactylibacter sp.
TACCGCTTCCGACGCAAACAATATCCATATCCTTCGAGGGGCGGGCCAGGAGGCGGTCCCGGACATACCCGCCCACTACATACGCCGGATAGCCTAGTTCCTCTGCCGTCTGGCTGATGACCTCAAATATCTTTCGCTCGTGTGGCTCAATATTGAAAACCAAGACAATTGCTTTTAATGAACTACAGGGGCCTCGGCCTCGGTATATTGGGTTTCTATCTCTCGCAGGGTATCGAAAATGGCAGCCGGGCCGTCCTCGGTTACCAGCTTTTTCCGGAATTCCTTTATTCCGGGATAGCCACGGAAATAACTGGTGTAATGGCGGCGCATCTCCAGTACGCCCAGCTTTTCCCCCTTCCATTCTACGGAACGGCGCAGGTGCTGCATGGCCGCTTCCACCCTTTCGTGGACGGTAGGAGGCGGCAACAGTTCACCGGTTTTGAAGTAGTGCTTGATCTCCCGGAAGACCCACGGATAACCGATGCTGGCCCGGCCGATCATGATGCCGTCCACGCCGTAGCGCTCGCGGTATTCTTTTGCTTTTTGCGGGCTGTCAATATCGCCATTGCCGAAGATGGGAATGTGTATCCTTGGATTTTCTTTGATTTTTCCGATCAGCGTCCAGTCCGCTTCCCCCTTGTACATCTGCTTCCGGGTGCGGCCGTGGATGGACAGGGCTTTGATGCCCACGTCCTGCAGGCGCTCGGCCACCTCTTCTATATATTTTGTATTTTCATCCCATCCCAGGCGGGTCTTCACCGTAACCGGCAGGCTGGTTGATTTTACCACCGCCTCGGTAAGTTCCACCATCTTATCGATATCCTGCAAGATGCCGGCGCCGGCCATTTTGCAGACCACCTTCTTGACCGGGCAACCGTAGTTGATGTCCAGGACTTCCGGTTTTGCCTCTTCCACGATCTCCGCGGCCCGCATCATCGAGTCCATCTCGGCACCAAAGATCTGAATGCCGATGGGCCGTTCATCGTCGTAAATGTCCAGTTTTTGCAGGCTCTTATCAGCATCGCGGATGAGCCCCTCCACCGAGATAAACTCGGTATACATCATATCGCATCCCTGCTCCTTGCAAAGCGCCCGGAAGGGAGGGTCGCTAACATCCTCCATGGGCGCCAGGAGCAACGGGAATTCACCAACTTCTACATCTCCGATCTTTACCATTTGTCTGTATTTCTTTGAACATGCAAAAATAAGGAAAAGCTGTACTTCACAAAACCAGGAATCCTTCAAACAGTTCCCCGGGCATTGATTTTGCAGATTTATCCTAAAAAGTATAGGCTCAGCAGGAAGAAAATTATAATTTTAGGCCTGCCGGGCCTTCCCGGCTCCCCCAAAACGATACTATTAATACCAACAAGAACATTCATGACCACAGCTGTAATCCTCTGTTTCATCCTCGGGTATGCCGCTATCGTATTTGAGCATCCCCTGCGCCTGGATAAGACCGTTCCTGCCCTCATGATGGCAGCGCTGTGCTGGGCGTTGCTGGCCATCGGTTTCAATTTCGGTTGGCTATCCGTGATCGATACCCACGAAGAAGTATTCAGCATGTTTACCGTTGACGGCCACGGCCACGATGCGGGGGGGGGGCATGGCGGGCCTCAGGAAGGGTTCAGCAACACCCTGCTTCACCACCTCGGCAAAACTGCCGAGATCCTGATCTTTCTCATTGGCGCCATGACCATCGTGGAGATCATCGACCTGCACCGGGGATTCGAAGTGTTGAAAAACTACGTGCGTACCCGAAGCAAGAAGAAGTTGCTGTGGATCGTCGGCGCCCTGGGCTTTGTCCTGTCCGCCATCATTGACAACCTGACCGCCACCATTGTACTGGTCACCCTGCTGCGGAAGCTGGTGACAAACAAAAGTGAGCGCCTGTGGTTTGTTTCCATGATCGTCATTGCCGCCAATGCCGGCGGGGCGTGGTCGCCTATTGGAGACGTTACCACCACGATGCTCTGGATCGGCGAAAAAGTATCCGCACAAGGGCTGATCACCTACCTGGTGCTACCGTCCATCGTCTGCTTTGCCATCCCTACTTTTATCGCAACCTTATTGCCTCAGTTTAAGGGAGAAATATCCCTGGACGAAGACATGGGCGACGTGGAAGCCCAGAAACTCCTCAGCAGCACAGTGATGCTCTATCTTGGCCTGGGAGCCATCGTATTTGTACCTGTTTTCAAGACCATTACCCACCTTCCGCCTTATATCGGAATGATGCTCAGCCTGGGCGTTGTCTGGCTGGTTTCCGAATACATACACCCGGAAGAGGACTTTTCGGAGTCCCGCCGCCATATGTATTCGGCCCACAAGGCGCTTTCGCGCATTGAAATGTCCAGTATTCTGTTTTTCCTGGGTATTCTTATGGCGGTTGCCGCTCTGGAAAGCCTGGTATTCGGCGCGGTAATGCACGAAGGCCAGCAAATACAGGTGGGAACGCTGCGTTATGTCGCAGAGTGGCTGGATAAGGTGATCCCAAACCAGGATATCGTTGTCATCCTGCTCGGTTTCGCTTCCGCCATCATCGATAACGTCCCTCTCGTGGCTGCCTCTATGGGTATGTATGACGTGCCGATGGATTCCAAACTCTGGCATTTCATCGCCTACGCTGCCGGTACCGGCGGAAGTATGCTGATCATCGGCTCCGCTGCCGGCGTTGCCGCTATGGGCATGGAGCGTATTGATTTCATCTGGTATCTCCGGAAAGTGGCATGGCTTGCCTTCATCGGTTTCATAGGTGGCGCCATAGCCTTCCTGATGCTTGTGCCTTTGCTATTCTAGTGAAAGCGGCACCAATTAACGGGTGAGTTTAAGCTGCTGTAAACCAGTACCTTAAGGGGCCGCGAAATCGCCTGTTAATTCGTTCCCGGCGCACTAGTCCTTCAGCAATAAATTAAAGGGCAATAAAAGCCACGGTGTATTCGCTGTGGCTTTTGTTGTTTATTTTTAATGTTCTCTTAAATTTGCGGCGCCATGCAACCTGGGCCTCACAACGGCGCTTTATTGAAAGAACCATAACCAAACAACAACTGAATGTACCGCATTTTCAAAATCAGTTTTGCCTTGCTTTTACTGCTCGGCGCCTGCTCTCCCGTAGATAAAAGCCTGATAGAAGGAACCTGGAAAGGGGTAGCCGTCGTGGAGGAGGGCTCGCCATTAAATGATGTAGACCCCGGCGTAATAGAGCTGTCGTTCCGGGAAAAAGGTTATGCCTATTCCAGCACTTTAAATTATAAAGAAGCCGGCACTTATTATATCGACTCGAAATACCTGTACACGACCGATACGCTCAACCAGGCCTCAACTGAAAAAGCAGTTGAGATCGTTAAGCTGACTACCGACTCCCTGGTGCTCAAGATGAACGACAGCGGCAGAGAACGCCTGCTGATGATGGAGAAAGTCCAGCACGGGGAGTAAAGGAAAAACATCGGTCACCCCACCAGGACGTGCCCGTCGCGGCGGCGGTCGCCGGCAACCATCCATTCTTTGCCCTTCCTGGCCACTGCATTGACCCCGCCGAAAAACATCGATTTTCTCTTCCAGTATAGTATGGCTACCCCGGTGTCTTCGTCTAAGAACGCTTCCTGAAAACCGGGTTCCAGGTTTAAGGCATTGGGCCCCAGGTGAAGCCGGGGGGCTTCGACCGCTGCTTCTACCGGAAGGCCGTATGCTTCCAGCAGGCAAACTACCTGGCTTATGGCGGTAGCTATGCGCCCGGCGCCGCCGCTCCCCAAAACGGCTGCCAGCTGTTTTTCCTGATCCAGCAAAAGCGTAGGCGCCATCATAGAAGGCAGGCGGGTTGCCGGTTCCCAGGAATCGAAACCGGCCGGGAGGAGCGCCGCCTCGCCCAGCATGTTGTTCAGTTGGATATCCGTATTCTCCATAAAATATCCGCATCCTTCACCGTTGGAGGCAGTCAGCCCAACGGCATTGCCAGCTTTGTCTACTATACTGAGATGAGTAGTGCTTCCCAGGCGGCGGGCCAGCTTATTGGCCAGCGACTCCTGCAAAGCACCCGGCCGCCGGAGAAGCCTCCAGGATTCCCGCTGTGCTTTCAGCCAAGCTCTGATGTATTTCCGGGAAAAGAGGGCGGGCATATCTTCCTTCCCGGGCAGGCTGAGCAACAGGTGGGCGATGGCGGGCCCTCCCAGGCTGGGCGCCGGATTGGTCAGGACCGTCGCCCCACCATAAGGAACAGCCAGGGGCGGCCTGGTTTCTACCCGATATTTCCCGAGGTCCTCCATCCGCAGATGCCCACCCCCTGCTTCATAATCGCGGGCGGTTTTCCGGGCCACCTCACCACGATAAAAGGCGTCTTCTCCCTCCCGGGACAGGTAATCCAAAAAATCCGCCATCCCGGGCATCTGCAACCGCTCTCCTACCCCAATAAGCGCCCCCCGGGGAAAATATATTTGCCGCCCCCTTTCACTGAGCTTGAGGATCGGCTCCAACAAGGTGAACAGATATCGCTGGAAACGATTGACCGCCACGCCTTCTCTTGCCAGTTGTATGGCAGGCTGCACCAGTTCTGTTATAGGTATGCTCCCGTAGCGGCCATGCAGCGAAAACACACAGGCTACAGCGCCTGGAACGGCAGTAGACCCCAGCCCTACGTGAAAGGGCTCCACCGTATCTCCAAAATTCACTTCAATGGGAAAGAAATCTGCCCTGGAGGCAGGAATTTTTCTTCCCGGAGTCTGACAAAAACCGTCGAACACCAGGGCTTCTTGCTGGCCGGCAGAAAAATAATGGACGAAAGCCCCTCCTCCGGCAGAAGCCATGCAGGGCTCCGCTACCCAGGAAGCAAAAAATGCTGCCGTTGCTGCATCGGCAGCGTTACCTCCTGCAAAGAGGATGTCTCCCGCAACCCTGGCGGTTTCTTCGTGCCCGGCAGCAATGACAAACTCCATCAGTTCAACCCTTTAACATTTACATTCAGCCGCCCGCTCAAGGCAAGGCGAACAACGATAGATTCGGGGGAAAGGTAGGCATTCTGAATGGCCAGCTCTTCCAATTCTCCTTTCAAAATGACATCCTCGGTAATTTTGTATTCCTCGAGCTGCTCCTGAAACTGTGCCTTCATTTCCTGCAGGTTGTAATCCAACAGGAAATTCATATTTTCTTCTATCTTGTTTTTCATGGTGCTTTTCAGGAGCCATCCGGCCGATCTGAGCAAAAAGTTTCTGGTGCTCAGTTCATAATCCAGGCTTTCGATCTCAATGGTATTTTTCCGGAAATTGTAAACAGGCTTGCCAACCAGATAAATACTCCCGTTATAACTCCCGCTCAACACCGTATTTACGATGATCTTATTGCCTTGCCCGTAGAGCTCGATGTCTTCTACCCGGACAGCCCGTTTCCCCTGGGAAAAGGTTTCTCCCAGCAATTGCTCCTTAGCGATGCGTTCGGCTTCTTCATAGGAAATAACCGTGTTTACATAAATGGTGAAGCCTTCTCCGGTATCCTGCCGGGCCTGGAGGTTGGGCAAGGGAAGCGGGCGTGTATTTGCGGGCAGGCGGCCGATGTTGACCTGTGGCCGGGTCTCCACGAATATGGCGCCCCGTATCCTGTCTCCTTTCATTTCCAGAGGGGCCATACCAATAGACTGAGGGTTGACGGCCAGCCAGGTGTTATAAGCCTCCGACACCAACACGGGCTCATACATCTTTTCCCAGGCCTCATTGACCATTTGCCGAAGGCCGAATTGCTCCTGCACCAGTTTATCAATGCTCCTGGCCAGGGATGATTTGCTGTTTTCCATTACCAGGCCGGCGATAAAGCCGATCGGCAGGTTCACAACGCCCATTTTGAGGCGCGGCTTTCGCAACCAATCGTAGCGAATGACCTGGGTGACGGTCTTGATGCCCCAGTCTTCGGTGATGCTGAAGGCGGTTTTAAAATCAATGGACAGCTCCCCTTCCGCTTCCACCTTGCTGATACCGAGGTCGTATTGTATCCAAAGGGCTAAAGGCACTCTGTATTTGATGAGCTGGCTGTCGACGCCCAACCTGATATCCTGCCGCTTTTCGGCGCGTATTCGCATGTTGTCCCCGTCATGGAGGTCATTATCCTCGTAGATTACGCCTTTAACCTGCTGGTTGAGGGAGCGTTCCATATCCCGAAGGCTGACATCGACCGGAATATTGATCACGGACAACTTCTCTTCCCAAAGCCCTTCATATTGTTCCAGCGGGCGAACGGGAGGCTTTGTTTTGCAGGAAGCCATCAGCAATAACAGAATTACGGCGGGAAAAAGGAACTGTATTTTCATCTTTATAGTGTTTGTGCCAATAACCTGCGAAGTTAGCCAGCATGTGGCACGGAGTAAAGAAGAACGGTGTTTTTTTTGCCGCCGGCAGGCATGAGCAACCCTTTTTGGGAAAGCGGTGTCTTTATGGTAAGTCCTTATTAAAAAAGTGTTACCCATGGACGGGCGCCAACCCGCCATAAGAAAAAACTACAAAATGAAGTACTTTGCTATTTTCCTGGCCGCCATGCTATTGGTAAACCTGGCCACAGCCCAAAACACAACACAAAAACGAGCCCCTCTGGAAAACGCCCCGGAAGTTTACTCCGCAGAAAAAAGATACCAGCCATTCAGAGAAACTGCTTTCCTGGGCATCTACTCCGAGCAATTATCCGAAGAAAAAGCGCGCAAACTGGGTTTTGACAACCTCTATGGCAGTTATGTGACCCGGGTGGTGGAAAACAGCGCCGCCGAAAGGGCGGGCGTCCGGCCCCTTGACTATATTTATGGAGTCGACGAATACCGCACCGGAAAAGAACAGAACCTAACCCATATCATCCGTAAATACAAGCCCGGCCAGCCGGCAGTACTGCACCTCTACCGCCGTGGTGAAAAGCAGGCGCTCAAAGTCACCTTCGGGGCCCGCACGGAAAGCAAATCCCGGGAAAGGGACAAATGCGAGGACCCCTTTCTGGGCATTTCGGCCGCCGGAAAGCGAGGCGAGGCCCCCGATGGCGTCACGGTCAATATCATTGACAACTCAACGGCAGAAGCCATCGGCATGCAGGATGGCGACCACATCATCGCCATAAACGGTTACCGGATGCTGGACTGGCAGGACATCAGCACGGCCATCAACGCTATGAAAGTGGGGGAAAAGATAACCGTTGAGGTGGCCCGAAATGGGAAGGAACAAAAAATGAGAGGCCCGATCAAGTCTTACTGCGAGACGAAGCCGGAAAAAGCCCTGAATATGGACATTCAGGTAGCGCCCCAACCTGGAGAATGGTTCGACCGCTATTTTAAAAAGGGAGAAAAGAAAGAAATTGTCATCGTCGGCCCGGAACAAGTGGAAGTTGACGTTCGAAGCCTCGGTGCTGATGAAGCAATAAAGTTGGAACGGGAAAAAAAGATAACGCTGAAAGCCGTCAATAACCTGGCATTGGAAGGCCTAACCATCGAGCAGGACGGCGACGGCTTTGAGATGGAATTTACCCTGCCTGGACGGGGAGAGACCAGCATCCGCATCTATAATGAAGCCGGGCGGCTGATCTATCTCTATGACCTCGGCAATTTCTCCGGGGAGTTTCGGGATGAGGTAAACTTATCGCAAAACGACACGGGCAACTTCTACCTGGAGATCCGGCAGGGAGATAAGTCTGCGGCCAAAAAGATCACTTTATCTTCAAAATAGGCCGGAATCCCTCAAAAACGTTTAACTTTCCAGAGTCAAGATTCCCCGGCGAAAGCCGAAAAGTTGAAAAAAGAACACTCCAATGAAAAGGAACAAGACTCTGCTCTTCCTGCTTCTGGCAGGAGGTTTTCTCTTTGTACATCCCGCAAATGCCCAGCAAAAAACGAAGGAATCCGCACCGGAAAAATTACAATACGAAAAAAGCCTGTACGATGCCATCCAGTGGCGAAATATCGGCCCTTACCGGGGCGGGCGCTCCTGTGCCGTTACCGGTGTTCCGGGCAAGCCCAATCTCTTTTACTTCGGCTCCACCGGTGGTGGGGTCTGGCGCACTAAAGACGGAGGGCAGAGCTGGGAAAACATCTCGGACGGTTTCTTCGGCGGTTCCATCGGCGCCGTTGCCGTTAGTGAATACGACCCGAATGTGATCTATGTGGGCGGCGGCGAAAAAACCGTACGCGGCAATGTCTCCTTCGGGTATGGCGTATGGAAAAGCGTAGACGCGGGGAAGAGCTGGGAGCAGATCGGCCTTCGGCAATCCCGCCATATTTCCCGTATCCGGATACACCCCCGGAACCCGGAACTGGCCTATGCCGCCGTGATGGGCGACCTCTATCAATCCAGTGAAGAGCGGGGCGTATACCGCACCGTAGATGGAGGCGCAACCTGGGAAAGAGTGCTTTTCGCCAATGCTGATGCCGGCGCTGTCGACCTTCTTCTCGACCCCAATAACCCCCGGATCATTTTTGCTTCCACCTGGCGGGTGCGCCGTACGCCCTACAGCCTGGAGAGCGGAGGCGATGGCTCCACGCTCTGGCGAAGCACGGATGGGGGGGATACCTGGGAGGACCTCTCCAAAAAAGAAGGGTTCCCTCAGGGGCTCAAAGGAATTATCGGCGTAGCCGTTTCGCCGGCCAATTCCAACCGGGTTTGGGCCATTTTGGAAGCCAAAGACGGGGGCGTATTCCGCTCAGACGACGGCGGGGACAGCTGGGCCCGGCTCAACACCGACCGCGCCCTGCGGCAAAGGGCCTGGTACTACAGCCGCATTTATGCCGACACCCAGGATGAAGAGGTAGTCTACGTCGTGAATGTCCGCTACCACAAATCTACCGATGGAGGCAAAACCTTCAAACCCTACGTAGCTCCTCACGGCGACCACCATGACCTGTGGATCGCCCCGGAAGACAACCAGCGCATGATCATCGGCGACGACGGGGGCGCCCAGGTATCCTTTGACGGCGGGGAAAACTGGAGCACTTACCACAACCAACCTACCGCCCAATTCTACCGCGTTACCACCGACAACCACTTCCCCTACCGGATATACGCTGCCCAGCAGGACAACTCCACCGTCCGCATTTTACACCGCACCGAATCCAGCGCCATATCCGAACGCCACTGGGAACCCACCGCCGGCGGAGAGAGCGCCCACATTGCAGTCGACCCCGAAGATGACGACATCGTCTACGGGGGCAGCTATGGGGGGTTCCTAACCCGGAAAAACCACCGCACCGGTGAAAGCCAGGCCATCAATGTCTGGCCGGACAACCCCATGGGGTACGGCGCCGAAGGCATGAAATACCGTTTTCAATGGAACTTCCCCATCTTCTTTTCCCCTCATAACCCGGACAAACTGTACGCCGCCTCCAACCACCTGCACGTAACTTACAACGGCGGCCGCAGCTGGGAATTGATCAGCCCGGACCTGACCCGCAACGACTCTACCAAACTCGGCCCTTCCGGCGGCCCCATCACCAAGGACAATACCGGAGTGGAGTACTACTGCACCATTTTCGCCGCTGCCGAATCCCCTTACGAAGAAGGCCTGCTTTGGGTGGGCTCTGATGACGGCCTGGTTCACCTCTCCCGCGATGGCGGGAAAAACTGGGAAAACGCCACCCCTGCCCAGATGCCGGAATGGATGATGATCAATAGCGTAGAGCCCGACCCTTTCACCAAAGGAGGGGCCTATATAGCCGGAACCCGCTACAAACTGGGGGATTACCGCCCCTACCTGTATAAGACAAAAGATTATGGCCAGAGCTGGCAGTTAATTACCGAAGGGATACCGGAGGAACACTTTACGAGAGTAGTACGCGCCGACCCCCGGCGGAAAGGGCTGCTTTACGCCGGCACTGAAACCGGTATGTACGTCTCCTTTGACGACGGGGCAAGCTGGCAGAAATTCCAACTCAACCTTCCCACCGTGCCCGTTACCGACCTGGCGGTCAAGAACAACAACCTGATCGCAGCTACCCAGGGCCGCGGCCTGTGGATCATCGACGACCTCACTCCACTGCACCAACTCAACAGTGAGATAGCCAACAGCGGCTTTTTCCTTTACCAACCCGCCGATGCATACCGACTGGATGGAAGGCAGAACCCTAATGCAAAGAATGCCGGGACAAACCACCCGAATGGGGTGTTAACCTATTGTTACCTCAGCGAAATGCCGGAGGACACCTCCACGCTCATCACCCTGTCTTTCCTCGATGAAAGTGGCCGGCTGATCCGGGAATTCAGCAACCAGGCAAAGGACAAAGAGGATAAACTGGAAGTAGAAGCCGGATCTAACCTTTTCGTCTGGGATATGCACTACCCCAAAGCGAAGGACTTTGACGGTATGGTCCTCTGGTGGGCGGGGCTGAACGGCCCCAAGGCGCCCCCCGGCATTTACCGCGCGAGGCTGAAGGTGGGCGACAAAGAAACGGAACAGGCCTTCAACCTGTTGAGAGACCCCCGGAGTACCAGTACGGATGAGGACCTTCAGGCGCAATTCACCTTCATGCAGGAAGTCAACCGAAAGGTATCCGAAGCCCACCAGGCCATCATCGATATACGGGAGATCCGCAAACAACTGGAACATTTCACAAGCCGCTGGGAAGGGAACGAGCCTAAGAAAGAACTCCTGGCAAAGGCAGAAGCCATAGATTCGGTAATGTCAGAAGTGGAAAAGGAGCTGTATCAGACCAAAAACCAGAGCCCGCAGGATCCGCTGAATTATCCCATTAAACTGGCCAATAAACTGGCTCACCTCAACTCTTTGGCTGGCGTCGGCGATTTCCGCCCCACCGAACAGGCCTATCAGGCCAAACGGGAACTCACCGAAAGAATCGACGAACAGCTGGCTGCCTTTTACGGTTTGAAAGAGAACGAGATCCCGGCATTTAACGCCATGGTGAAAAAGGCAGCTGTGGATGTGATCATTCTCGAAGAAAGCAAAGAAAACGAATAAGCCTGCTTTGGCGGCAGGCAAGTAGCTATTTGGTATGTGTTTAGCGTCGAGGTGACATCTTTTTGCCCCTGTTCCTGGAAAATATGCTTATTCCTGGGGACTGAGGGGGCAAAAAGGTGTTATCTCGTCCTTTCCAGATGACACCTTTCGCCTTTGAAGGACAGTACTACAAGCTGAGGGTTCGGTGAATAGGCGAAAGATGTCACCTGGAGCACCGCTAAACACATACGCAATTTGCCTGCCGCCAAAATAAATCGTAAAAATCCTTTCTGAAAACGGAACTTCCGGCGCCTCCTCCCCGTATAGAATATATGAGCGTTTTACAGCTTTCCCCTAAACGAATTTCTCTGTTCTTCCCTGGAGCAGGAAAAAGGTATAAGGCTTAAGCCTATCCAAGCAAGTACGCATATTTCATCAAGCCAACGCATACCTTCCTGCGAATTTTATGAAAAATTTCACAGGAGGGCCCCGTATCAAAAGCGAACCTTCTACGTCAAAACAACAGCAGCTAAAGATATTGGGGCTTCGGGTACGCCCTGCCCGCCGCCCGGCAAAAGTCAATGAAGGGTGTTGCCTGCGCCCCATCGCGTGGTAATCCCTGGAAAGGTGAACAAAATTTATCCCATGATCAAACAGGCGTACAATGAAGGACAGATGGATCAATTTCAAACTTCGATTTGCCGTAAGCTGGTATAATTTCTGGATCGACTATCCTGCTGCCGGATGGACGGTCAAAGGAGTCAAGGTTTTGCTGGTCCTGGCATTCATAGCGGGAAGCGCTTTCATTGCCAGCATTGCCGCCGGCGCTTTTGGCAAACTTCCCAATGAAGAAGACCTGGCCGGCGTGACGCATTACGTCGCTTCTGAGGTTTATGCTTCCGACAGCACCCTCCTGGGCCGCTATTATTTCGAGAACCGGAGCAATGTTAAATACAGGGATATCTCCCCCCATTTTATCAATGCCCTGATCGCCACTGAAGACGCGCGGTTCTTCGAACACAACGGAATAGACTTTCGGGCCTGGTTCCGGGTATTTTTCAAAACAATACTCAGCGGTGAGCGCTCCTCGGGAGGGGGAAGCACCATCAGCCAGCAACTGGCCAAAAATATCTATCCCCGGGAAGATTACGGCAAATACTCCCTGATCATCAACAAGATCAAGGAAGTGTTCATTGCTATGCGCCTTGAAAAGTTGTACGACAAAGAGAAGCTTCTCGAGCTGTACCTGAATACGGTGCCGTTTAGTGAAAACACATTCGGGATCAAAGTCGCCGCCCAGCGCTTTTACAATACCAGCCCCTCGCGGCTCACTCCTTCCCAGTCGGCCGTCCTGGTCGCCATGCTGAAGGCCACCACCGTATATAACCCGGTCTCCCAACCCCAGAATGCGTTGGCCAGGCGCAACCTCGTCCTCGGGCAAATGGCAAAATACGGATACCTCTCCCGCCGGCTGGCCGACTCGCTGGTAAAAGAGCCCCTGTCGCTGAACTACTTTCCCATTACCCACAACAAGGGCCCGGCGCCCTATTTCCGGGAACACCTCCGGCTGGAGCTCAAAGAACTCCTCAAAGATAAACGCAAGCCCAATGGCATGGCCTACAACATCTACACCGATGGGCTGAAGATATACACCAGTGTTAACGCCCGGATGCAGGCCATTGCCGAAAATGTGGTTGCCGAACAGATGAAAAGCCTGCAGAAGGAGTTCACCCGGCACCTCAACGGCGCCGACCCCTGGGAAACGGAAGGGGTGCTGGAAATGGCAAAAAGACAATCCACCCGCTACCGAAGCCTCCTCAACGCCGGGCTCGACAGTACAGGCATCGACTCCGTTTTTCGCATCCCGGTAGAAATGGAAGTCTTCAGTTGGAAGGGAGGCAAGGAAAAACGCAAGATGAGCCCCCTGGACTCCATAAAACATTACCTCGGCCTGCTCAACGCCGGCTTTCTGGCCCTCGACCCGAAAACCGGCGAAGTCCTGGCGTGGGTCGGCGGGATCAACCACGAATTTTTTCAATATGACCACGTTCTGTCTACGCGTTCGGTAGGCTCCACCTTCAAGCCTATCGTCTATGCCGCCGCACTGCAGAAGGGCATTCCTCCCTGCTCCTATTTCCCGAACCAGCTTCGGGTATATCCGCAGTACGAATACTGGATGCCCAAAAACGCCACCAATGAATACGGAGGGTATTACTCTCTGGAGGGAGGCCTGATCAACAGCGTCAATACCGTAACCGTTCAGCTGATGATGCAGGCCGGCCCGAAAAGTGTGGCCCGCCTGGCGCACAGCCTGGGTATCGGTACGGAGATACCCGCCGTCCCGGCAATCGCGCTGGGCGCTGCCGATGTATCTCTGCGCGACATGGCCACCGTTTACAGTACCTTTGCCGCCCGGGGCGCCCGGCCCGAAGTGCATTACATCCGGCGCGTCGAAGCCCCGGATGGGGCCGTGCTCATCGATAACGAGTGGCAAAAAGATACCTGCAACTGGGAACGCCCCCTGTGGGAAGAAGAAGCCGATATGATGAACCAGATGCTGCAGGCAGTCATTGACCGGGGCACCGGCCGGCGCATCCGCTACCGGTATAATATGAAATATCCGTTAGCCGGCAAGACCGGCACCAGCCAGAACCACTCCGACGGATGGTTTATCGGCTATACGCCCCGGATCGTGGCCGGAGCCTGGGTGGGCGCCGAATCCCCCGCCGTGCGCTTCCGGGACCTCCGCCTGGGCCAGGGCGCCAATACCGGCCTGCCCATCGTCGCCTTCTTCCTGCAGGAGCTGTTTGAGGAAGAAAAGCTGAAAGGCTATGTGGATGCGCCCTTCCCCAGGCCGGGCGCAATGGCCGAGCAACTGCTCAGCTGCCCTCCGGTAGTATGGCCCGGAAAAGAAGAAGCTACCGAAGGAAAGGAAGGGGGAGAAGCCCCCGCCAAAACGGTAAGCAATGACGAAGCCCCCGCTCCTTCCGAAGCCACCGCCAAGCTGGAACAGTAACCGGCCTTTTCATTAAACTGAATAAGCTGCAGGACAATGCTTAGTCCTGCAGCCCTCTTTTTTTTCTCTTCCATTCTTTTTATCCGCATCATCCCAGGGTCAAAATTTCCTCAAGCATCTTTCCTTTTTCTTTGTTTTTTTTAGAAAAAGGATTAACTTTCTTTTGCTTATCTGAATGAGAGGATTGTTATCCTTTGATTTCCTAATTAAATTTTTTCAGCTATGAATATTACATTCGAGGAGCTGCGAGCCATCAAGCACAAACTGCCCACCGGCAGTGTTCGCAGAATTGCCGAAGAATTGAACATCAATGAGCAAACCGTACGCAACTATTTTGGAGCCAACAAATTCGCTGATGGCGATATCGCCGACAAACATATCCAACCCGGCCCGCATGGCGGCATAGTCCACCTGCAAGACACTTCCATCCTGGAGGCAGCACAGAGGATACTGGCTGAAACTAAAAAATCCGAATTGCAGGAAGAAGAGAGCTAAAAATAAAGGAACAGAGTAATGTCTAACTAACCCTTGACCCGTGTTGGTTAGAAAAGCCAATTTATAAATCAAGCTTTCTCAGGTAAATGAAAGTGGAGTTAAAGGATGGTTATATTCTTTAGCTCCACTTTTAACATGATAATGTTTTGTACGCTGCGATCAGGAAAATCAGGCTGAAATGAAACATGATCTGGAAATACACAGTGAAGAAGTACAAGATATTTTCGGTGCGGTTTCTCCCTGGGTCATCAGGAGCGGCATTGGAGCCATCCTTTTAATTCTCATTTCCATTATCACAGTCAGCTGGTTCATTAAATACCCGGAAACAGTCAGGGCGGAGTTAAGTATAATTTCTGAAAAACCCCGCGCAAGGCTGATCGCCCGCACTCAGGGCACCTTAAAGTTTCTTGTCAAAGAAGAAGATCAAGTAAAGAAAGGGGAATGGCTCTCAGTCATCGATAATGCTGCGGATGTGCATGATGTCCTTCGCTTAAAACGAGATTTTGCCGAAATTACTGAAGAGAATCAAGTTGGAGGGCCCTTAGGCCAGATCCTCGATAAATACTTTAAAGAAGATCTAAAGTTAGGAGAACTGGAAAATTCGTATCTAAGGTTTATCCAAGCCAAAAGGGATTACGAATTGGCAAAAGCCTCCAACCTGAAAGAAATACAAATTAAAGAATTTGAAAAACAAATAATATTCCAGAAAGAATTGATAGAAAATTTTAAGAAACAAAAAAAAACCAGCGAAAAGCAATTGGAGTTATCCAGAAGAAAATATGAAACCAACAAAAAATTATTAGAACAGGGAGTAATTTCGAAAATAGATTTCAACGAAATATTCAATCAATTATTGCATCAGGAGAAAAACGTATATTTGATTGAGGAAAAGATGATCTCCACTCAAAAGGAGGTGTCAGTCTTTGAGAACAGGCTAACTGAGATCAAAGCAACGGCATTGGAGAACATAGAGATACAAAAGGGGAATCTATGGGATGCTGTAAACTTGATCATTGCCGACCTAAGATCTTGGGAGCAAATGTATGTATTGAAAGCGCCTATAGATGGTACCGTACATTTTGTAAAGTATTGGGAAGACAATCAGGTAGCCAGTCCAGGAGAAGAGATACTCACCGTATTGCCGAACGAAGAAAAGATCATTGGTGTTGCCATGCTTCCAATGACAGGCTCCAGCGAGGTTCAAGTAGGGCAACAAGTTCAAGTTTCATTACTGAGTTATTCAAGCATTGAATACGGATATCTATTGGGGGAGATCTTTCAAATCAGTACAATCCCTCAGGACCTGATGTACAGAGTAATGATAGAATTTCCAGATGAGCTTAAAACCACCTATGGCTTTGAAATCGAGTTCCAACAAGAATTATTTGGTGTCGCAGAAATAATAACATCCGACCTAAGATTGATAGAACGGTTTTATCATAAACTAATAAAAGCATTTGAGGCAAAACCTGATAAAGTGATCACTAATGAAGAAAAACGCCCGAGTAATATTCCCCAAAGTATTAACTAGGATCGCCGGGGGAGTTTTTCAAGATCTTGAAAAACTAAATTCACCAGAGTTAGAAAAACATACTAAAAAGCTATTTGATTTACATGCCAGAATAGAGGATTCCAAAAATACAATTAGCCAGGAACTCCTTGATTTTTGTCACAGCCTAAGCGAAAGAAAAGTACAAAATATCATTCAGAATTATCGAAGAGACCTGTACAATGGCCGCCTCAAAAGAAATGAACCGCAAGAGGCGGTATTCGATCTATTACCTGCCTCTATTGTAGAAAAGGCCATTCAGCATCAAAAGCTGCAAGACGAATATCAATCCTTACTAAAAAGTGGGGAAGAATTATTTGAAAATGAAGCTGCGAACAAAAGAGAGTCTTTAATGGCCCTGGCCCAAAAGGAGCACCTGAATAAAGGATTGACTTTATCAAGCCATACGCTTTATGAAAGGATCAAACACTTTACAAGAGGTAAAAACCTGAAAAACAAAAAAGCAAGGCAAACCGAAATCGGGTTGCTCAAGTATTTATCACGCATATATGCCAAGACTTCGCCTTTCAGTACATTTACCAGCATCTGCTTGGCAGAAGTTGACCCGGCGACGAAAGGTATTGCATTAAAAGAAAAGGAGGCGCTCGAGAACAGGAATGTTGTGAGATTGAATAATTTTATTTTCCGGTCCATAAAAACAGCACTTTTTAATTGTCGGCTTTCTTTCTATCATTTCCCGGTAAGCCTCAACCCCTCGATTTTCAGAGAATCATCTCAGTTTCGATATCTCATCAATTTTAATAATATAGAATCCATAAAAAGGATCGAGAGTAACCAGGTGTTGGAAGAAATATTTTCTTTACTCAAGAATACTGATGCGCCGCCGTCTTTCGGAAACCTGGCTCAAGCCTTGATAAAAATTGTAGCTGCATCTGATGCTGAGGTCGAACAGTATCTACTGACCCTTATAAATAACGGCTTCCTGGAATTCAATCTTCCCGTTTCAGGTATTGACCCCAATTGGGATCAAGCCTTAGCCCATTTTTTAAAATGCCTGAACCTTGACGACAATCCGATAATTGAAAGGACTATTTCTATATTAACTTCTCTGAGGCACCAGTGCGATGAATTAGGCAGATATGACGCTGCTCAAAGAAAAAAATCCATTCAGCAAGCCTATACAGAGCTTGTCGAATACTTCATACACATAGAAAAAGAATACATATTTAAAGAGCGGCCTGTGCCTAATCACGAAAATAACCAATCTGCATATTTCAGATTGAAGCCTGAGAATGTTTTTTACGAAGATACTGCTACTGGCCTGAATGTTACAATCGGAAATAAAGAACTGGATGATTTATTAGAAAGAGTAGACAAACTGATAGTAGGGCTCAATTATTTTGAGCCGATCTCAGCACAAAGAAAAGGCCTCAGCCAGTTTTTTAATCGGAAATACGGGCCGGAGAATGAGATTCCATTGCTAACTTTTTACGAAGATTATTTTCGGTTTATACATGAGGCAAACAAGAAAAAAAAAGAAGAGAACAAAAATTGGCCTGTTATTTATTTTCCCACTAATAACCATTTTGAACAGCAAAAATGGAAGGATCACTTCGCAAAGCGCATATTTGAAAAGCTTCCTGAACAACATACAGAAACAATCCATATCGAAGAAGAGGATCTTTCGAAGGTGAATGAAATCGTTGGAACCATTGATACAGAAATACAATCTTCTTATTCTTTATTTTCGCAATTATTCAGGGGAAAGGACGGAGGGCTGATGGCCACGGTGAACATTCTCACAATAGGATATGGAAAGATGTTCAGCAGGTTTTTACACATTTTTGAAAAGCCTCTCATTGATCAAGTGAGGAAGTGGAATGATCATGGCGCCGACGAATATTTAATGGTTGAAGAACATGACGCTTCCTATTTTAATGCAAATTTACATCCTCCCATGTTAGACTACGAAATCCTGATACCCGGGGGGCATTCTCAATTGCCAAAAAACAAGCAGCTTTTGGTATCTGACCTGACAATAAAATATTCGAAAAAGGAAAATGAGTTAAAACTATACAGCCCGGAACTAAAACGAAGCTTATCTGTCCATGACATGGGGTTCCAAAGCCTTAATGGCAGATCCAAATTATTTGATTTATTGAATAAGTTCACTCAATGCCGGCTGGTTATGAGAATGTTAATTCATTCCGCCTTGAGGAAACATTCCAACGATTCCGCACAGGAAGGCAAGGCTTTCAACTCCAAAATTGATTTTAGGCCCCGAGTTGTCTTCGAAGACAAGATTATTCTGCAAAGAAAATACTGGATTGTCGATAAGGATGAAATCCCTCAAAAAAGTACAGAAGAATCAGATTGGCATTATTTTGTCAAATTAGATCATTGGAGGCGGTCACATGGTATGCCAACGGAGATTTTCATCGTAATCAATCCTCATTTGAAAGGGAACCTGCAAAGTAGAATAAAAAAAGAAATAAACAGCGATGATACCAAACCACAATATATCAATTTTTCCAATTTGTTCCTTGTAAAACTTTTCGAAAAAAGTTCTAAAAGAGTAATGAAAAAAATGTCAATAGTAGAAATGCTTCCCAACTCCCGGCAACTGCTTAAAACCAATAAGGGTGAAAAATACGTTTCTGAGTTTGTAATTCAATGGCACCTGACCAACAGCGATTCAAAATGAAGGAATGGTTGTCTGTCCATCTTTTTTTCGCGGGTTCCCTCTCGGCATTCATTGTCGAAGCCATCGTGCCTTTCTTGCAGTATGCGAAGCGGGATGGCTTTATTGACCGTTACTTTTTCATCCGGTATGGGGAAGGCGGGCAACACATCAGGCTTCGGTTTTATACAGAAAAGCAAAAACATGAAGAACTGAAAGCGCTTGTTTCCTCAATGTTTTCGGATTATTTCCAACACAACCCTTCAAAGAGAAAATATCATACGGATAGAGGCCTTTACCCGAACAATTCTGTACAATATATTGACTATGAACCCGAAACAGACAGGTACGGAGGGGTGCAAGCACTAATGATTGCAGAAAACCAGTTTATGGTTTCCTCTGAAACTATCATTGAGGAATTGTTGAAACACCGCGAGAAATGGACTTATGACCTGGCCATTGGAACAGGGTTCAAACTTCACGTCGGTTTCGCAAAAGCAGCAGGGATACCCGCTTTGTGCGCTTCATTTTTTTTTCAATGCCTGGCCAATTCATGGATATCCAAAGCTTCAAAAGTATTTCAAAACAAGTCAAAAAATCAATTTGCTGAAACAAGAACAATATTTGAAAATCTCTTCCAACAAGGCAAGTCGCGTTATCTTGAGTATACCAAAGCAATATTCGAGGCCGGGCGAACAGAATGGATTGAAGACCCAATTCTCAAGAAATGGATTGAATCAAATGAAAGGATATGTCGTTCATTCCAGTGCCTGCAAGCTGAAGGGAATATTAACTACCCACCTTGCTCCGAAGCGATCAAAAAAAATACTTGTTTTCACCCGATTTGGCCTATTTATTTCAGCCTTCTCCATATGACTAATAACAGGCTGGGGGTAGGCAATCGCGATGAAGCATTTCTTTTTTACCTGCTCTATAGATCGTTCGGGTGGATCTCCAAAAATTGACCCATGAAAGCCGCTGTATTTTCAGATATACACGAAGATGTGGCCGCATTAGAAAAAGCGATCGCTAAGACAGAAACCCTGGGATGCCAGGAAATAATCTGTTTAGGCGATATTGTAGGGTTTAGCGTACCTTTTTATGACCATTTAACTTCCAGGAATGCCTCAAAGTGCATCGAGCTAATAAAAGATACTTGTTCTGTCATAGTGCTTGGCAACCACGACTTATTTGCGATCAAACAGCTTCCTTTTCCATTACACCCCTTACTAAATTTGCCTGCCGACTGGTACACAATGGATTATCCGGAGAGAAAAAAAATTGCCAACGGCAATTTTTGGCTTTATGAGAATGAACTAGACACGTTGATTTCAAAAGAAGACAAAGAGTTCCTGTCAAGCCTTTCCGAGTTTGTTGCCAAAAGTTATGGCAAGGGCATTAACGTACTATTTTCCCATTTTCTATTTCCTGACCTCACAGGTTCGGGGAAATGGTCTTTGCGTATTAGAGAACTCTTGCCTGATCACATTGCTTTTTGCCGGGAGAAAAAGTGCAAGGTCAGCTTTGTTGGGCACGGGCATCCGGTCAAACCCCTTATCATCTCAGAGAATAACGAATTATTTCCCCTTGATTTTGAAGGTTCGATAGTACTGGATCCGAGTATTGGAATAAATATAGTAATGGTACCCGCCATAGGCAATAGAAAGGGCAAGAAGGGGTTCACTGTTTTTGATAGTGATAAATTGGAACTGTCAGCCATTCCGATCGGATAAAAAAACAAAATTAGTGCTTTCCTTTAGAAATAGTGGCTGGATGCTTTTGGCTGTTTTTTGCAATTTCTATTGCTTTTAAAAGGAATTCATCCTTTTTCTCTTTTACTCCTTCAATTGTTTTATTAACGTATACATCAGGCAATATTCCGATGCCATGCAATTTGGAACCATCGTGCTTAACCACCTTTAAGCCAGTCCATTGAACATAGTAATTGCCAGGTAATTTAAATGGATGGATATTCCCATTTGTCCCCGCACTAGGTTGGCCCACAATAGTGCCTAAATGATAATGTTTTATAAAACTCATAAAACTCTCTGCATAGCTAATCGCCCGTGCATCCAGGATAAACACTAAATTGGCATTAATTTTTGGAGTCCGGGGCCTAAGGTACCATCCCTTGCCCAAATAGGTGACATTTTCCTGATCCGGATATCGGATCTGGGGATATTTCATCCAATACCGGCTGGTATCTACTTCGGACATAAAATTGCCTAATAAAGTGTGAGGCACATTTCTTGGATACCCTCTCATGTCAAAAATGATGGACGTATAATTATTAAGCTCGGGGATCAGGCCCTCGATATCTTTTCCAATTTCGTCCAGATTGATATATAGAATGGAGCTGTCAATTTCCATTTTAGCCGGATGGCCCTCTCTTGACAATAAGGAATAACCGGATTTCACTGGAAGGCTTCTAATAAGGGTTTCCCGATGTACACCTGTCTCATTTCGATAAGAAATTTCCACTTTTTCTCCTTCAGGCCCCAACAGGGCATCCAAAGCCGTATGGTGGTCATTGTACCCAGGAGTTGGGTTTGGAACCAATTGCCTTAGGCTGTCGATGACCTGTCTGGCAGGTTGGCCATTAATAGCCACAACTATATCTCCCGGGCGAATCGAAATATTATTCTCAAATATACCAGAGACTACAAGTTCACCTTCTATCCATTCCCATCTAATTGGCAGGTAATACTGTGCCGTGACATCGCCTTTCAAAATAGCCATGCCGTGTCCATCATCAGATGCGGCCAACAGTTTTTTCAGGGTGGCCAGGTGGTCATACACCGTTTGGTCCGAATACGAAGCTTTAAGCGCCATACGTAAAGCCTGCTCCCACTCTTTTTCCCTTCCTTCCAAATAGGGATAAAAATGCTGGAATACATTCCAGCAATTAATGACATTACCCAGGCGGGTGAACAACTGAGCGCCTGAAAGCGCGTCCTTATCCGTTCCACTTTCAAAAGCTTTCCAATCCTCGAACATTGCTTGGCTGGCCTTGGGGTATGTATGTTCCGAATCGCCATAAAGCGCTAGTGGAGATTGACAAACCAATCCGCTGCCAATATCTCTTTCAAAGGATTCTCCTATTTGGGGGTGTCCAACGTAGAGGATTATCTCTTTACGGTTGGTCCTTATGCTTTTGAACCTGCTTTTACCTCTTGTAAAATGGTTGCCAAACCCAACGCCTAAATGTTGCCAGGTTACTGTTTTATAATTTTCCTTTGAAGGAGGAGTAATGTCTTCAATGTTGAACGGAATGGGTTCATGCGCTGGAAAAATCTTCAGGGTAGGCGCAACAAATGAAAACGTTTCTTCAAGGATCTGTTTGAGTTCCTGAGTATCTCTGGCTTTTACCACATTCATAGCTCCGTAGATAGCGAACAGGTCCCAATCTAGCTCGAAGGCTTCATCACTGGGGTGGAAATACTTTACATAACCGTATACCTTAGCAAAAGAATAAAGGTTTTCAACAGAACGGCCAGGCGCCATTGAACTCGTCGCACTCTGCGTTTGCGCATAGGCCGAATGCAAGAAAACACTTCCACAAAATAACAAAGTCAGCATTTGATCTTTGTACCCTCTCATTAATATACCTGAATTTGAGAATTGAGCCCGTCAGCCGACACTTATTTCTGCTATTATGCATTGAATAAGCGTGCCTATAGTGAACCGGCCTGCACAAATTACAAAATAACACATTGAAATACTAGAATTTTATACTAACTTTCTCTCCTGTCCAAACCACTAACGCTTTACTTACTTAAGTATGAAAAGCTTTCCCGTATATAGACAATTAGATAGCATTGACTGTGGGCCTGTCTGCTTGAAGGCCATTGCCAAACACTACGGAAGGACCATTCCCCTCGAATTGATACGAGAAAAAAGTTATATCACTAATCAAGGTACGTCTATCGCTAATTTGGGGGTTGCCGCCGAGGAACTTGGATTCAGGACCCTAAGCGCCAAGCTACCTTTTGAGAACTTAAAAGAAGACGCCCCTCTGCCTTTAATCGCATTCTGGCGATCTAGGCATTTTGTAGTGGTTTACAAGTTCCGCAAAGGTAAAGTATATGTTGTTGACCCTGCCATCGGGGCAATAAAGTATAGCGAAAAGGAATTTAAAAAAGCATGGCTGAATGAGAAGGTTGATGGAAAAAAAACGGGCGTTGCCTTAATGTTGGAACCGACCCCCAAATTCCATGAACCTTCCTATGTAAGTACCCGAAAAAACAGAAGGGAGAAAAGAAAACTTTCCTTTTTTGTAAAATATTTATGGCCCTACCGCAAATATTTTCTCCAAATCATCATGGGGCTTCTGATTGGGAGCCTGATTCAACTCATCCTGCCTTTTCTTGCTCAAGCACTAGTGGATAAAGGGATCAACGGCCGCAACCTCGGTTTTGTGAACCTCATATTGATAGCCCAGGTATTTTTGCACTTTAGTGGAGCAATTGCAGGCTTTGTAAGGTCTTGGATTTATCTACACCTAGGTGTTAGAATCAATATTGCCATCATTTCAGATTTCCTCATTAAAGTATTGAAACTTCCAGTCTGGTTTTTTTCATCCCGTTCAGTGGGCGACCTCATGCAAAGGATCGGAGACCATAAACGGATTGAAAGTTTTCTTACCGGATCGCTACTCAATATTATCTTTTCTGTTTTCAACTTTTTTGTATTCTCAGCCATATTAATTTTTTATCACATAAAAATATTTTTAATATTTTTGGCTGGAAGTATATTGTATATCATATGGATATTGCTCTTTCTAAATATAAGAAAGACCATGGATTACAAAATGTTTGATCAACAATCCGATAATAAAAACACGCTAATAGAGTTGTTCCAGGGAGTTCAGGAGATTAAGCTACAAAACTGCGAGCAGAAAAAAAGATGGAAGTGGGAGCGAATTCAGGCCAGTTTATTCAAAACGAGAATGAAAATGACTATTTTCGGCCAGTACCAATCTGGAGGAGCAATGCTCATTAACCAGATAAAAAGCGTCGTGATTTCCTACGTTGCAGCAAAAAGTGTGATTTCCGGAGAGATCACTTTTGGAATGATGCTGGCTATTCAGTATATCCTAGGCCAGGCCACCGCTCCGATCGGCAGTTTCGTTCAATTTATCACCAATGCACAAATGGCTAAGATCAGCCTTGAACGCCTGAATCAAATTCATCAAAAACGAAATGAAGAAGATGAAGACAAAAAATTTGTAACCATCTACCCTGAAGACAGGTCGATCAACCTCATCCACCTGGGCTATCAATATCACGGCCCCAAATCGCCATTTGCGATCCAGGACATTAATATTAAAATTCCGGAGGGAAAGATAACAGCAATTGTCGGAGCAAGCGGCAGTGGAAAAACAACTCTTATCAAGTTATTACTTAAATTTTATTACCCTTCAAGTGGAAGCATAAAGTTAGGAGGGGTTAACTTAAAAAATATTAGTGCAAAATGGTGGCGTGATAAATGCGGGGCCGTTTTACAAGATGGTTATATTTTTACAGACAGTATCGCCAACAATATCGCGGTAAATGATGACATCATTGATAAGGAAAGGCTGATTTATGCCGCATATGTAGCCAACATCCAGGAATTTATCGAGTCTTTGCCAATGGGTTATAATACCAAGATAGGAGCCAATGGGCAGGGGATCAGCCAAGGGCAGAAGCAGAGAATATTGATTGCCCGCGCGGTCTACAAAGACCCCGATTATCTGTTTTTCGACGAGGCGACCAATGCTTTGGATTCAAAGAACGAACACATCATCATGCAGAGGTTGCAAGAATTTTACAAAGGAAGGACCGTAGTCGTTGTAGCTCACCGGATGAGCACTGTTAAATCCGCTGATCAAATAATCGTATTGGACAATTCCAGGTTGATCGAAAAAGGCACCCATGCTGAACTGGTAAAAAAACGAGGCATCTATTACAACCTGATAAGAAATCAATTAGAACTGCATTGACCTGATTTCAACTTATTGCAGCCACCTGAATAAAGTTATTCCTTGCTAAAACAGCCGTTTGATCCAACACTTTCTGCCCCACGGCCTCCCGGTCAACTTGATTTTCGATTTCTAATTCTTGAAAGACAAGCTCCGCCAGGTCAAAAACAGAAATCTCTTGCCTGATTTCTATTTGGCTCAACAAAAAATAATTGAACCTGGTAATTGAGTACTGTTTTGTAGTTTTGCCGTCAAAGGTGCTGAAAATAAAAACCTCCTGCCCTCTATCGGCCTCTTGGGCCCCCCAGTGGCCAGCCAACCAGTTCCACTCTAACCTAAACAGTGCAGAAGCCGGTTTGCTTTTCAGGATCAACTGAGAGTCTTTAATTTTACCGGAACTTAATCCATAGAATGCTTGAGAGAAATTTTTTCGGTTGATGAAATGTAAAGTACTCAAATAAAAATTCCCATGAGATGTGTTTGGCAATTGCCAGTTCTTTAGTTCAAAATCGAAAACCTCTTTTATCAATTTCGAGTCAGGCAGTTTGTCTATCACGGCCTGTATTCTTTCGACAAAAGGCTCAAGCCCCTCGTCTCTATTATTCGCAAATAAGGATTGTTCAAGGGTGGAAAACTCCTCCTCTCCGGCCAGATACTCCAGCAATGATAGCGTTCTTCGAAAAACATTTTTTGTACACCGGCTGAACAAACTCGACTCTGTGGCAAACAAGGATCCCGGCAGAGGGCCTTTGGCCACAATCGGGCCTGCAACAGAGGGTTTTATTATTGAGCTTTCTTTTCGATCAAGGTAGCTCACATAAAAATATCCTACTCCAGCAAGCCCCATGAATAGGCTGTAATCTTTGTCATCTTTACTTAGCTTGGCTAAGCCGGGCTGATACCTGCCATGGGAGCTGCAGTATTTGATTTGCCTGGCAATGGTTGCCTCTAACTGTTCTTCTATTGTTAAAGTTTCCCCATTCAATTCCTCAGCGCAATGGATTATAACCATGGCATTCCCACTTGTCCCATGGCAAAGGCAATGACTGAACAAATGGCTCGAATTCAAGGATTGAATAGTGCTCTGAATCGATTTTTTCAAGTCATTTTTCCATAATTCAGAGCCTTGAGTTGATTTTAATTCAAACCTCGTCAAAGCGATACCTGGTGAACCATGACACCAGGCGTTCATATATTTAGGGCGGGTGAAATAAGATAGGTCTTCCAGGCTCTGAAAGCCATATTTCTCCATATTGGCCTCACTATTCAACCTGGGTTTTCTGAAATCTTTCCAATTATTATTTTTTTTACTATAAAATTGATTTTCATAATTAAAACTTTGTTCTGCAATCCAATAATAAGCAGCGTTGTCGAACAATTTAGCCAATTGTATGAAAACATAACCAATCCCAGACGAACCATGGGAAAAACCCGTGAGGGGCCATATCTCCCAACCCGTAATATCCCAAAAAATGCCACGCCTCCCCCACTTAACTCCATCGAGTAAGTGGTTGACATATTGTTCAATAAGTTGAAGTATCTCCTGGCTTTGTTTTTTCTCGTACAGGAAAAGCAGCCCCAGCAAAGCTCCCGCCGTCCCATTCAACAGGTCATATACCGGCGGGTCCCTCAACTCAATAAACCTGCCGCATTTTATAGCAAGCTCTTCTGCTTTTTCCAAATAGGCTTTCTCAGCCAACGATTCATATACTTTAAGCAAGGTATACACCACTCCCATCCTGCCAGTGTAAAAAGCATAATTGTCAGTAGGGTTTTCCCGGCAATACCGGTAAAGCCAGCCAACAGACTTAATAATAGCCTGCCGATATTTATCATCATTCGTTATTTCATATAACCTGATGAAAAACAATATTATTCCGCTAACCCCTGAATAAACAGTTTCAAAGGCCTGAAAATAAATTTCCTCATCAATTACTTTCGGTGAGATCCAGAAATAGTTACCGTATTCATCCTCTTTCCTGGATTCGAGTATTTCTTCTCCAACTCTGATCAGCTCTTTAAAAACAGGTGAATGTTCCACAAAACATATTTTTTTCCGGAAAGTTACTACTTTCAAATTAAAGTATAGATAATTTGTACAATCATTTATTTTGCAATATTTTCAGGCTGCTTAATGTGTTGTCCACCGGATTATAAAACAGAAAACAGAAATGGAGCAATTTAATAAGGCTATCCTTGACCAATACGTGAAAGACACCCCCATCACCTGTGAAAAACATCCTACTGAAGACTTGTACATTTACGGTTACTATCCGGGGTTATCCAAACAAAGGATCATTTGGGATGAAGTGAACAAACACTGCCGGGGGCTGATAATCGATGGAAAAGGCAATGCCCACGCAAGGCCATTCACTAAGTTCTTCACCTTCAAGGAATATGTATCTCCTTTTAAGATCAAATTGTCTGATAATCAAATTTTGAGGTTACCTAAAGGAAATTTCAAGATCTATGAGAAGGTGGATGGCACTATGGCCACTCTGTACTGGGTTGGAGAAAAACCGGTGTTAGCCACACAGCGGTCGTTTTCAAATGAAAAAGCTCGCATAGCAACAGAAATTCTGTATGAAAAATACGCCCATACTTTTAATAAACTAAAAAGGGATAGAACCTATGTTTTTGAAGCTATTTATCCCGAATGTAAAGTCCTTATCGATTATGGTGATAAAAGAGACCTCGTATTAATTGGGGTCATTGACAATTGTACGGGAGAGGACCTCCCCCTGGAAGATATTGGTTTTCCAATAGCGAAGGACTATACCCAAGAGTACGGGCACATTGTCAACTTTGAAGAAATCCAGCAATTAGATATTAAAAATATGGAAGGTTTTGTCTTGGTCTATCCTAACTGCATTAGGATAAAACTGAAGTTTCCTTGGTTCATAGAAGCGCATAAATTGATGAGCAGGATCATTAGTCATTTCTCTGAAATCTATACTGCAAGTAGTACCCTCGCCGACATGTTAAACAAAAGAAAGAAATATATATCCAACTTCACTATTTGGGAACACATGAAAGCGGGTAAACCGATAGGCTCCCTTCTCCAATGGGTCCCGGAAGAATATTATTACTGCGGATTTGAGCATTGGATAAAATCTATTTCAGAAGACTTCGAAAGGCGTTATCACGACCTTGCCGTTCAGAATAATGGAAATCAGCAGCCAGATCGTGAAAAGATATGGGATTTCCTACAACCAGACGCAGATGCACTGGATGTCTTTAAAGTTGAAGAAAGAAGGCCGCTTCCGGAAAACAATTCAGTAATGTGGAAATGGATGGAACGGTTTGAGAAGTGGTACGATTGATCGAACAGCTATACACCGCTCGGTCACCAGAGGTGAAAATGTTGTCAAGCCACCTCAAGGAGCTGAAATTTAAGGTTCATCAACTCGTTGATTTCCTCCTCGTGCAACCCTTCATTGACTTCGTCAATAAAGTTGTCAATGGCTTCAACGAAGTCTTGCTTGGTTGGGTAATGGAAGCCAGCCAGGACTTGCTTTTTGAGGTATTTCCAAAACCGCTCGATAAGGTTCAGGTTAGGGGAGTATGGGGGTAGGAAAACCAGGTGAACCCGGTATTTCCTGGCGGCCTTGGCCACCAATTCGCACCTTTGATAGCGGGCATTGTCCAAAACCAGGTATATGCTCCTTCCCGGCAATTCTTCGCGAAGGAAGCCAATGAGCTCGACAACCGTTGTGGCTTTGATATAATCAGTTGTGCTGATACTGTACAATTCGTGCGTGGCAGCATGCATAGCTCCCAGGATGTTCACTCGCTGGCGGCCGCTTGACGTCCTTACTGAGATGGGCTTCTCGCTCCATACATGGCCGTTGTGAAAGCCTTGTACGGGGTGTGCCGCGTCGACAAAGAACACATCCGCCACTCCTCGTGTGGCCTTGTCCAGCAAGGGGTTCAACTCCTGCTCAAGGAAAGCCGCCTGCTTGGCAGCCAGCTCTTTGATAGGCAGCTTCCCTCCAGGCAGGGGGCGGAACTTACGATAGCGGAACTTGAGCACGTGCTTGACAAATTTGCGCACTTGGCTCATTCCACGCTCCAAGCCGGTAAGCTGCTTGATCCGTTTGCGCGCCTCGCTGGCACAACGTGGCGGATCCTTGTCAAAATCTGCCTTGATCTTGTCGGCATAGTTCACCAAATCGCTGGAAGGGCGGTAGCACTCTACTGCCAGCAGCCCGGCCCGCCCCCGTTCCATATAGGCCTTCATCCAGCGGGTAACCGAATTGGGGTGCACATCAGCTACCTCGGCGCACGGGCCAGGCCGAAGCCCCTTGGCCCGAAGATATAGTACATGCATACGTTGGCGGATTAATGGTGAACAACCTTACTTTTTGTAGTATCTTGCGTGTTCATAGTCAGCTTCGCTGATTATCGGAGAGTACATATTTTACAGGTTTGGTTACCCACAAAGATAGGTACTCTCCAACTTTTCACCTCTAGTGACCGCGCTTAGTATATCTATCAGACATACAAGCACCCACCCTCTGCAATGGAATCACAATCCGTATCTGTATCACATTCCCCTACGGAATCGCATTCACCTATTGTTTGCCCTTCATTTGGTATACAATAAGGGCCATCAGCTGAGGCACATAGATCATTGTCGGAATTGGGGTCACAAATCACCATATCGCTGTCGCAATTTGTGCCTATAGAATGGCAGAGGCCGTCGAAAGAGTCGCCTTGCCAAAAATCGATCAAAGTATTATCATCGCACATTACGCCTACGACTGTCTCGCAGGGAGCACAGGTATTTTCCTGGCCAGTGCCGCCAATTACGTGTTCCATCCCGTTCCTACCCGGCTTGTCATTCAAGGTAGTGACAAAACTTTGTATCCTCAGGTCGTCTAACTTGAGTTTTTGCCTGGACATAGGTCAAAATTTGATAATGCGGAAGTTTTACGAATACAAACACCCTCCCGGAGCTTTGGAATCACAATCATCAACAGTATCGCAACCACCGGCAACCACAGAATCACAATCCTGGATTGTTGGAGTGCAATACGGGCTCCCGAACGCTTCCGAGGCACATAGATTATTTGAACTCATAGGGTTGCAGACAACCACATTCGAGCTGCAATCACTCTCGTCGGAAACACAAAGGTTTGCCGAATTATTTTCCCACGCATCTATACAAACATTGCCGTCAGCGCTTTGGCCATCACAGGCCCTGAAACTTTCTGTGTCGCACATGGCTTCACTATCTACAGGGTTATCGCACGGCCCAGTGGCATCCGTACCACCAATGATTCCCATTGCTTTCAAGCCAACTTCGTCCAAAACGGTAACAAAGCTTTGAATTCTGAGGTCTTCTAATTTAAGCTTTTCTTTCATGGTCAGAGTGATTTATGTAAATCTTAAATAGAGCCACATCCGACGCTTTGCCCACAGCACACATTGTCGATACTCAAAATAATAAAAGCTATTGGAAAACGGATAATTCGCCTTACCACGGGCGAAATCACATTTGGGAAATACTATACTAAGCGCGGTCACCAGAGGTGATTTTTCTGAAACCCGCATAAAACCTGACCTTTTTATTATGAGTCTCAAAGTCCGCGTTATCACTGAAGGAAGTAACTTTTGGTTCCAAAAGCTAAGTCTCGGAGCATTTGTCAACTTTTCACCTCTGGTTACCGAGGGGTGTATATCTCTACCAATCATCACATCCCGGAGGCGCAGTGAGACATAGCTCTGCTTCAGTTGGGTTACACTGTGGGCCGTCTCTGGTTTCCGTTTGCCAATGGTCAAGCGGCGTTGTAATATCTGCCCCACCAACAATGCCTATATTGTTGATATCAATATTGTTCGAGGCTGTTACGAAGCTTTGGATTTTCAGGTCTTCCAACTTAAGCTTGTCTTCCATGATCAGAGTGTTTTAAATAGATCTTAAATAAAACAGCGTTAGGGGCAGCGTCACGTAAAAAGGACGTATTGCCGATGTTAAAATGAAGACGAATAAAGACTATAAAATATCTAAAATCAGAAATTGAGCAAAGGAGTTATAAAGTTATGAAAAAAATTCAAAAAAGTCCAAATTTGAATATGGATAAATGAAAAAAAAATGCTTCTTTAGGCTATATTCGAAACCTGCCAAAGATGAAAACCCGAAAAGAGCTTTTTGCTATTGCTAAAAAATTTATCGAAAAAGAATTTCCCGGATCAACAGCGGCTATGCTTACAGGAAGCGTTGTTTCAGGAACTTCCTCGAAGTTTTCAGACCTGGATATCATTATCGTGATCAACCGTGCAGAGGATCTGGGCAAGCATGAAAGGGTCAAAAATTACGAGGGGGTTCCTATTGATATGCTTATCATTCCCGAGACTCAATTGTACCGGGTGATGGAAAGAGACCTGAAATCAACTGCCGGCGCCATCATTCGGATGTTAAAAGAAGGCAGGATAATAAAAGACAATGACTCTTTTCTGGCAGATGCGCAAAATTATGCAAAAACGCTGTATTCAAATGGAAGGCCGTCGCCAAGCAGTGCTGAAATAAAAACAAAAATAATTACCATCACAAAAAGGCTTGAGGACCTCAAATCTCCCTCGATCAGCGAAGGCGAGGCATTGTTCCTCGTTCTCGAAATTACAAGAGCGCTGGCTTACCTCAATCTGATTGCGAATAAAAAGTGGCCAGGCAAAGGAAAGCATCTTGCCAAAAACCTGGAAAACCTATCCTCTTCACTTTACAATGCTTTAGTGGCTAAGGCAACAAAAGCCATCGCAACAAATGAAAAGGAGCCGTTTATAAACCTCGCCAAAGAAAACCTTCAACTGTATGGAGGGCAGATTGACAGTTATTCTGCCTCAGAGTTTTTTGAAGATAAAATTCAAAACGAACGCATTACTTTTGAGATCAGAGGCAACTTGGATTATGATGACATCATAATCCACTTCCTTCTTCCGCTTCAGGATAAACTCACTGGCGGCAGCTATAAGCAGATCCAATTCCAGAGCTACGGAACGCTTTCCAATTCCGTCCTCATTTCCATATCCGGAAAATATGAATTCCTTAAGAATATTGTCCTTCCTATTGTTGAAAAACACACCATGGCCTTTTCAGAGATAGCTCCATCAGGCAGGATTGTTATCCAATATAAGGAGTGGGAAGAATTTCCAATAGAATTCGGTGGGCAAGAAGCATTCAACGCGTTGGAGGGCCTTCGGGGCCAGCTGGGAAACACCGCCTTAATTATTTTCAGAAAACATGCTGATGAATGGAACCAGGATATTGCTGTTTCCCAGGCATTGTTTTTGGTAATTGGGGTAATTAAAAGTTCAAGTATTACAAATATAAGCCAATATATAAGTTATTTATATAATGAATGGATCAAATATACGTTAGCCCGGGATGCGGAATACATCAAACCCAATTACAATAATGTTCAGCAAACGAACCTCAAAAAGTTCGAAACCCTATACCAAGGAAACTACCTTGCTATCTCCCGGTCTTACAAAAAATTTTTGCTCAAAGGCCTTGATGAACTGGAAATTGAAAATGACTGGTTTGCAGATTGGATAACAGAGGCTAAACGAGCAGATGGCCTTTTAAACAACATTCCGGAACAAAAAATGAAAGTATACGAATTCAAAAAGAACAACATCCCTAGCAGTATTCCGGAACAAGAACGAAACCTATATGTTATTTACAAAAGCCTGATAAGATCTGTATTTGATATTTTTGGAGTCAAACCTTTAAATATCCATTATTCTGTATTTCTTTTAAAGAAGCTGTTGGAGCAGGAGCAAGAATAGCGCGCCAATGAAACAATACATCACATTTTAAGGTAGAAAGCCCCTGTAAGTTGCACATATTCATCTGTCCATTCGTCGATTTCCCCTTTATGAATGGTCAGGATGGATTTCCGCATGGCTTTTGGTTGTTTTTCAAATTGCATTAATAACCGTTCTAGCTTACTGCCTTGTCGGGGATATACTTCGGCCATCCTCGTGCAATGCAGATTGTAGCTTTGGGCCAGTTCCTGAAAGCGCAACCCTTCTAAAAAGGGTAAGATCACACAGAAGCGGCCCTCAGGCGCCAGGAGGCTTCTAACCGCAGCCAGGAGATCGCCATGAGGTAATTTGATCGTATGCCTGACACTGTTGCGGTCTTGATTCTGAGAAAAAGTGCCGCCTGAAAAGAAAGGAGGATTGCTTACAATGAGGCCGTACCGGCTGATGGCAAAGGGTACATAATCCTGCACGGCAGTATGGAAAACTTTCAGGCGGCTCTTCCAGGGAGAAGCCCTCATATTCTCTGCGGCCTGTTTGGCGGAGGCTGAATCGATTTCAACAGCATGAATGATAGCCTGCTCCGTTCTCTGAGCTAACATTATGGCGACAAGGCCGCTCCCGGCGCCAATATCTAAAATATTGCTGACGCCTGAAATATCAGCCCATGCCCCTAACAAAACCCCATCCGTTCCAACTTTCATTCTGCATCTGTCCTGGTGGATGGTGAATTGTTTGAAGTAAAACGGCTTTGCTTTATCCTGTCGCATAATAATCAACTTTCACTGTTTAGCAAACAAGCGCAGATATTGAAAATCCTCGGCTCAACAGCAATCCCCCCACAGGTTGCTAGCCCCCAATATCACTGGCATTTCTGGGTTTCAGCTCAACAGCCCCATTGAATTCGGAAGTGATCCCCGTAATGTTTACTTCATTCGAAGGAAGAGGTTCGTCGGCAAAACTCGCACCAGAGCCGGTGTAAATACTGATCTCCCCGGTGCCGTCATTAACTACATGGGCTCCGGAAAATGTACCGCTATCCAGAAAAACCACGTCGTTTATTTTAATCAGGGTCGATTCCCAGGCATCGGAGTTAGCAAGGACCTCTTCTATGGTTGCTACTCTGGGAGTTACGGGCGACGAAGCTGGGCCAAAACTAATGGCATTGGCATTAGGAACATCCAAAATTTGCAACAATCCATTGTAATCAGATAGCATTTGCCCGGTAACATTGACCTCTACTTCTTCTCCTAGCGCAAAATCATGGGGGTCTAAAAACCGGACAACAATCCCACCGTTATTGTCCTGAAGGACGATATTCCGAACAGGGGTATTCCCGTTGTCCTTGTCTGAAATAACCATGCCCCTTACTTTTTTTGCTTCGGAAATAAGTGTAGTTCCACTATTAAATAAAGCTCTGATTTCCGCCAAGCTGGCCTCATCAGGGTTGGGTTGACCCTCACTCTCAATATCAGTCAATTTACGCATCTTTAATTCTGTGTCACCGGATTGAGACACAATGGATACAATGCTCAATTCTCCAACCGGCAATGCCGCGCTGGCAAAGGCAGCAGTACTCCGGGTGAAAACATCAATCTGGCCAGTAGCGTCCATCAGGAGCTGTTCTCCGGAGAATGTGCCGCCGTCACTGAAAAAAGCTCCCGAAACCTTCACAAGTGTAGACTCCCAGGACTCAGCGTTATCCAATATCTCTTTGATCGTCACCTGCCGAGGAATTGGTAGTTGTCCAAAACCTTTCGAAACAGCCAACTCGTTATCAACCTCATCCAATTCCAACAACCCATTATATTCTGAAAGTTTCTGCCCCGAAACAATTATCTCGACCTCTTCGCCAAGGCCAAAGCCATGATCAATCGAAAAACGGACCACGATGCCCGCGGTCGCGTCCTGAATGACGATATTCCTTCTATCAAAATTACCGTTATCCTTTTCAGATATAACTACACCCTGGACCTTCTTATCCGCCGGCCCCGCTGTTCCGCCGTTATTGAATATATCTCGCAATTCTGCTATCGTTATCAACTGTTCCTGGCCAGTTGCCCCGCTACAGCGCCTTTTGTTCATCTGCAAATCGTCTAAAGTACGGATATACAATTGCCTGGTGGAGCCGAATACATTGTAAATGGCAACGAGCGTACCGTTGCCCTCCGGAATGGTATCGCCGGCAAAATTGGCAAAGCCGCTGGTGCGGAGCACGATGGTATTGCCATCACAGTCCTGAATGGTGCGGTTGAGCGTCTGCCGGCCGAATGCATCGGCGTAGGTGAGGCCCACTTCGGAAAAAGCAAATTCCACATTTTCCAGCTTGACCAGGGTGCTGATGTCCTGTGTGCCCAGCGAGTTGATCGTCCGCACCGCCGGTTCCGGCGTGCCGATGAGCATGCCGCGGGAGATGCGCTGGTTGAAGTCTACGATGTCTCCGAGTTGTTCGGAGCCACCCTCTATATAAGTATAGCCGCCCAACTGAACGACGCCGTTGTATTCGCCCAGGTACAGGCCCTGGCAGTCTATGGCCAGCTCGCGGCCAATGGGATAGAAGTTGTAATAGTCCGTCAGGTTGATCAGCACCTCTATGCCAGCGGATTCATCCTGGAAGATCAGGGAGCGGAAAAAGTTGCCGGAGCGGTCGTCGGCCACCACTACCCCGCGGATGACGATATCGTCCTCGATCTTGGTAAGCTTGCCCGGCACATACAGGGCCTTGAGTTCAGCAACTGTGGTATTGGCCTCCACGTCCAGCGGAGTACCGTCGGTAGGCGGTTCTGTGAACTCCTGGTCGACACAGGAACTGAGCCCGGCGGCCAGCGTAAAAAAGAAGGCGAAATAGATGATTTTCTTGAGATCGAAGTTCATTACGGTTGATTTTTTTTTCTTCAGATAATGGTGATCATTGGCTGTTTTAAAAACGCAGGCTGACGTTAACGAAGTAGTTCCTGCCATACAAGTAGTAGTAACGCGGGATGAACACCGAATCGTCGCCCGCCCGCACATCAAAGTCAAAGCGAAGCTGGTCGAATCCGCCGGTAATGAAGTCCTGGTTGTCCAGGATGTTGTTCACGCCGAGGTTGAGGTACAGGAAGAGGTCTCCGAAACGGAAGGATTTGCCGCCGAAAAAGTCCATGGTGAAAGCGCCGTCTCCCTGCTCCTGCGCGATGATCCGGTCGTATTCTGTCGAATTGGGTTCCACGCCCAGTACCACCTCACGGGTGCGGGAAAGCGGGTTGTAGTCGATCCAGACCCCATCGAAATAGTTGAAGTTGAGGTAGGCGAACCAGTAACCCTTCGGGCGGTACTGCAGGCCCAGGGTGTAGGCGTTCTGCGGCCGCCCTGGCAGGCGGATATTCTCGGCATACACCTCGAAGCCAGTGGCGTCGGCGTCGAAAGCATCTGAATTGTCCTCGTACAGATAACCGGTGCCGGTGGAGTTGAAGATGTACTGCCCGAGGGCCGCCACCGCGCTCGCGCTCAGGCTGGGCGTCACCTTGGCTTCCACTGCCAGCTCGGCGCCCAGGTGGCGCTGGTTCAGCCCGGTGATCACGAAAGCGCCGAAGGAGCGGCTAAGGTCGTTGTAGAACTGAATGAGGTCGATGCGGTTCTCGAACTGGGTATAGTACGCGCTGGCCCTGGCCTTCACGTTCGGGGAGCGCAGCAGGTAGCCGGCCTCCCCGCCGTAGATCGTCTCGCTGTCCAGCCCAGGCGCCACCTGGTCGCGGGTGCGGGGGGAAACGAAGGAGTTGCGGGCGAATGGCGCGCGGGTCAGGAAGGCGGCGTTGGCAAAGAAGTAGTTGCGCCCGTCCATTTTATAGGTGGCGCCGCCTTTGATGCCGATATTGGTGAAATTTTCTTTGTCGGATTCACCGAAGGAGTTGTCGGGGAAGCGCCCGGTGCGGTACTTGCCGGTGCGCCAGAACTGGCTATGGGAAGCGCTGCCCGCCAGGAAGAGATCTACTTTAGGAAGCGACATCTCGCCCTGCATCCACAGTTCTCCCTTGCGCACGTCGATGTCGTAGTTGTATCCGAAAACATCACCTTCAAAGAGGATCTCGCTGGGGTTGTTGAGGTCGTTCTGCTGAATATCGAAGTCATCCGAGAAATCGCGGACGGCGAAGGGGTCTACGTTTACAAAGAAATCGCCGCCGAGCAGGTCCTCCACCGTTTTAAAGGTCTCGATGGTTTGCGACTGGTAGGAGACACCGCCGGTCAGCGTAAACTGGGTGGTAATGGCGTGCTGGTAGTTGGAATAGAAATTCAGCTCCCGGGTGTCATAGCGCCGGTCTTCCACCATATACTGCGACCACTTGCCGGTGTATTCCTGGCCCGCCAGCAGGTAGGCGAATTTCTCGTCCAGCAGGCTGTTGCGGTTGGCGTTGTAGAGGTTCTGCCACTGCACCTGGAGCTCTTCGGGATTGGCCAGCAGGTTGTTCTCGACGATCGTTGCCGCTTCCTCCTGCCCCTGCAGGCGGAAGAAACTGGGCAGGTAGCGGTAGTAGTCCGGGCGGGGGTCGGGAGCGTCGAACCAGTTGAGAGCGGAGCTGCCGATGCGGCCGAACTGGTAGGAGGCGGCGGTAGTCAGGGTGGCCTTCGGGCTGATCGTCCAGTCGTGCCGAAGGATCACCACCGGCTGGTGGATGTCGGAGACGCGGGAGTTGCGCACCTCGCCGTTCTGGTAGCCCCAGTAGGGGTTGTAATAATTGCTGCCCGCCAGGTCATAGAGTTCCTGGGTGCTGGCCCCTGCCCTGCCCCGTTTGGTCGGCGAACCGAAGACGTTGAGGTTCAGCAGGTGGTTGTCTCCCAGCTTGCGGTCGACCGACAGGAAGTAGGCCCAGGAATCGTAGAACGTTCCCGGCTGATAGCCTTCATCGGCCCAGCGGTGCGAGCCGGAAAAGCTGACCGCCCAGCCGTTGTCCAGCATACCGGTGGAGAGGGTGGCCATGGCGCGGTTGCGGTATCCGCGGTTGGAAAGCGAATAGGTGGCGCGCACCTGCCGGCGCTGGGTAGAGGCGCGGGTGTCAATGGAAGTGGCGCCGCCCAGGCCACCGAAGGAATAGGGCACCGGGTTGAGGCCGACTTCGGTGTCCCGGTTGCGGACCACGTCGTTGAGGCCGCCCCAGGCGCTCCAGAACACGCGGCCGTTCTCCAACTCATTGAAGGGGATGCCGTTGATGTACACGGCGGCCTCTTCCGAGTCGTAGCCCCGCAGGCGGAAACGGGCCGAGCCAAAGGTGAAGGCGGCGGCGGACACGAAGACGTCGCGGGAAGCGGAGAGCACGCCGGAGATATTCTGGTTGTCCGACTCCTGCTCCAGGTCTTCGTCCGACAAGGTAATGGTCGGAATGAAGTCCTCTTTGTTGATGATCCCGGATTCCTGTTGCTCGGGCGCCAGCTCGATGACGCCCAGGTTAAAATCCAGGCCACCATCGCTTTCCACCACCGCCTTGATGGACTGGCTGACATAACCGTCCGCTTCGATAGTGAAAGTGTGCTCCCCTTCTTCTACTCCGAAGAACAGGAAAGCCCCTTTCTCGTCGGTCACCGTAGTAGCCCTCGATTCGTCCATGTTGACGACTACCCCTTCCACCGGCAGGCGGGTCTCACTGTCGTGGACGACACCGCGCACGTTGACCGTTTTGGCGTGGATAGAAAGCGTCAGAAAAAGGGTTAAAAGGGTAAGAAATGTGCTTTTCAAATGCATAATTATTTTGATTTCTGAAATACCGAAGGGTTGAAGGGCGGTTTTGGGCTGGCAGATAGTTGATTGGTTGCCCGTCTTCGCTGAGGCTCAGCCGGGTAAAATTGGTTGATTGGTTGCCCGTCTTCGCTGAGGCTCAGCCGGGTAAAATTGGTTGATTGGGGTGATTGGGTTGATTGGTTGATTGGGTTGATTGGTTGATTGATCTAATCAACAAATTAACCAGATCCTACTGAATAGAGAGTGCAAAATTAGAAGAAATGCACAATTGTGAAGCCTTACCTTTGAAAAATTTAAACGAAAGTTAATATCATTGCTGTAAAGAATAAACATACTATGCTTTTCAGACTATCCTTTTTGTTTTTCCTTTCCCTTCTCTCCCTCCAGGCTTTTGCCCAGCAACAGTACAAGGTGGGCCTCATCGGTTTTTACAACTTCGAAAACCTGTTCGATACGCTCGACGCGCCCGATGTGCGAGATGAGGAGTTCACCCCCACCGGGAGCAACCTGTGGAATACAGAGAAGTATCTTGAGAAACTCCACAACCTGTCCAGGGTAGTGTCCGAACTGGGGACGAGCATAACGCCCGACGGCGTATCCATCCTCGGCGTTTCGGAGGTGGAGAACCGGAAAGTGCTGGAAGATTTCGTCAAGCAGCCCCTGATCCGGGACAGGAACTACCAGGTCGTGCACCACGACTCGCCGGACGAGCGGGGCATCGACGTAGCGCTGCTGTACAACCCGAAATACTTCGAAGTGTTGGGCACAAAGGCCATGCCCCTCATCATCTACCGCGACAGCGGCGAGCGGGACTATACCCGCGACGTGTTCCTCGTCTCCGGCCTGTACGACGGCGAGCCGCTGCACATTATGGTCAACCACTGGCCGAGCCGCAGCGGCGGGGAAGCCGCCAGCCAGCCCTTCCGCAACGCCGCCGCCATGATCTGCAAGGCCGCCGCCGACTCCCTCATGCGGGAAGACCCCTACGCCAAGGTCATCATCATGGGCGACCTCAACGACGACCCCATCAGCCCCAGCGTAAAAAAGATCCTCAATGCCCAGCGGGAAAAGGAATCCGTCCGGAGAGGCGGCCTGTACAACCCTATGTACAATTTGTTCAAAAAAGGCATCGGCACCCTGGCCTACCGGGACGCCTGGAGCCTGTTCGACCAGATCCTGCTCAGCTACGGCTTTGTGAGCAAAAGGGCGGAGGGTTACAAATATTATAAGGTGTTCGTCCACAACGAGCCCTACCTGCTGCAATCGAGCGGGCAGTACGCGGGCTATCCGTTCCGCACTTTTGGCGGCGGGGCCTACCTGGGCGGGTACAGCGACCACTTTGCGGTGTATGTGGCGTTGGTGAAGGAGGTTAGCCCCAAGCCCCCCTCAGTCCCCCCGGGGGGGGGAGGTTAGCCCCCTCAGTCCCCCCGATAGCGCCGCAGGTTAAAGTTCTATGTTTTTGGACTGGAGCGCGGACTTCCAAGTCCGCGAATATGATCGATTAAGCGGGCCTGGAGGCCCGCGCTCCAGTTAGTTTACAATATAAGTTTTCAATCTGCGGCGCTAAAGGGGGGAGGTTAGCCCCCTCAGTCCCCCCCTCTCCTTCGCATAGCTTCGACGAGCGGAGAAAGGGGGAAGGTGGCTGAATGGGGCTGGCGTTATTGGTTATTAGAGCATGTTTGGAGGCCACCCTTTGGGCGATAAATTATCCTTTTGAACAAGCCTAATCTACGAGAAGCCCAAGGTCTAAAATAAATCCCGGCAGCACATTCTCACCATTGAGTTGCTGGTCAAACCCGGTAATAATTTCCTCACTGCCGTCGGCACGGTAGATGTAGGTTTTTTGTTCCTTCGGGTCAATCAGCCAGGCAAGTGATACGCCGTTGGCCATCCAGATGTCTTTCATTTTGCGTTTCAGGCGGGGCAGGGAATCGGATTGGGAGCGGACTTCGATGATGAAATCGGGGACTAAAGGCGGGAAAGTTTTTCGCTGTGCGGGGGTAAGTGGGTTCAGTTTTTCCCAGGAAACCCAGGAGGCGTCCGCCGAGCGGGTGGAGCCATCAGGTAGGCAGAATCCGGTAGAGGGGCTGAAAGCGCGGCCTTGGCCATCTCGTTTACTGAAATTCCTGAGTTCGGCGAATACTTCGCCTTCGTGATAACCGGAGTCTAGGTTTACAGGGGGCATGATCCAGATCTTTCCATTGGGCTCCCGCTCAGCCTGTAAATCGGGGTTATTCCGGCAAAACTGTACGAATTCCTCCTGGGTCAGGGGTTCGGAGAGGCTGATCTCCAGCCCTTCTTCATCGGGTAATGCTATGGTAATACCGGTTGAGCCCGCCATGGGTTGTTGATGATTTTGCTTCCCAATTTAAGTGTTTTCAGGGGATTGCCAAAAAATGCCGGTTAATAGATCTTCCAGATTTCGGAAATCTGGAAGATCTAATCTTTTTATCTGCAAGCCAAATTCCGTAATTTCAGGGTTCAATTACACACCACCCCATGGCGATCGACAAAAAACCGCTGGAACTGAGCCCCGACTTCAAATACGCGCTCGACCGCATCGAAAAGCAAGGGCGCAACCTGTTCATCACCGGGAGGGCCGGCACCGGCAAGTCCACCCTGCTGCAGCTCTTTCGCAATACGACCCGTAAGAAAACCGTCGTCCTTGCCCCTACCGGCATAGCCGCCCTCAACGTGAAAGGGCAGACCATCCATTCCTTCTTTGGCTTTCCGCCCCGCCCGCTGGCCCTTTCCGATATCAAGAAGCGGCGCAACCGGCGATTGTACCAGAATATGGAAGTGCTGGTCATCGACGAAGTGTCTATGGTGCGGGCCGACCTGCTGGACAACATCGACTGGTTCCTGCGTATCAACCGGGATGTTCCCCTGCCCTTCGGCGGGCTGCAGGTGGTGTTCTTCGGCGACCTGTTCCAACTGCCGCCGGTGGTGGCCAATGACGTGGAGGCCATGCGCTTTCAGCTGGAGTACGACTCGCCCTATTTTTTCTCCGCCCGCGTTATGCAGGAGGAGGGTTTTGATATGGAAAAGATGGAGCTGCGCAGGGTCTACCGGCAGGAGAACCGCCACTTCCTCCGCCTGCTGGAAGCCGTCCGCCTCAACCGTATCGACTACGACGACCTGGAAGACCTCAACGGCCGCTGCCTGCCGCAGTTCGAGCCGGAGGATTTCTACATTACCCTCTCCGCCCGCAACGCCACCGTGGACGCCATTAACAATAAAGAATTAGGGCAGATCCCCCTGCCAGAGAGAATATACCTGGCCGACATCACCGGCGATTTCAACCCCAAGCTCTACCCTACCGACCCGGCCCTGCGGCTCAAGCTCGGCGCCCAGGTCATGTTCCTCAAGAACGACCCGGACAAGCAGTTCGTCAACGGCACCATCGGCAAGGTGGCGGATATGACGGAGGAGACGATCACGGTGACGATAGAAGAGGAAGGCGGCCAGCCCCGCCGCATTGAGGTAGGCAAAATGGATTGGGAGATCCTGCGCTACAAACCCAGCCCGACGCAGGCCGATAAGATCGAAACAGAAACCATCGGCACCTTCCGGCAGTTCCCCGTGAAGCTGGCCTGGGCCATCACCATTCACAAATCCCAGGGTAAGACCTTCGACAAGGCCATCATCGACCTGGGGCGGGGCGCCTTCGAGCACGGGCAGGCCTATGTGGCCCTCAGCCGCTGCCGCAGCCTGGAAGGCATTGTGCTGCGGCAGCCCATGCGCCTGCAGGACATCATTACCGATGAGAAGGTGGTGGAGTATTATGAAGCGCATTTTTAGCCGGTGTTCGGGGTTCGGGGTTCGCTATTCGGGGTTCGGGGTTCGGCCCGCGTCCGCGCCGCCGAACTTGGTTGAGCCAGGGCCCCGGTTAAAAATGCCGCGAAAGCACAAATTTGCTCCAAACAGAACCTTTTTGCCTGTTTTTCCGTCAAATATACATGACAGGCATAAGCTTAAACTTGGTGAAAAACCCATAACAAAAAATATATGGCACGAAGAGATGCTCCCGGCCCATCGGGATCCAGAAATACGCTGCGGGCTTTTTTACTGATCGTCGCTCTCAGCCTTATCGGTATTATTTTGTACAAAAAGTTTATTTCGCCTCCGGGCTACTCCAACGTTCCCAAGGAGCTGCAGATCAACTACGTCCCCTCCGACTTCCAGATCAGCATCGATGAAGACGACGCACTGGCCATTCTTTCCAACCCCCAGCGTTACCGGCGGGAATTCAACGACCTGGTGTACGACATCAACATGTCTATCCTCTATCACGTGGCCAACCGTATGAACCTCAACCCGGAAGACAAGGCGCAGCTCCAGGACGAATACGAAAAACACCACCCTTACCTGCGCAACCTCTACTACCACGATTTTGTGGCATTGAAAGACACCACATCCCAGTTGTATCAGACCTGGTATGATAACGAGGGCTCCAACGCCATCGATGTGCTCCGGGAAGTGGCCTCCAAATACACCTGCTTTTTCGTCACCCAGATCATTACCACCCTGGTGCCCACCAAAGGAGGCAGTATTTTCGCCAAAGGGCAAAGCGTAGACACGCCCTGCGGCGTAGCCATGCAGGAAGCCCTAAACCCCATGATGAAGCGCCTGGAGGAACGGGCCGCCATTGAAGACTTCAGCCGCTCGCGGGGGCTGCTGCAGGAAAAGGTGGAAAAGGCCATTGCCGAACTGGCCACCATGGAAGTAAGGGATAAAAAGGGGCTGAACAAGCAGCTGCAAACCAGGGTGCTGGGCTTTGCCGTGTCCTCTTCCGATATAGAAGTCTCGGCCATCAGCATCCTCAAGGTCGGTTTCCGTCTGAATGAATACTTTGACATCAACCTGAATGCCAAGCAGGGCATCGTCACCATTACCCTTCCGGAACCCACCATCCTTTCTCATGAAGTATATCCAAAGATCGACAAGCTGGACATCGGCTGGTTGCGGGAGGTGCAGAGTGTCGACCTCAATAAGAACTTTAACGCACTGCGGGCGGAGTTTCGCCGGGAAGCCCTGGCCAGCGATATTATGGACAAGGCAAGGGCCAATGCCATCGAATTGATGAACACCATGTTCACACCCGCCGTCAAAGGGTTGAACAACCGGTACAACATCCGGGTGCAGTTCCGGCAAGGAACCGAGGCGCCGGAATATTATCCGGAAAACGCCCCCTCCACCTATGATAATCAATACCGGGACTGAAGGAGCTTATCTGAACTAAGTCTAAATTAATTTGTTGAAATCATCCCGGATCGCTATTTTCGCAAAGCAACCACTTCACATACACCCATGCGGCCAGTTTCGATCATACTTGCTGACTCCCAATACCTTACCCGATTAGGGCTCAAACACCTGCTGCGGGGTAAAGAGCAATTTCGGGTAGTTGGAGAAGCCACCAAGGAATCCCAGCTTCTCGAGCGCATTAAAGCCTTTACTCCGCAGGTCGTCATCCTGGACTACAACCAGCCGGGCAACTTCAGCCACGCCACCGTCGAGAACATCAAGCGGTTAGCTCCTCTGGCCAACATTCTCATTATCAGTGCCGACAACAATAAAGAAAATATATACAGTATTCTGGAACTGGGTGTGAACAGCTTTCTGACCAAGGCTTGTGAAGAAGGAGAGATCCTTGACGCCATTAAGGCCACAGCCCGGGGAGAGAAGTTTTTCTGCTCGAAGGTTCTGGACTTCCTGCTGGAAAAAAGCTTTTCGAAGAACAACGGCGATGACTCCTGCCATGCCACTCCCCTCTCTCCCCGCGAAGTCGAGATCGTCCAGTTGATCGCCAGGGGCCTGGTCGCCAAGGAAATTGCCGGCCAGCTCAACCTCAGCCCCCATACGGTTTACACCCACCGGAAGAATATCATGAAAAAACTCAAGCTCAACACTGCTTCCGAACTGGTTCTGTACGCCGTCCAAATGGGCTGGGTAGAGAATAGTTGGCCGTCTCCAGAGTAGAAAGCCCGTAACGCAATCTTTTTATTGTATTATCCGTTCTACGAATATGTTATGTATTGTGCCACGGCTCAGCAACAAACAGAAGTTGACAAACTTGCATAAATTGCTGATTTCATTTACCTTACATGGATTTAAAGCTTGTTTCGGCAAGTTTTGAACTCCATTTCAGGCACGCTAATAAATTGACCCACAATGAAAAAAATCATTCTGGCGCCTTTTTTCACGCTTCTTATCGGCGCCGTCGCCCACACAGCAAGCCTCTATATCCTTTACGACCCGGCCTGCATGGACCGCCTGGAATACGTCGCGCTCAATGGTAATGACCAGAGTGAATACATCGTATACCACGTCAATACCAACCCGGGGGTGAAGGTCGTACTGGAAGTGGGAAATGAGAGTACAGCCCCTTCCCAGGACTTTCAGCCTGCCCAGGTGATCCGGTGCAACAATGCAATGTTCGATGAGAAGTTGGTCAATGCCATCAACAGCAATATCGACAAAGTATTCATGGTCGTCAGAAGGGGAAATAACCAGTATTACGTTTCTCCGATAGCCTTTGCCGCCCGTTATCTGCGGTCGGAGGATTATATTCTTTATGACTCCCCTAAATACCGCTTTCTGTTTGACACTCGCCTGGGCGCCATTGGAGAAAATATCGCCTATAAAAACCCCAATACGGAGGTTTATTTCGAAGGCATGCTGGAAAATGAATGTTCGGGAACCTTACTCTTCCGCCAAAAAGCAGAATTTGCCGGCAACCCTCATTCCAATATTGAACTGATACCGGAAGTGGGTATTGTAGAGGAACGCAGCGGCATTAATGCAACCGACGCCATGCGCAATGTACTGCGCCTCCAGAAGGTGAACGGCAAAAAGCTGGCCCGCTACCTGCGGCAATTGTGCCAGGGCATCGACACACCGGAAGAAGAAGAAAACGCCGCCTCCACCCAGCCGGTACAACCCACAGACGAATTTCTCTCGCCTGGCCCGAGAGTGGAGGCCGTTGCCGCCCGGGGCGGAGCAGATCTTGCAGAAACACTGCCTCCCGGCCAGCCTGCTCCGAATGCCGCCGAATTGCACGAGGTAAAAAAAGGGGAAACCCTATACCGCATCTCCAAAAAATATAACGTTTCCGTTGAACAGCTCAAAGCCTGGAACAGCAAAGGCAACTCCAACACGATCTACGTGGGGGAAAAACTACGGGTCTCGCCTCCGGCGACAGAGCGGGCTGCTCCCGTCGAAGGGCAGGCCCAGACATTGGGCGGCCCGTTGGGATTCGAAAAAACCACTCCGGCTCCCGCTCCCGCCCCATCGGCGGCAGCTCAGCCCTCTACCCTCTATTCCAGGGGCGCCGGAGGGGGCCAGGAAGCCGACTACCACTATGTCAAGCGGGGGGAAACCATAGCTTCCATTGCCATGAATTACGGCTATACCGAACAGCGGTTTCGGGAGTTCAACAACCTCAGAAAAAACGACGTGGCCATGATCGGAATGGCCCTGAAAACTTCTGACTGTGAGTGCCCCACCGGCCAGCCGGCGCCATCGTATGGGGCTACGCCGGCGCCGATGGAACCAGAATATGTACCCCGCAGTTTTGACGCCGGCCAACCACGAATAACCACCCGGTACTATCAACCCGGTTTTTCCCAACAGCAAGCGGAAGGCGCTACCAGCCGTAGAACAACGGAAAAGAGCAGCAGCAGCCAGGAAGAGGCATTCTATGAAGATCAATTCTCTCCGAACCGCACCAACTCAGGACAGGAATACCAACACCTGAACACACCTTTATTTCTGGACCGAACCAGTACGCCGCCGCCGGCAGGCGCCTCCACCGCCCCCTCCGGGCAGGCAGCCCCGAATACCAACACTTCCCGGGGCCGGGAATATAGCCCCGAAGGCGACTTTTACAGCATTACCGGCAACAGGATAGAAAATGCCGGCAACGGCGGGGGCTCCGCTAATACGGCCCGCAAAAGCACAGGCCTGATCTCCGGCAGTATTTCCAGCCGTTCCCCTCTGGCCGGAGGCGCCGTGCAGGAGTACAGCAACACAGGCCCACGGACAACAGCGCCCAAGGAGCGTAGTTTTTACGTTGTCAAAGAAGGAGACACCCTCTTTCGCATCGCCCGGATGTACGGAATGTCGGTTGAACGGCTCAGAGAAATCAACAACCTGGGGGCCAATGAAGTGATCATCCCCTATCAAAAGATCTATCTGAATTAAGGAATGGGCTTATTGATCATTTATTTTACGCTCTCCATAGGCTTCTCTTTCCTTTGTTCGGTATGGGAAGCAGTATTGCTGAGCGTAACTCCTTCATTTGTCGAGATTCAAAACAAGAAGGGCACTCGTTCAGGGAGGCTGCTAAAGCAATTTAAAGACGACATAGACCGGCCGCTTTCCGCCATCCTGACCCTGAATACCATCGCCCACACGCTGGGCGCTATTGGCGTGGGCGCCCAGGCCGGCCGCATGTATGGAGACAACAACCTGGCCATCGCCGGCATGGAAATGCCCTTTTCGGCCGAAGCCTTCATCGGGGCGGCGATGACGCTGGCTATTCTCATCCTGTCAGAGATCATCCCCAAAACCCTTGGCGCCAACTACTGGGAACAGCTCTCCGGGTTCACCGCCAATGCCATCAACCTCCTCATATACGCCCTTCTTCCTCTGGTCTGGTTGAGCCAGTTCATTACCAAAAAGATGAAAAAGGACAAGTCCAGGAGTGTTCTGAGCCGGGCTGATTTCACCGCTATGGCCGAGATCGGGGAAAAGGAAGGCATCTTCAAACGCAACGAATCCAAGATCATTCAAAACCTCCTGCGGTTGAACACCATCCGGGCCAAAGATATCATGACACCCCGGACGGTCGTCAAAGCTGCCGACCAGGAACAGTCGATCGCCAGTTTCTACCAGGCCAACCAGCAACTGCAGTTTTCCCGTATTCCCGTATATCAAAATACCAAGGACCACATAAACGGGTTCGTGCTCAAGGACGAAATACTGAGCAACATGATCCACACCAACGGAAACCGCTCCCTGAAAGAGATCATGCGGGACATTATGATCGTCAATGAACAAATGGCCCTTCCCGACCTGTTCAACCGCCTGATCGAAAAACGGGAACACATCGCCCTGGTCGTCGATGAATTCGGAGGCATGGCCGGCATCATTACCATGGAAGATGTGATTGAAACCCTTCTCGGCCTGGAAATCGTCGATGAACAGGATAATATCGAAGATATGCAATCCCTGGCGCGCCAGAACTGGGAAAAACGGGCGAGAAACCTGGGGCTGATTGATAAGGGGATGAAGGAATGAAGGAAGGAATGAATGAAGGAATGAGTGATTCCCTAAAAATCTTTATATACCTCTTCTTTCGGCACCCGGTTGGGCAGCGGCCCGAAATGGCCCAGTTTCAGTTCGGCCATGCGCCGCCCGGCCTTGGCCCGGTTGGCCAGGGGCTCCCCGTCGAGCCAGGCAGAAAGGTAGCCCGACCAGAAGGCATCCCCGGCGCCGGTAGTATCTTTGACTTCCACTTTCCTGGCCGGCAGAAAAAGGCGCTCTTCGGCATTCGCCACGAAGCAGCCTTCACTGCCCATGGTGATACAAGCCTCGGAAGCCCCTAACCCGAGGAAATGATCCGCCGCCGCTTCCGGTTCCTCCAGTTTTGAATTGTAGAGGCGCTCCCAGTCCACCTCGCTTACTTTCACCAGGGCGCCATAACCACAGTACTGCGCCACTAGTTGCTGCGCCTGTTCCTGATCCCTCCAGATCTTACGCGCGTAGTTGGCGTCAATACTTAACTGGCACCCTTTCTGGGCGGCCAGCCGGGCGGCGCGCATGATGCTGCTTTGCGCCGGCTCCCGGCTGAGCGCAAAACAGGTGGTATGGAAAAGCGTGATGTCATCAAAAATACCGGTGGGGAACTGCTCATCAATAATTTCACAATCCGCCCCCCGGTATGCTTCAAAATTGGAGACATTGCGGGAGCGGGTCACCAGGATCAGCGTGGTGGGCGTATCAATAGAACGCACACTGTGGCAATCTACTCCAATACTTTGCACGTATTTGAGCAGGTAATGCCCCATATCGTCATTGCCCAGAGCGGCCAGCAGTTTGGCCTTTTTACCCAGGCGGGCCATATTCATGCACATGTTGGCAGGGCTGCCTCCCTGGATACGTTTAAAATGCTGCACCTCATCCAGGTTTTCGGCAAAATCGGTTGAGATGAAATCAATGAGCAGTTCTCCAACTGCGAGAATGTCATATTTTTTATGGCCCTTACCCTCCATAGCAAACAATTTTGCGCCTTTAGGTTTATAATTATTGGAGTTACCCACCAGCTTATTGTAATTTTAACACAAAGCGCTTATATTTTACCTGCTGAAAAATAGCAGAATTTTACTCAAAAACAAACTTCGCCCACATGAGCTCATTATCTTCTACCAACCGAAAAGAGATCATTCAAAAATTATCCGATGAGGCCTACGGCCTGATCGTAGTCGGCGGCGGGATCACCGGAGCCGGCATTGCTCTGGATGCCGCATCCCGGGGAATGAAGGCCGCCCTGTTCGAAAAGGATGATTTTGCTTCGGGAACGAGCAGCAAATCCACCAAACTGATACACGGTGGGCTGCGCTACCTCAAACAGTTTGAGGTCGGGCTGGTGCGTGAAGTAGGCCGTGAACGCGCCATCGTTCATAATCTTGCCCCCCATCTGGTGCTTGCCGAAAAAATGCTCCTCCCGCTGATCAAAGGAGGGACTTTCGGCCCATTGAGCACTTCTATCGGCCTGTTCGTCTACGACTTTCTGGCCGGCGTCAAAGGAGCGGACAAGCGGAGAATGCTGGATAAGAAGCAAACGCTAAATTTGGAGCCGCTCCTCGAAGGGCAAAAGGACGTTCTCAACGGCAGCGGTTTTTATGCCGAATACCGGACCGATGACGCCCGCCTGACGATCGAGATCATCAAAACCGCGGTGAAATACGGGGCGGACTGCATCAATTATGTCAAAGTCAGCGGCCTGTTGTACAATGAAAGCGGGAAAGTGGTTGGCGTCCGCTGCAAGGATACAGAAACCGGAGAGGAATTTGAGGTAAAGTCCAGCTATGTAGTAAGCGCCGCCGGCCCGTGGGTGGATAAGCTGCGCAAAAAAGACCATTCGCTGAAAGGGAAGCGCCTGTTTCTGACTAAAGGCGTGCACATCGTCGTGCCACGCGAACGCTTTCCCGCCCGGCATTCTCTGTATTTCGACGTACCGGATGGCCGGATGATGTTTGCCATCCCAAGGCAAAGGGCCACATATATCGGCACTACGGATACTCCTTACGAAGGAGACCCTGACCGCATACCCATCAACCAGGAAGATGTAGACTACCTGCTGGAAGCCACCAACCACATGTTTCCCGGGGTGAACCTGTCCACCGATGACGTCGAATCCAGTTGGGCCGGGTTGCGCCCTTTGATCTATGAGGAAGGCAAATCCGCCTCTGAAATGTCCCGGAAAGATGAGATCTTCGAATCCGAATCGGGGCTGATCTCCATCGCCGGAGGCAAGCTCACCGGGTACCGCAAAATGGCGGAACGGATCACCAACCTGCTGAACAAAAAATTCCAGGCAGCCCACGGAAAGCGCTTCCGGGACAGCCAAACAATAAACATCCCCCTGAGCGGCGGGCCTTTCCAAAATTCTGGCGAAGTAGATGCCTACCGGAAAACGGTAGACAAACGCCTCAACGGCCTGGGGCTCAACAGCTATTATGCCGACTACCTGGTGTCTAACTACGGTAAACAAACGGACGAAATCCTGGATAAATTCCAGTCCTTTAACGACAGCCCGGAAGTGGCTCTGGCCAGAGCGGAGGCATGGTACAGCATCCACCACGAGCTGGCCCTCCACCCCATGGACTTTTTCAACCGGCGCTCCGGCAGGCTGTATTTCAACCTGCCCAGCATCAAACTCGTCCTGGAACCTGTTATGCAGGATTTCCAGGCTTACCTGCAATGGACGGACGGCAAGCTGAAGGAGGAAAAGGCCAAAGTCCGGGAAGAGATCGAATGGGTTTCTGAGTTCGAATACTCTTCCAAAACCGGCAAGGCCGTCTCCTCCTGAAAGAATATAGGCTACACGCACAACTGAAAAACGGAAAATTAACTTTAACCGCTTATGGCAGAGAAACCCATTAAAAGCACGGCTCCCCTGATGGTAAGGGAAGGCCAAACCGTCACCGGAGAGCGTTATCCTGATGTTTATCACGAATACCGGCCCGATAAGGTTGTCACCCAGTACCAGGAAAAAGACGGCATTTTTGTCTATGAATCGGAGAACGGGCTGGCCCTGAAGGTGGAAGTACTTTCAGCAAATGTATTCCGTTTCAGATATGCTCCGGAAGGGCATTTCGGGAACGGATTTTCCTACGCCATCGACCCTGCCGCGGGCCAATCCATCCCCCGGGTAACCATCGGAGGCGACGACACCCACTTTTTTATCCATACCCGGACAATCCGTTGCCGGATAGACAAACAGAACCTGCAGGTTGGCCTCTATGATGCAAACAGCCAGAAGCTGATCTGTGAAGACGCCGAACCTTACTACTGCCGCCGGACCATCCTCAAAGGCATTGACCTGGCCCGGGTTACCAAAAAAGCGCCGGCAGGCGAAGCTTACTTCGGGCTGGGAGACAAAACCTGCTCCGCCAACCTCCGAGGCCACAAGCTGGAAAATTGGAATACCGATTCCTTCTCCTATAAAAAGGGGCAGGACCCCCTTTACCGGAGCATCCCTTTCTACTATGGGCTTCATCGGGGAACGGGCTATGGCATCTTTCTCAACAACAGCTTCCGGACCCACTTCGATTTTGACAGCCGGCAGAATGGGGCCGCCCGTTTCTGGGCCGACGGAGGAGAGATGGATTATTATTTCATCTATGGCCCTGGCCTGATGGATGTGGCCTGCCGTTATGCCTGGCTGACCGGCCGCCCCGAGCTACCTCCGCTGTGGGCGCTGGGGTTTCACCAATGCCGCTGGAGCTACTATCCGGAAAGCCGGGTTATGGAGCTGGCGCAGGAATTCCGGAACAGGCAGATCCCCTGCGACGCCATTTACCTGGACATCGACTACATGGACGGCTACCGCTGCTTCACCTGGAACAAAGAGCATTTCCCCAATCCTCCCGAAATGATTGGCAGGCTTCGGGATCAGGGATTTCAGACGGTGTCCATGATAGACCCCGGCATACGGGTTGACCCTCAGTACCACGTTTACCGCGAAGGCATGAAAGAGAACGCCTTCCTCTACCGGTCTACCGGAGAGATCATGCGGGCGCCGGTCTGGCCGCCCGATTGCGTATTTCCCGACTTCACCCATCCGGGCGTCCGCGAATGGTGGGGAGGGTTGTACAAAGGCCTGTATCTGGAAGACGGCGTCAGCGGCTTCTGGAATGACATGAACGAACCCGCCGTTTTCAAAGTGGATGGCGCGACCTGCCCCGATAATGTTCTCCACCATTACGAAGGCAATGCATGCGACCACCGCAAAGCGCACAACATCTACGGGCAGCAAATGTCGAGAGCCACCTACGAGGGCCTTAAACGGCTCAGGCCGGACAAGCGGCCGTTCGTGCTGACCCGGGCCACCTTCAGCGGGGGGCAGCGCTTCGCTTCGGTATGGACCGGCGATAATGCCGCCACCTGGGAGCACCTGCGCCTGGCCAACCTGCAGTGCCAGCGCCTCAGTGCTTCCGGCTTCTCGTTCGTCGGCACCGACATCGGAGGCTTCAATAAACAGCCGGATGGCGAACTGTTCATCCGGTGGCTGCAGCTGGCGGTTTTCCACCCGCTTTTCCGCGTGCATTCCATGGGCAACAACATCGATGGCGCCGCCGAAGCAGAAGCCGAAATGGTTCAGGCGGCAGAGCAGGAAAACCGGCTGGACCAGGAACCCTGGTCTTTTGGAGCGGAAAATACGGCCCTGGCCAAAGAAGCCATTGAGTTGCGGTATGAACTGTTGCCTTACATTTACACTGTTTTCTACCAAAACACCCGGGATGGAGCCCCTGCCATCCGCAGCCTGTTCCTCTACAGCCAGGATGACCCGGCCGCCCTGGAGCGGGAAGAAGAGTTCCTCTTTGGCGACAGCCTCCTGGTAGCGCCGGTATTGGGCCCCGGCGTCAAATCCATAAAGGCCTACCTGCCCAAAGGCAGATGGTACGGCTACTGGAGCGGGATCCTATATGAGGGTAAGCAACTGGCAACTTTTCAAGCTGAGCCGGGCCGTATTCCTGTTTTGGCAAAGGCGGGATCGGCCATCCCCAATTATCCCATTCAGCAATATGTTGGTGAAAAGGAGTTCGAGTCTGTTGCTCTCCGGGTTTACTACGGCGAGGGAAGCAGCGAGTTCTATGAAGATGCGGGCGAAGGGTACGGTTATCAGGAGGGGCAATACAAGCTTCGCACCTTCACGGTTAAAACGGGCAATAACAACTTCTCCATCGGGCAGGAACAGGAAGGAGGCTACCGGAACACCTACGGCACTTTCCACCTCACCGTATTCGGCCTTCCGTTCAAGGCAAAAAGCTGCCGGGCGGATGGGCAGGAGGTCAGCTTTGAACAGGATGGAGGGCAGTTAAAGGCTGATGTTCCTGACGGGTTTAAGGTCCTTCTTTTTATGTAAGATTTGGCCGGTGGTGAAAACTGGTTGTCCGTATTCACTCCCCTGCTTCGCCATAGGCTCTTCCGGGTAAAATTCACTCAACCTTCGGCTGCCACCAGATCTCTTCCGCCAGCTTATCCAGGAAACGTTCAAAGTTGATCAGGCCAACGGGAGCGAGGTGGTTGTTCACAATGGTTTTCTCCTGCTTGCCGTCATTGAGGTAGATAATGGTCTGAGGCAGGTCGGCGATAGGCTTGCCCTTTTCGGGGTAGGCGTCGCTCAGGCTGAAGAAGTTGATGTCCCGGGCTTTCTCCATTATCTGCTGAATGGTGCTGTCGGATACCGTGCCCAGATAGATACCCTGCCGGAGCACATTTTTTTCTCCTTTATACAAAGCCTGTCCGTTGGAGTAAAACTGTATTTCATAAACCGGGCAATGGCCGTAACAGGAGGTATGTTTCAGGCTGGCAAAAAGGTGCGGTTCTGTTTTGGGCAACAGCAGAGAGCCTTCTGCTGAGGGTGGCTCCGGCTGAACCGAAATAGTATCTGCGGCAACCGGCCCGACGGCGTCGAGGCGCTTGTCCTCCTGCCGGGCAGCAGGCTTGCGGCTGCAGGCTTCCACCAGGATGAACACCAAAAGCAATTGAAGTAGGATGACCCCTTTCATTCCAGCGTATTATCGCTTGCGTTTTTTCCGCTGTTGCGTTTCTTTTTGTTCCTGAATGCGTTGCTGTTCTTTCAGCGCGGCCTCCAGCCTTTGCTGAAATCCACCCTTTTTCTTGGGTTTCTTCCGATATTCTTCCAGCTCCCTTTCGATCTTTTCGTTGTCTATAATATAATTCTTGGTCACAATGGTCTGTGCAATATTGAAGAGGTTGCTGAAGAGCAGGTAGCACGTCAGCCCGGAAGCGAAGGTATTGAAGAAACCGAGGAACATGATCGGCATGATGTACTGCATGTACTTCATGGCCGGGTTGGCCGACATATCCATATGCCGGGTGTTGTAGTAGGTATAGATCAAAGTGGTAACGGCCCAGAGCAGGGTGAACAAGCTGATATGCGCCCCCATATTAAAGGGCAGTTCAAAGGGCAGGTTAAAAAACACGTCGTAAGAGGACAGGTCATCGGCCCAGAGGAAGCCGGCCTGCCGAAACTCGATGGAGGCCGGGAAGAAGCGATACAGCGCAAACCAGATCGGCATTTGCAGGACCATGGGCATGCAGCCTCCCAAAGGGTTGACCCCAAATTCCCGGTACAGCTTCATGGTTTCCATCTGCTGCTGCTGGGGGTCATCCTTGAATTTGTCCTTCATGCCTTCAAGCCTCGGTTTCAGCGCGCCCATTTTGGACTGGGAGTACAGCATGCGGTACGTCAGCGGGTACAGCAAGAGCTTGACGATGAGGGTCAGGAAAAGGATGACTATTCCCTTACTTCCAATAAATGTGGACAGGAAGTTGAACAACGGGCGGATCACCCAGCGGTTGATCGTGCCGAAAATGCTCCATCCGAACGGAATGATGTCCTGAAGGCTGTTGTCATAACTGGCAAGGCGCTCAAACTCGTTCGGCCCGACGAAGAAGTCCATCGAAAAGGATTCGCTCTGATTGTGGTTATATGGCAGGCTGATCTCGGAGACCAGCAGTTTCAGGTCTTTGGCCTCTTCGGGCAGCATCTTGGTTTCCAGAACCGCCGAATTGAAGGCCTGTTCCGCGATCAGGGAGCTGTTGAAGAACTGGTTGGCGTTGGAAACCCACTTCACCCGTTGGTTCTGCACCTCTTCGACATCATCGGAAGTACAGGAACAATAGTCCGGGTCTTCTTCAACCGGCTTGAAGTACACGGTGGAATAGCGCCGCTCATACAGCGTATTCTTTTCCAGCTTACTCAGGTAGTTGACCCAGTTGAGCTTCAGTTCATCGGCATCCTGACGGATCAGCGTATTGAGGTTTTCGAAACGGAGGTCGTAATCGATGTTATAAGTGCCGTCGGCGATGCGGTATTCCTGTTCGAAGTATCCACCGTTATCGGCAGTGGCCCGGAAAGTGACAGACGTATCATCGGCTTTTACCACATCAAAATAAAGGCTGCCGGTATTGACGCCACCGGTGGGCAGGTTGGCGATGGGGAAGAAATATTCGAACTTGTTTTTCTCGTCTTCGAGCAGGGAAAGAGGCACTTTCTTCTCCTTACCATCTTCTCCTTCCACCACTTTATAGTGTTTTTTCAGCAGTACCTCCTTGATCCGCCCTCCCTGGCTGGTGAAGGATACTTTGAAAAGCTCGTTTTCGAGCGCCACCTCCTGCGCCTCGCCCGATGCCGCTCCGGAAAAAGGCCCGAAAGCCGACTGCCGGCGCAAAAGTGCGAGAGAATCGTCTTTTGTTTCAACCACCTCGAGTTGAGCGGCGGTGTCCTTCTCCGCCTTCTGGAGGTTTTCCTGCAGTTGCTGGACGGTTTCTATCGAATCCTGGCGGCGTTGTTGCTCCTGGATCTCTTCTTCTGTCGGCTGCATCATTTGTTGCCAGACGAGCAGCAGAATGAAAATGAGCGTTAAGCCAATTATTGTATTTCTATCCATCAATTCAGCTTTAGGACTGAGGAAACAGGCTGAGATGACAGCCTTGGGCGAAAAATGCCACCCTGCGTTTCTATTCCTATTTTATTGTAAATCAACGCATTGCAAACAAGAAGAGCTAAAAAAACGCCCACTTGCTTCGCAAAGCACCGCAAAGGTACAATTTTGTGAGATGATACCGTAACCCGAATAGATGATAATTGTTCAGGCTTCGACGAAGAAGGGCTTTACCGGGAGGTAGCCTTCACCGGGACGCGCCCCGCACTTTCCACCCGCCCCGGATAGGCCTGCAGGCCGGCTTCCAGGCAATCCATAGCTTTTTGGAGGGCTTCTGAATTGAGCACATAAGCGATCCTGACTTCATCTATCCCATGGCCCGGCGAAGCATAGAACCCCTCGCCCGGGGAAAGCATAACCGTAGCGCCGTTCAGGTCGAACTCCTCCAGCATCCACCGGCAGAAGCGCTCGGCGCTGTCGATCGGGAATTTGGCAAAGCAGTAGAAAGCGCCGCCGGGGCAATAACTGACTACCCCGTCCATCCGGCTAAGCCGGCTGTAGACCACGTCCCGGCGCCGGGTATACTCTGTTTTCACTTCCTCCATATAGGTTTCTTCCATATCGAGCGTCGCTTCCGCCAGGATCTGCCCCAGGCCGGGAGGGCTAAGGCGTAGTTTGGCGTATCGCGTGGCCGCATCCAGGACCGCCCTGTTGCGGGTGACCAAAGAACCGACGCGAGCCCCGCAGGCGCTGTACCGCTTGGAGATGGAGTCCAGCATAATAACATGGTCTTCAACACCTTTGATGTTAAGCGCGGAGAAAAACTCGTTGCCATCGTAGCAGAACTCCCGGTATACCTCGTCGACGAACAGGAAGAGGTTGTAATTGCGGCACAGTTCCGCCAGGCCTTCGAGCGACTCCCGGGAATAGAAGCAACCGGTAGGGTTATTGGGGTTGGTAATGAAGATCCCCTTGGTGTCCGTAGTGACCCTTTTCTCAAAAGCGGCGGTATCCGGCAAGCTGAACCCGTCTTCGATGTGGCAGGTTACGGGCCGGATGCGTATGTCGGCGATCTGTGCGAACCCGTTATAATTGGCATAGAAGGGTTCCGGTACGATCACCTCATCTTTATGGTCAAGGCAGGACAGAAAAGCGAATTGAATGGCTTCCGAGGCCCCTGTGGTAACGATAATTTCATCTGCGCTGACCTCGATGCCGAACTTGCGGTAGTAAGCCGTCAGTTTTTTCCGGTAAGACGCCAGGCCGGTGGCGGGGCTGTATTCCAGCACTTTCATATTGGTGGCGCGGACCTGCTGCAGGGCGTAGGCAGGAGTTTCGATATCAGGCTGGCCGATATTCAGGTGGTAAACGTGCCTGCCCGCTTCTTTGGCTTTATCGGCAAAGGGAATGAGTTTTCGGAATGGCGACATGGGCACATTTTCACCCCGCTTGGAAATCGAAGGCATCGCTTGTCAGTTTACAGTTTACAGAAAATTGGGGCCAAAGATAGCCTAATTTCCAACGGCTGTAAAGCTTTGCCCGCGAAAGATTTTTCCATTTTCCGGGATCTAACCCTGCTCCCCCAGCATAAATTCCAATGAAGAGAAGGCGCCATCCGGCGCTTTTTCCGATACTTTAATGTTACTCATTCCCCGTTCTCCCCGGCTGCTGCTGAGCAGGATCTTCCCGTATTGGCGGTAGTCATCCCAGGGGGAAATAAAGCCCGGCTTCTCATCACCGGCTTTCGAAAAGTAGGCCCACTGGCGAACGAGGTAGCTATTCGTATCGACATAAACGTGGTATTTGTTTTCCGGGGTGTCGCCTACTTTTTCAAAGGTGAGCTGAAGCTTATAGGCAGCCTCGCCTGCCTGGGTAATTTCCTGCCCCAGGTATTTGAGTGTAACGCCGGAGTCTTTAAGTTTGAAAGGCATCACCAGCCAGTAGGAATCGTTGATCCAGATGCTTTTTGCAAGCCCCATACGGGCCTCAAGCGTGTCGGGGTTTTCCACAACCTGGCCTTTCTCCATGGCTTTGCCGGAAAGGTTGCGGATATTGACGATATAGATCGTGCTGTCGGCGGGGATCTCAATGCGGACATCGCCGGTAAATTTATCCCATAGCAAAGTACGTCGCCCGAAGAAAGTCCATTGCAGATAATGGGTGTTATTCCAGGCCCGGCGGCCTCCCATGGCCAGCATCGCCGAATCGGCAATGGAAATCGCACGTTCATCGGAAGCTGTGGCATTGAAGCCCCTGGCTGGAGGATTGGCTTCTACGACATCCGGCTCTTCCTCCTGGCCGGAGGCGCTTTCAGGCGGCGAAGGCTGACAGCCCCAGAGCGCTATAGCCAGCAACAACAATCCTATCGTTTTTTTCATGGTCACAGCTTTTGCACATTTCAAACTGCCTGTTCTGGCCTTCTGTTCAGGAGGGAGCCGCTTCCCATTCAGGGAAAAGCGGCTCCCCAGGTAAGGATGAAACAGAGCCCTGTTCAGGCCAGGAAGGGAATCAACTCAATCACCCAATTTTACCCGGCTGAGCCTCAGCGAAGACGGGCAACCCAATCAACCACTTCCTCTACTCCTTCCCTCCCTTAAGCTGGTCCTGCAGCTCTTTCAGCTCATCCCACTTACCTTCATTGGCCAGGCCGGCTTGCCGGGGCCAGGTATTGGGGACGGCCAGGCGGTAGCGTTCGCCGGCGGCAGTCAGGATCTCCTGGAGCCGCTCGACAGAAGAAGCGGCTAGTTCTGCCCAGGTGGTAATGCCATCGGCATTCAACAACCCTTCGATCTTCGGCCCGATACCTTCCACGATCTTCAGGTCATCCTGTTTGATCTTGCCCAGAGGAGTGGCGAAAACCATACCGCCGAGCCCTTTGGACTTAGGCTTATCTTCATCTGTTTTTGCTCCTTTATCTTCGTCGCCTTCCGCGATACCCGATCCCGATGCGGCTTCCTGCTCCGCTTTCAGCCGGTCGAACTTGCCCTGGATCACCGATTTATCCGCCTCACAGATCCGCAATTTCCGTTTGAGGTCTTCCCTCTCCTTGGTGGTTTCTTCATGCTGGTATTTCAGGCTCATGAAATCCTTCTCCATAGTGGTCAGATTGGATTTCAGGCGGGCATTCTCCTCTTCCAGTTCCCGCAGGCGTTTGCGGTTGCTGAACAACAGGGCGCCAAGCAGAAAGCCCAGCAGGAAGGCCAGAAGAGAGAGGATCAGCCACCACAGCCAACAAGGTTCCAAAGCAGCCAGCAATAAGGTGTTATCTGTATTCATGTCTTGGTCAGTTTTTTGTTTTGCAATGGATTATTGTTCTTTGATCAGGCGAACCTCCACCCGGCGGTTCTCGTGCCGGCCTTCATCCGTATCATTGGAGGCAACGGGTTGGGATTCTCCTTTGGAAATGGTTTCCACCTGATCGGGAGCAACCCCACGGCGAACCAGTATGCGCTTGATGGCCTGGGCGCGTTCCATACCGAGGCGCATATTGGCATCTTCCTCGCCGACATTATCGGTATGGCCGGTAAGGGCCACTTTTTCACCGGTTTGCTTCACGCGTTCGGCCAGCTTCTCCAGGTATTCATCCACTTTCGGGTCGTATTCTTTTTCCGTTGAACCGAAGGGGAAACGCATGATGATCCGGTCGTCGAGCTCTTCCACGGTCTCAGCGACCTTTTCTTCCGGTTCAATCCAGTCAAATGCCGAGGCGGAGAAGGGGTTCTCCCGCATGCCTTCCGCATCATCCATTGTCCGTGCGCGGATCCTTACCCGGCCGTCGGGCAGGGCGCCGCCGAACAGGGCGCGGATCTGTTCTGCCCGGGCAAAGCCCAGGTTGTCGAACCCCTCCGGTTTGGGCTCGCCTTCAAAGTACATACCCGTGATTTCCAGGATGTTGTTGTCTTTCATGCCTGCCAGGACAACCTGCCGGAGGCTGTCGAAATTTTCATTGGTGTAGGCCTTGGCATCCGACCACTTAAAATAGACCGGATACCGGGGAATGGCCGCCACCGCTGAATCCGTTGACGGGCTCACCGCTCCGGTGGTGGCTTCCCCCTGCTCTCCACAGGCAAAGCAGAGCTCATCCCTGCACCCGTTGTAGGTGAGCAGAAAATAGAGCAACCACACCACAAAAGCGATCAATAGTCTTAAGGGTAGGGACATATTTCGTTTTGTTTTGGTGAATAATTTGGCTTATCGGAACATTTCCGGGCATAAAACGCTAAAGACAGCCCGTACTTACCGTATAAAAATAAGGATTAAATCCGCAATCCAACAAAACATTTTCCAATAATTACAGGCGCCAAAAAAAAAAGGAGGCCGCATCTTTCCCCTTGCTTCATCAAACTTTAGCTCCGTTCGTTCATTTATGTAAGTGTAGTTTCCGGCAAGAATGCGGAAAAATGGGCATCATCGGTTTTTGTGAAGAACAAAACCAGCTGTTTATCAGTATAATTTTACTTTTATTATTTTTGCAGGAATTTTGAAGTGCATAAACCATAATTACTATGTTCGATAGTTTAAGCGAAAGGCTTGAAGGTGCATTCAAGACGCTGAAGGGAGAAAGCAAGCTTACCGATATTAATATTGCGCAATCGGTGAAGGAGATCCGCCGGGCGCTGGTCGGCGCGGATGTCAACTACAAGATTGCCAAAGAATTTACCGATAAAGTCAAGGAGAAGGCCCTGGGGCAGGATAACGTCCTCAAGTCGGTCAAGCCCGGCCAACTGATGATCAAGATCGTCAACGACGAGCTGGTGGAGCTGATGGGAGGCACGGCCGCCGACATCAACCTCAAGGGCAAGCCCGCCGTCGTGCTCGTCGCCGGGTTACAAGGCTCCGGTAAAACCACTTTTTCCGGAAAGCTGGCTTACCACCTCAAAAATGAACGTAAAAAAAGCCCCCTGCTGGTGGCCTGCGACGTGTACCGCCCCGCGGCCATCGACCAGCTGTCCGTCATTGGCGAGCAGGTGAAAGTGCCGGTCTACAAGGAAGCGGAGAACAAAAACCCGGTAGAGATCGCCCTCAAGGGTATCGCCCACGCCCAGGCCCACAACCACGATGTGGTGATCGTGGACACTGCCGGCCGCCTTTCTATCGACGAGGAAATGATGGCCGAGATCGCCAACATCAAAGCGGCCATCCAGCCCAATGAAACGCTCTTTGTCGTGGACTCCATGACCGGGCAGGACGCCGTCAATACCGCCGAGGCTTTCAATGAACGCATCGACTACGACGGGGTCGTGCTGACCAAACTGGACGGGGATACCCGCGGCGGCGCCGCCCTGTCGATCAAGTACCAGGTGGGCAAACCCATCAAGTTCGTCAGCATGGGGGAAAAGATGAATACCCTGGATGTCTTCCACCCCGACCGCATGGCCAGCCGTATTCTCGGCATGGGCGACATCGTCTCCTTTGTGGAAATGGCAGAACGCCAGTTCGACGAAGAGCAGGCCAAGAAACTGGAAAAGAAGATCAAGAAAAACAAATTTGACTTCAATGACTTCCTGGAGCAGATCGGCCAGATCCGCAAAATGGGCGACATCAAGCACCTGATGAACATGATCCCGGGCATGAGTAAAATGACGAAAAACCTGGACATCGACAACAGCGCCTTCAATAAGGTAGAAGCCATCATCTTCTCCATGACCCCTCAGGAACGGGCCAACCCCGAACTCATGAATATGAGCCGTAAGCAGCGCATTGCCGACGGCTGTGGCCACAGCATTCACGAGGTCAACGCTTTCCTCAAGCAGTTTGACCAGATGCGCAAGATGATGCATAAGATGAGTAAAATGCCCGGTATGGGCATGGGCGGCAACGCTTCTGGTGGCGCCGCAAAGCGCAAAAGCCGCCGCCGTAGGCGGTAAGGAAACGTCCTCGGCGGAACAAATGGGCCGGAACGCGGATGACGCGGATAAAGAAGGATTGGCGCGGGCCAGGCAATCGAGCTGTCGGCCCGGGCATGCCCGATCCCTTCGCGTCATCCGCGTTTTATTTCGCCCGGGCCATACCAGGGCCGGGGTGGCGGCGTTTTTTCAAACAAACTTAAGCGACTGCAATGAGAAACCTACTCAGCCTGTTCGTCCTTTTCCTCCCTCTTCTGCTTTTTTCTCAGCCCTCAGCGCCGATCCCGGTGGACACCACCGTCAGAATGGGCATGTTGCCCAACGGAATGCACTATTATATCCAGTACAACCAAAAGCCGGAAAACCGGGCGGAGCTGCGCCTGGCCGTTCACGCCGGCTCTCTGCAGGAAGACGAGGATCAGCTGGGCCTGGCCCACTTTGTGGAACATATGGCCTTTAACGGCACCAGGCATTTCGAAAAGAACGAACTGGTCAACTACCTGGAGAAAACGGGAACCCGCTTCGGCGCCGACCTCAACGCCTATACCAGTTTCGAAGAGACCGTCTATATGCTGCAGGCCCGTACCGACAGCCTTCCCCTGCTGGAAAAGGGGCTCCTCATTATGGAAGACTGGGCGGGCGCCATCAGCTTCGAGCCTGAAGAGATCGACAAAGAACGCGGCGTGGTCGTCGCAGAATGGCGGACCCGGCTGAGCCCCGACCAACGCCTTCAGCAGCAGTACTTCCCCGTATTGTACAAAGGCTCCCGCTATGCCCGGCGCATGCCTATCGGCGAGCCCGGGATCATAGAAAGCGCCGATTACGAAACCATACGCCGGTTTTATGAAGATTGGTACCGGCCGGAACTGATGGCCTTTATCGCCGTCGGTGATTTTGATGTGGAGTGGATGGAGAAGGAGGTGATCAGCCGGTTTTCCACCCTGCAGAACACCGAACCAGCCCGGACGCGTAAGGACTACGAAGTCCCCGGCCATACCGAGGCCCTGTCCGTGATCGCCACGGACAGGGAAGCGGCTTTCACAACGGTACGCGTCATATACAAGCACCGGGAAAAGCCGGTAAGGACAGTGGAGGATTACCGCCGCGAGCTGGCCCACAGCCTTTACAACCGGATGCTCAACGCCCGGATGGTGGAAGTTCAGATGCAGCCTGAGCCGCCTTTTACCTTTGCGTATTCCGGCTATGGAAGTGATGTTGGGAACCTGGGTGTATATACGCTCTACGCTTTTGTAAAAGAAGGAGGCGCGGTCGAAGGCATCAGCGCGGTCCTCAGAGAGACCTACCGGGCGGCGCAGCACGGGTTCACGCCCACCGAACTGGCCCGCCATAAGGAGGATTTGCTACAAAACGCAGAAAACGATTATAAGGAACGAGAAAAAACGCAGTCCTCCAGCCTGGCAAGCCGATACATCTATCACTTCCTGGACCAGAACCCCATTCCGGGCCCGGAACAGCGCTTGCGGCTATACCGCGAGCTATTGCCTACTATCACCCTGGATGACATCAACCCCCTGCCCCGCCAGTGGCTTACCGACAGCAACCGCGTCGTGATCGTCACCGGGCCGGAGAACGAAGAGGCGCCGCTGCCCGGCGAAGGAGAGATGCTGGCCTTACTGGAACATTTCGATACCCTGGCGCTGGAACCCTACGTGGATGAGGTGAACGACGCCCCCTTGTTCAGCCAGTCCTTGCAGCCACAGCCCATCAGCGAAAGAAAGCAGATAGAAAGCCTGGGGATCACGGCGCTCACGTTGGCCAACGGAGTGGAAGTATACCTTAAACCCACCGACTTTCAGAATGACGAGATCCTCATGTCGGCATTCAGCCCGGGCGGCCATTCCGTGTACGGCCTCGACGCCTATTACAGCGCCTCCAACGCAGCAGCCATCATCGACCAAAGCGGCCTGGACGAGTTTTCCCTGCCGGCGCTGCAAAAAAAGCTCGCCGGCAAAACCGTAAGCGCCGGCCCTTACATCAACGAATTGTTTGAGGGAATAAGCGGAAGAAGCGACGCCGAGAGCCTGGAAACCATGCTCCAACTGGCTTACCTCTATTTCACGAAACCACGCCGGGACTCCGCCGCCTTCCTGTCCTACCTGTCCCGCCAGGCTTCCATCTTTGAAAACATGATGGCCAACCCTTACTATTATTATGCCGACATCAAAAACCAGGTCAAATATCAGGGCCATCCCCGCCGGCAGATCACAAGCCTGGAAAGCCTCGAAAAAATAAACCTGGACGAGGCCATGCGCACCTACCGCGACCGTTTCGCCGACGCCGGAGATTTCACTTTTATTTTTGTCGGTAATTTCGACCCACGAAAACTGGAGCCGCTTCTGGCAACCTATCTCGGCAACCTGCCCGCTACCGGCCGGCAGGAGTCCTGGAAAGACGTCGGCGCCAACCTGGCCGAAGGGCATATCGATACCACCATCGTCCGGGGGCAGGCGCCCAAAGCGCTGGTGGAGATGAATTACCACGGCCCTTTTGCGTATGAAGGCCTGCAACGCCACCATTTTTACTCTATGGTAGCGGCTCTGCGCATTCGCCTGCGGGAGGCCATGCGCGAAGATAAAGGAGGGGTTTACGGGGTGAATGTCAATGGCATCGCCCTTCCCTACCCCGACCCCCATTATCGAATTACCCTTTCCTTTAATTCCGAACCGGAACGCACCCGGGAACTCATCGCTGCGGCCAAAGCAGTCATCGACAGCCTGCAACGCCACGGAGTGGATGATGAGGTACTGCAAAAGGTACAGGAAACCCAACGCCAGAACCGCATCAAAGGATTAAAGGAGAACCGGTACTGGCTGGGGCAGATGAGCACGCGCCTGCAATATGGCATCGGGCTGGAAGGAATACTGCTGGAACAGTATGAGCCTTACATTGAAGCGTTAACGGCAGAGGATATTCAAAATGCTGCCCAGCGTTATTTCCGGGAGGATAATTTTATTCAGGTGGTGTTGATGCCGGAGTGACAGGGGGACAGGATGGCAGGATTAACAGGATTTATGGGATCAGGATAGGCTCAACCTGCAGGGTTTTCAGCCAGGCGTCAGATCAGTGAACCCGGCAATGTTTGTTGAAGATGGTAAAAGATCCTGTATTTGATCTATCAAAGTAAGACTACCGCCGTTTGATTTCCACGATCTCTACCCGCCGTTCTCTGGCCGCATCGGGGTGGTAAATGGAGTTTCGCAGGTCATCGAGGGCGTCGCTGACGGTGGCGGAGGCTTCGGCCTCACCGAAGGGCCGCTCGGAGATGATGAGCTTACCGTTTTCCAGATAAGGCTGGAAAATGCCGTCTTTATAGGTTTGAAAATGGTTGCGCACGCTGCTGATGCGGCGCTTGCTGAGCGCCAGGTTGTAATCACTTTTGGCGCGGGGGCTGGTGTAGCCTTTGAGGAAGATCTCCACCTGTTCGCCGGACTGCAGGCGTTGCAGAAGGATCTCGGAAAAGCGAAGCAGAAAATCATAGCCCTTCCGGGCCTCTTCCTCGAAGAATTCCTCAACGGCGTAGGTAGCCTCTTCTTTTCGCTCTCCTTCGAGCGGTTCGGCAAAGGCCTGGAGATAATCGTCGCGGCGGGCATAGTAATCCTCGTAGGTTTGGCCATACGTTTTCCTGGTGGTGGCGCGGCGGGTGCGGCGGTCCGGCTCGTCATTGTCGAAATAAAGGGCCAGTGGCAGGAAATCCTCCAGGCGGGTGGGGATGTCCGGTTCCAAAACCGGCATTTCCGGTTCCGGGGAAGGCAATGCGGCGACAGAAGGCGTATCAGCGGCAGGAACGGGCTCCTCCGGAATAGGCTCGAAAAAGTAAATGTCATTGCAGCAGGCCTTATTGTCGTCATCCAGGTAGAAAGAGCCGGGGCGGTTGGAGGAAAGGAACCCCGTGGCGCCATCTTCGTTCAGGAAGTAATAAATATCGTTATAACCGGAATTTACCGGGGCGCCCAGGTTTTTAGGCGATTCCCAGGCCTGCCCGTGGCGGGAATGGAAGACGTCGAACCCACCCAGGCCTGGATGCCCGTCTGAGCTGAAGTAGAGGGTTTGAGAAGGGGTGTGGAAAAAAGGAGTGATGTCATCGAATTCCGTATTCAACCCCTCCAGGAGGGCTGGGGAGCCGAAAGCATTTTCGCCCTCCTCCACTTTTACCCACCACAGGTTGAGCCCACCCGGCCCGCCGGGCTGATCGGAAGCGAAAAAGAGCGCCTCCGCCTGTAGGATGGAATCGTACCCGATACTGGGTTGAGTGGAGGTATGGCCCGGTTTATTGATCGTCTCCGGCAACTTTACTGCCCGGGAGCTCCACCTGCCGCGCTTGTCTTTATTGTAGTAATAAATGGCGCAGCGGATCTCGGTGGCGTTGACGTAATCGCAACGGGTGAAGTAAATGCGGCTGCCGTCGAGGCTGTAGGCAGTATGTGCGGTGTGCAGGTTGTCATCGTTAAAACCCCGCCGCAGAGGGCGCCCCCGGCCGCTGCCCCGCTGGTACAGCACCTTGGTGACCATCCGCTGTGGCCGATAGTCATCCTGCTCTTTTTCATAACGAAAGGAAGAGTACAGCAGCGTATCGCCCTTGTAATAGGGTGCGAATTCCGAATAATCGGTATTCACCTTTCTTCCCAGGTTCTCGATTTTAATGCGCTCCGGTTCCCGGGCCGTTTCCCGGGCCCAATCGCAGGTTTTCACCTCTTCCCGGGCTTGTACAGCATAGGGCTCCGTTACCCCCGCTCCGGCGAGGTAGGCCTGGAAATAGGCTTTGGCCTCATCGTACTTCCCCAGGCTTTTTTTCACCCCGCCCAGCCGGTAAGCAGCCAGCGGGAAACGGCCGGCATCCTTGCTCTCCACCACCTTGCCATAGTATTCTTCGGCCAGCTCATAGGCGTAGAACCGGCGCGCTATTTCCGCATACTGATACTGAATGCCGGGGTTGTTCGGCTGAAACTCCAGCGCGGCGGCATAGTGCTGCAGGGCGGCGTTGTAGTCCTTCTTTTCCAGAGCCTCCTCTGCTGCCTTGACATAGGCCTTGAAAGACTGGCCACAGGCTGGGTTGAACGCACCGGCCAGTGATAAGTATATTGTAAAAAAAAGTGGTATCCTGATCATATTCTCACTGATAAGCTCCGCCTGGATAACAAACTAAAATATCGGGCATGCCTTGAATTCTTTTGGCGGTTTTACATGGCTGATCACATACTGCACCGAAAATTCCGGCCCGCCATTGCGGTTGGTGGCGGCGATGAAGGGCGAGGTGTTGACATCGTAGCTCAGCCCGAAGCGCCAGTTTGCATAGAACACTTCCAGGTATCCTACCAGAGCGTCACTCAGCCGATATCCAGCTCCCAGTAGCAGCGCCAGTTCCCTGCCCTTCTCCAGGCTGAGGTGGTATCTTCCGCCCGCCATTCCGATGATTTCCCGGTAAGCGCCCTGCCCTTGCCCCAGCAGATTGACGGCCAAGTCCCAACGCGCTGTCATTTCCAGGATACCTGACGCATGAAAGTTAAAAAGCAGGGGAACTTCCACATTCCCTTCACCGAGAAAGGAAATGGACGGCTGGTTCAGGTGGGTGGCGCCCAGCCCCGCCCAGGCGCGGGTGCGGGTATCTTCCGGCTGGTAGAACCAGTTGAGGCCGGCGCCCAGGCTGAAATATCCGGAGGAGGTAGAAGCGAATGATTCGGCGGTAGGCGCCCCGGGGTCAAAGAAATTATCGGTAAACTGGTCGGCAAAATTGAACTGTCCGGGCTCCAGGGCGCGCTGGCCAAAGCGCAGCTGCAGGCCGGAAGAAAGCACATGGCCATCGCCGGCTTTCCAGTTGAAGGAGCTGATGATGGCCAGCTGCAGCCAGCTCAGGGCCGCATCGCCGGCCTGGTCGTAGGTGAAAGCGCCGCCCAGGCCCAGCCAGTTGTCACCCAGCCAGGGCTGAAATACTTTCTGGCCGTATGCGCCAAAAAACGTTTCATAGGGAACCGGCACACTGCCCCATTGGTTGCGGTAAGTGGCGGCAAAACGCTGGTCACCGTCAAAGGCGCCGCATAGCGCCGGGTTTAGCGACAGGGGAGCGTTGTAAAACTGAGAGAAGTGCACATCCTGCGCCGGAAGGCCCAACCGGCAAAAACACAGCAGAAAAAGTATAATTCTGGACAATACTTTTAAATTTGTTTTGATCCAAGATAGGAGAAAGTTGCCAGCTTTCGAAACGAAATAATTTACCTGTCTGGGGTTTTGACTGTTTTACTGCATATCTGAACTATGAGCAATGACAAGCGGCCTATCCTGAAGGTGGGCATCACAGGAGGCATAGGAAGTGGAAAGACGACGGCCTGTAAGGTTTTTGAAACCCTCGGCATTCCGGTCTATTACGCCGATAGCCAGGCCAAGCAGCTGATGGTCAGCGACCCGCGGCTGGTGGCGGGCATCAAAGCGCTCTTCGGCCCGGAATCTTATCTCCGGGACGGCGCCCTGAACCGCCCCTTTATTGCACAACAGGTATTCAGCAATGACGAAAAACTGAAGCAGCTCAACGCGCTGGTACATCCTGCCGTCGCCGAAGATGCCGAGCGCTGGCACCATGCGCAGGAAAACGTGCCTTACACATTAAAAGAGGCCGCCCTCCTGTTCGAGAGCGGCAGCTATAAACAGCTGGATAAGCTGATCACCGTGTCCGCTCCTGAAAAACTACGCATTCAGCGGGTCATGGAACGCGACGGTGTCAGCGCCGAGGAGGTTCGCGCCCGCATGAAAAAGCAAATGCCCGAAGAGGAAAAGGTAAAACGCTCCGACTTCGTCATTTATAACGACGGGGCACACTTTCTGATCCGGCAGGTGCTCGACATCCACCGCGCCCTGCTGGCGATAATTGATACGTTATGAGCACTTTACAGAGCCGCGAGACGGTTATTACCGAGATCAAAACCTTCGAACAGTTCAGCCGCAACGGCGCCTCCCTGAAAAACTGCACCCTGCAGGCCCTTGACTTTATCGGCAAGCAGGTCGACTGGACGAAGTTCGAGATCGACAACACGACCTTCCTGGGCTGCAAGCTGAGCCTGGACGAAGAGATCCTGCTCCGAAAGCAAGGGGCCTATATTTACACCGCCCCCCCTACCCTGCCCTACGACCCGTTCCGCCGAGGCCTCTACACCTGGCAGGAGTTGATGGAAGGCTTCAGTGAGGAAGACGATCAAAGCACCGACCTGCAGATCTACCGCCATTTTTCGGCCAATAAGTTCAACCCCAACATCAACGAGGCGCTCTGGCAACGCATCCACGACCACTCCATCGACGACGCCCTGCGCAACCTGCTGTCCTTTGACCACGATGGCATGACCGAACGCCCCTGCGTGGGCTTCATGGGCGGCCACAGCACCCGCCGCGACGACCCTTTCTACAAAAAAACGGCGCTGACGGCCAAGCTGCTGGCGGAAAACGGCTACTTCATCGTCTCCGGCGGTGGCCCCGGTATCATGGAAGCCACTAACCTGGGGGCTTATTTTAAAGGGAAAAAAGAATCCGCCCTGCTCGACGCCATCGGTATCCTGGAAAAAGCGCCCCACTACAAAGACAAAGGCTACCACCGGCAGGCGCTGGAAGTGCTGGACAAGTACCCGGGCGGCGCCGAAACCCTCGCCATTCCCACCTGGTTCTACGGCCACGAGCCCAGCAACCTGTTCGCCTCCCACATCGCCAAATATTTCTCCAACAGCATCCGCGAGGACACCCTGCTGGCCATCAGCCTCTACGGCATCGTCTGCGCCCCCGGCAGCGCCGGCACCACCCAGGAGATCTTCATGGACGCCACCCAAAACCACTACGGCACGTTCAACTACTACAGCCCGATGGTCTTCCTGGGGCGGCAGCGCTACGAGATCGAAACGCTGATCGTCCCTTTACTCAAACAGCTGGCCTGGGGTAAGGAATACTACGACCTGCTTTTTGTGACCGATGAGCCGGAGGAGGTGCTGGGGTTTTTGAGGGGGCATCCGCCGATCAAAGTGTAAAAGTGTATGTGTGTAAATGTGCGGGGGGCCACATTGCGCCTCCTTTACACTTCACCCAGGCACTTTTACACCCTAATTCTCCGCCCTGTCCAGCCCCGCCTTGTAAGCCTCCAGGCAGCGCTCGCGGGCTTCTTTATGATCAACCACCGGCTCAGGGTAATCAGAAGTGCCATACTCCGATACCCATTTTTTAACGTACTCCAGGTTTTTGTCGAATTTCTCCTGCTGGGAGGTGGGGTTGAAAATGCGGAAGTAAGGCGCGGCGTCGGTGCCGGAGCCGGCCGCCCATTGCCAGCCGCCGTTGTTGCTGGCCAGTTCGTAATCCAGCAGTTTTCTGGCGAAGTAGGCCTCGCCCCAGCGCCAGTCGATGAGCAGGTGTTTGGTGAGGAAGCTGGCGGTGATCATGCGCACCCGGTTGTGCATATAGCCAGTCTGGTTGAGCTCCCGCATGCCGGCGTCGACGATGGGGTAGCCGGTCTTGCCCTCGCACCACTTTTTGAATTCCTCCTCGTTGTTGCGCCATTGGATGTAGTCGTACTTTTCCCGGAAGGAATGGTCGACGACGTGGGGGAAATGCGCCAGGATCATGGCGTAGAAATCGCGCCAGATGAGCTCGTTGAGGAAGGTGTCGTTCAGTTTTTTTGCCCGGCGGGCCTTTTCCCGTATGCTGATGGTGCCGAAGCGGAAGTGGATGCCAAGGCGGGAGGTGCCGTCCTGAGCCGGATAGTCTCTCGTTTTATCGTAGTTGCGGATCAGGCCGCGGCTTACCGTTTTGGAGGGGATCTCGATGTCCGTCCGCTCGAAGCCCATGTCCTCCAGGGTGGGAAAGGGCGGCGTGCTCATGCTTTCGAAGTTGTCGAAGTAGTCTTCGGTGGGGTACGGCTTGAGGTAGTAGGAAATGGTTTCCTCTTCCCCGGATTCGTTGGTGAATTCCACCATTTTGCTTTCCAGCTTTTCCATCCACTTGCGGCTGTAGGGGGTGAAGACGACATAAGGATCGCCGTCGTCCTTCAGCACCTCGTCTTTTTCAAAGATAACGTGGTCTTTGTAGGTATGAAAGGGAATATCTTTTTCTTCCAGCATTTTTCGGACTTTGTCGTCCCGTTTGATGGCGTAGGGCTCGTAGTCGTGGTTGGTGTAAACGGCGGCGATGTCGTGCTCTTCCAGAAGCTCAGCCCAGGTCTTTTCCGGGAAGCCGTAGCGCACCACTATGCTGGAGCCCATTTCCTTCAGTTCCTTCCGCATTTCCTGTATGGCGTCGCGGATGAACTCCACGCGGGCGTCTTTTTTATCCTCCAGCTCATCGAGGATCTCGCGGTCGAAGATGAACAAGAGGACGACGGGATGATCGCCTTTCAGGGCGTGGTACAGGCCGGCGTTGTCGTGCAGGCGCAGGTCGCGGCGGAACCAGAAAATGCTGACTTTGGACATGGAATGTGTTGTTTTCGGAAGGGAAACAGAGGAAGGCCGTGATTGTTTAGGGACAGGATGACAGGAGAGGCAGGATTGACAGGATTGCCGCAGCGGCCTCACTTCTTTCTCCGCTCGCCGAAAGTTGGTGAAGGAGAGCAGGGCTGTATTAACAGGATAAGGGCAACTTTTTTGGGGCTGAAAACCCCGATTCATTTTAAAGTATTTTAAATTTGGGATTGTATGGCCTGGCTTCCCGCCCTCGATTTTTTGCCACCCAGGCACAAAACTTTTACCCGGCTGTATGGACGGGCCCACGATCCCGATTGCTATCGGGAAGTGGGGATTTAGTGTCCTTCTATTCAGCCGGATAAATTTTTGTGCTTTTGTGGCAGGATCAAACTCTTGTATACATTAAATAAAAATACCTGCCATGAAATACCAATACTTAATAGTGGCCTTTGCTCTATTCTCGCTCGCCTCCTGCCATTCCGAACAGGAAAAGGCCCAGGCTCAGGCCACCGAACTGGAAAAACAGCTGGAAGAGGACCCCACCACCGAAAAAGCCCGGGAAGTACTGGCAGCTTATCAGGAATACATCGCTCAGTTTCCGGAAGATGATGCGGTTACCCCTCGCTATCTGTACCGGGCGGCGGCACTGGAATACCGTATGAACCGCTTCTCTGCCGCCACCGCAACCCTCAGCCGCGCCATCAGGGAATACCACAACTCCTCCAACACGCCTAAGGCGGCTATATTCCTGGGAGACCTCTACCAGGAAAAACTGGGCAATGAGGAAAACGCCATTACCGTGTACCAGGCGCTGATCCGCGCATTTCCCGATTCCGAGGAGGCAAAGGCTGCGCTCGATAAACTACCGGAAGGCCTGTTGGCCCTGGAAGCCCGGATCGAAGAAATGGGCGGGCGAATATTCGACGATTCCACCGGCCGCATTGAGTACCGGGTGGCCAACAACTTCATCCAATCCACTGAACTGTACGCTCTGATCCTGCCGCAGTCGGACAAAGCCCCGGACATGCTCTACAAGGGAGCGGAAATAGCCCGTACCATCCGTTCTTTCGACAAGGCTCTGCAGCTGTACGCCCAGGTCAGCGAGCAGTATCCGGAAAGCGGCCGGGCGCCGCAGGCCCTGTTCATGCAGGCATTCACCCTGGATTCGGACCTCCGCCGGTTCGATGACGCCAGGGTATTGTACGAAAAGTTCATCGCCGACTATCCCGATGATGACTTCGTGGATGATGCAGGTATCCTGCTGGAAAACCTCGGAAAAGACGATGAGGAGATCATTCGATCGTTTACGGAAAAAAACGAGGAAGCGGAGGAGGTGCAGTGAGGGCTGTTGCTATATGGCTGTATTGCTGTATGGTTTGATTGTTAACTGGCTGGGCGCCCTCCCCCCCCGGGCCAACCATCAAACCATCTGGCCATTCAACCATCTACAGTTTGACCTGAATGATCTTACGGTCGAACGGGTTGAGGGCTACGCCTTTGACCTGGGCTTCGGCCTCTACCCGGAACTCCGATTTGACGCCCCGCAGGGCTTTAGCCGCCAGGGCCAGGCCCCCAAAGAGGAAGTTCTTTTTTCCAAACTCATCGACATTGGAACGGACGAGGCTGAACGGCAGGTGGAATGGCACTTCGACAACTTCTTCCGGCGGCACTTCGATGATCTGGTGTATCTCGGTGGCGCCCAGTTCATACTCATCGATGAGTTTTTCCTTGCCGCGCCCCCGGGAATACTTCTCGATAAGAGCGATCTTTATTCCGGTAACGGTCTGGGGGTTAAGCGACATAAAGCGGATATTGCCGTGGATCTCCCGGGAGTTGGCGTCCACTTCTTCCGGCAGGGCCAGCTCCAGCTTTACGCCCTCGATGCCCAGCCACTTCTTCACTTTCCCTAACATAGGTAGTTTTTTTGTGGTGTTTTATTCCGGTGTGCTTCTGTTTCGGCGCCTTGCTCTTTAAGTACGGCGATGTACAATGAGCCGGGCGCCAAGCCTGGGAGGAATAAAACGCCACTGTTCTCAACTTAGAGGGAGGAATGTAGGGGTTTTTTCAATTTCCAGGATCAAAATTTGACAAAGCCCTCTTTTTCGTAGACGGGTATTCATTCCTTCAATAATTCATTCCCTCATTCAATATTTTATACCATCCGCTTATGCCAGCTTTGGCTCAGGGGCTTCAGCCAGTTTTCATCCAGAGCCCCCTTAGTGTTCACCAGGGTATCGAACACCAGCGTATCGTCGTTGATCCGGCCTTCCTGGTACAGGCGGGCAAATTCTTCGCGGGGCACAGTGTATACCTCCTCCCCGTCTTTATAAGAAAAAGTCATGCGGTCGAACAGGTTGACCCCGTATTCCGCCTGCAGCTGTTTTAGGAAATACACGGACTTATCGATGGAGCAGCCGCTGGCGTCCGCCTGGCTTTCGTCGACCATCAGCACGATAAAGCGGTTGTGCAGCACATCCGCATGGGCACGCAGCTGCCGGTTGTGGCTGATCCAGCTCTGGGCGAAGGCCCGCACTTTTTCGCGGATCGCCGGTATGTCTTCATCCCGAAACGGGCGGTTGGCCTGGTAGACCCAGGCGCGGGTGGTATCGGGAAGGGTGTCGTAGGTTGTCATGGTTGGTGGTTGTCAATTTGTATTCAAGTACTCGTCTCTGAATAAGTTAACACTTAAGGAAAAAGGTAGTTCTTGGGAAATGTGCTGGCTGTTGTTGGTTTTCAGTTATCCGCGCCCCTCCGGAACCAACAACAAACAACAGACAACCAACAACTGCCCACCCTCTACTGGTTGTCCATGTTGTTCACAATCAGTTCGGCCAGGTCGTACACCATTACATCATCCTGTTTGTCTTTGGCCTTAACGCCGTCGCTCATCATGGTCAGGCAGAAGGGGCAGTTGGCGGCAATGATGCCGGCGCCGGTTTCGAGGGCTTCTTCCGCCCGTTCCACGTTGACGCGTTTATTGCCGGGCTCGTCCTCCTTCCACATCTGGGCCCCGCCGGCCCCGCAGCACAGGCCGTTGGTACGGCAGCGCTTCATTTCCACCAGCTCGCCGTCCAGCGCCTCGAGCACTTTGCGCGGCGCCTCGTAGACGCCGTTGATGCGGCCCATATAACAGGAATCGTGATAGGTGATGCGCTTGCCTTTAAACTCGCCCCCCTCTTTCATTTTGATGCGCCCCTCATCGATGAGCTGCTGCAGCAACTGAGTGTGGTGAATGACCTCGTAGGCGCCGCCCAGGGCGGGATACTCATTCTTCAGGGTATTGAAACAGTGCGGGCAGGCCGTGACGATCTTTTTGACGTTGTACATGTTCAGCGTCTCGATGTTCTGCAGGGCCAGCATCTGGAAGATGAATTCGTTTCCCGCGCGGCGGGCCGGGTCTCCGGTGCACTGTTCTTCATTGCCAAGAATGGCATAATCCACTCCAACGGCATTCAGGATCTTGCAGAAGGCGACGGTCACTTTCTGGGCGCGGTTGTCGTAGCTGCCGGCGCAGCCCACCCAGAAGAGGATTTCGGGCTCCCGGCCTTCGGCGGCCAGGGCGGCCATTCTGGGGATGTTGAGGTTACTCATTTATGTGTTGTTTTTCTTTTGTCAATTGCCCTTCTCCACCTCCTGCGCCCACTTATCCCTGTCATCGGGAATCGCCCAGGCGGAACCGCTGTTCTCCATACTGGTGAACATGGGCACCCATTCCTGCGGCCCCTGGGAGAGGGTCAGGATCTCGTAGCGGCGCATCTTGAGGATGGGCTCCAGCGGGTTGATCAGCACGGGGCAGGCCTCCACGCAGGCGTTGCAGGTAGTGCAGGCGTGGAGTTCCTCCGGCGTGGTGTAGTCGAAGAGGGACTTGCCGTCGTCGTAGTTGTCTTTACTTACCGGTTTGGATTTGTCTTTGGCAAACTCTTCATTGCCGCTTTCAATGTTGCGCCCCACTTCCTCGGCCCGGTCGCGGATATCCATCAAGACTTTGCGGGGCGACAGTTTCTTGCCGGTGATGTTGGCCGGGCAGACGGAGGTACAACGGCCGCACTCGGTGCAGCTATAGGCGTCCAGTATGTTCTTCCAGCTCAGGGTGAATACATCGTTGGAGCCGAACTCCGGCAGCTCGGCGTCCATGTCCATAGCATCGCCGCCGCCATCTTCGGTAAGCCCCATCATGCTCTTGACTTCGTTCATCACCTCCGGCATATTGTCCATTTCGCCCCTAGGCTTCAGCCGGGCGTAGTAGGTATTGGGAAATGCCAGGAAGATGTGCAGGTGCTTGGAATACGGCAGGTAATTGAGGAATACGAAGACCATGAGCAGGTGGACCCACCAGCCGAAACGTTCGACCGCCTGCAGCGCCCCTTCGCTCAGGCCGCCGAAAAGGGCCGGCCCCAGCCAGGTGCTGACCGCCAGCTGGCCGGTTTCGGGATAATGCTGGGGGTCGATATCCTGGAGCAGTACATCGGCGCCGTTCATGCTAAAGATGCCGATGAGCAGGATGATCTCAAAAATGAGGATCAGGTTGCCGTCCAGCCTGGGCCAGCCCTTCATTTCCGGTTTCCAGAAGCGGGGGGTCTTCAATACGTTCCTCCGTGCCAGAAAGATGATGGTAGCCACGAAGGCCAGGATAGAAAGCACTTCGATAAAGCTGATGACAAAGGTGTAGAACCCACCCAGCTTATCGGCAAAGAACCGGTGCTGCCCGGAAAAACCATCGATAAAGATCTCGATCAGTTCCACCTGCGTGAGCAGGAAGGCGACGTAAATGAATAAGTGAAAAACGGCCGGTATCCAGCGGGTAAACATCTTCGACTGGCCAAAGGAAACCAGGAGGACATTGCGCCAGCGCCGGCCCGATTCTCCGCTGATCTCCTCGTCCTGGCCCAGAAGGACGTTGCGGCGCACCCGGGAGAAGGAACGCCAGGCCAGTGCAAAAGCGGCTACGGTTACCAGAATAAAGAGGATCTGTTGTATCATGGATGCGATGGTTGAATTCTCAGCGAATTTTCGCTAAAATAACAGCTATAGCCGAAGTAAAAAAGCAATTTCCATAAATTCTACCGGCGCTAAAATAGGATCATTTCCGGCAAGCTCTTAATTTTAGCCATGGAAAAAACCACCTGATGAAAATACTCGAACAAGAACAGATACAGCAGAAGATCAAGCGCCTCGCCATCGAGATACTCGAGAACAACTACGAGGAGAAGGAACTCATTCTGGGCGGCATCAACAAAACCGGCCTGGGCTTCGCGAAGATGCTGCTGGAGGAACTGAAAAAGATCACCGACATCCCCATTACCCTTACCCGGATCCGCATCAACCCCGCCGCCCCTTTGAGCCAGGAAGTACAGATCGAACTGCCTCCGGAGCAGCTGGAAGGCAAGGCCATCATCGTGATCGACGATGTGGCCAATACCGGGCGGACGCTGTTCTACGCCATGAAACCCCTCCTCGACGTCCTGCCTAAAAAAGTAGAAGTAGCCGTCCTGGTCGACCGCACACACAAATCCTTCCCGGTAAAAGTGGATTACTTCGGCCTTTCCCTGGCCACCACCCTGATGAATAATATCGACGTTCAGATCCTGGATGTGGAGGAGCAGGCGGTTTTCCTGAATTAGTTGATCGGTTGGTTGATTGGGTTGATAAAGTTGATTGAGTTTATTAGGCGCCCGGCTTCCGGGCAGTACGGACTAAATCAACCCAATCAACCCAATCAACCCAATCAACCAATTTTACCCGGCTGAGCCTCAGCGAAGACGGGCAACCAATCACCCAATCACTTCACCGTTTCGATCTCTCCGGTTTCGATCTTTTTCACATACTTTTTGATCTCATCCCTCACCTTAGGCATCAGGATGAGCAGGCCGGTCAGGTTGGGGATGGCCATGGCGAAGATCATGGCGTCGGAAAAGTCGGTCACTGCGGTAAGGCTGGCTGCCGACCCCAGGATGACGAAGATGCAGAACAGGATCTTGTAGGTATAATCGGCCACCTTGTTGCGGCCAAACAGGAACATCCAGCTTTGCAGGCCGTAGTAAGACCAGGAAAGCATGGTGGAGAAGGCAAAGAGGACTACGGCCACCGTGAGTACATAGGGGAACCAGGGGATGATGGAGCCGAAGGCCTGGGAGGTCAGGTCCACCCCGCTCATCGTCCCCGACGGGTTGACGTAGAAACCGGTGATGATGATGACCATGGCGGTCATGGTACAAACGACAACTGTGTCGATAAAGGGCTCCAGGAGGGCGACGACGCCTTCGCTGGCGGGGTTTTCCGTGCGCACTGCCGAGTGGGCGATGGCTGCCGAGCCCACGCCGGCCTCGTTGGAGAAAGCCGCCCGGCGAAATCCCTGAACCAGCACCCCGACCAGGCCGCCGGCGACCCCTTCCGGAGAAAAGGCGCCTTCAATGATCAGGGAGAAGGCATGGGGGATCTCCGTGGGGTGAGCGAAGATAATGACCAGGGCGGCGAGCACATAAATGCCGCACATGAAGGGTACTACCTTTTCCGTCACCGAACCGATCCGCTTGATGCCGCCAATGATCACAACGGCTACCAGGAAGGCCATGAATACGCCGAAGGCCAGGCCGGCAGAACCGGAAGTGGCGCCGATCATATCATTAAACTGCTGAGCCGCCTGATTGGCCTGAAACATGTTGCCGCCGCCGAAAGAACCCCCGATACACATGATGGCGAAGAAGACGGCCAGGAATTTTCCGAAACCTGGCATTCCCTTTTCCGCCAGCCCCTTGGTCAGGTAATACATCGGGCCGCCGTAGACGGTGCCGTCGGGGCCTACGTCCCGGTATTTTACTCCCAGAGTACATTCCGTGAATTTGGAGGCCATGCCCAGCAGGCCCGCCAGGATCATCCAGAAGGTGGCGCCCGGGCCACCCAGGGAAATGGCGATGGCCACGCCGGCGATATTGCCCAGCCCCACCGTTCCGGACAAGGCGGCGGTCAGGGCCTGGAAGTGAGACACCTCCCCTTCTTCATTGGGGTCGGAATACTTGCCCCGCACGGTATCGATGGCCAGCTTGAAGCGCCGAAACTGTACAAAGCGGAAATATATGGTGAAAATAGTCGCCGCCGTAAGCAGCATGATAATTACCAGCGGCATAGCCGTGGAGGCCGATTCGCCCAGTTGTACGGCGTAGAATACGGTGCCGGCTACGGCGTCGGTTATCGGTTGTACGGCTTCGTTGATCCGCTGGTCCCATCCTCCGGGGGCTTCCTGGGCGAAAATGAGCATGGGCGTCAGCAGGCTCGCGATCAGTAACAGTAAAGGCCTTTTCATGGTGGTCAATTGTTAGCTTTTTAACTCTGCAAACAGAACCCGGCCCTCCGCGGAAGGGCAATGCGCTGTTTTTGGGAGTGTTTTCTGTGTAAGTTTTTAATTATCTGCGGGTTGAGTTGGTTTACCCCCCAGAATGTCGCCAAAAGAAGCGTTAAGGTATTTTTTTATTCTTATTTTTTCAAAGGATCACACCCAATATTTCGATGGCGCCAATTTACCGTAGGTGTTTATTTGGAATGTTCTGCCAGGAAATGTTATTTTAGCCGGATGAGGAGGTAAACCCATACGGAAACGGTAAGCCCTGTCCAAAAAGATATGCCCCTTGCAACGAAATTACACCGATAAGGAGCTCCTGGAGCTCTTTGAAGAAGATGATGAATTGGCGATCAGCCTGATCTTTCGGGCCTACTACAGTTACCTGTGCAAGGTGGCCTTCAAAATCATACCCGACAGCAATTTAGCGGAGGACCTTAGCCAGGAGGTTTTTTTTGAACTCTGGCGTAAAAAGGGGCGCCTTCAGGGCGTCACCTCCCTGAAAGCGTACCTGCGGCGCGCCGTCGTCAACCGGGCGCTCAATTTCATACGCGGCCAACGGGTGAAACTGGTGGATGAAGAGCTGGGGCCCGTAGCGAGCAGGCAGGCCCAGGCCCCCCAGCAAATGGAGGCCGATGAGCTTCAGCGCCGTATCGATGAGGCCATCGACAGCCTTCCTGAGCGCTGCCGCATGGTTTTTGTGCTGAGCCGCTTTGAGGATATGTCTTATCAGGAGATCGCTGAAGTGCTGGACATATCCGTGAAAACGGTGGAGAACCAGATCTCCAAAGCGCTGCGGTTGCTGCGCGAAGCCCTCGCCCCCTTCCTCAGCCTCCTGCTTTTTCTGGCCCTGATATGAAAGCCAGGCGACAAAAAAGAAAATAGGCTCAAAAAGGAGCGGGTGGTATAGGGGCTTCAAATGCTAAGTGTGTCTTCAAAGCAGGAAGAAAATAGGAAATGGAGGTTTCAAAGTACATTATGCTCTTCCATAAAAAGCTGAAGGGCGAGATCAATTCACAGGAACAGAAGGAGTTCAGCGACTGGCTGGAGCAGCAAGGGCGTAGTGGTTTTACCGAAGAACTGGAAAAAACCTGGAACCTGAGTAAACGATACAAGGAAGGCTATGAGCCGGATGTTGAGGCAGGGCTGGCCCGCCTACAGCAGCGCATTGCCGCTTCCCGAAAACCCCGCCCGGTTTTGGCCCGCCGCTGGTTGTCCATTGCTGCGGTTATAGCCCTGCTGGCCGCCATCGGCTGGTGGTGGATGGGTAGTGGAAATGCCGCTGTTTCCGATAATCCACTTCTCTATACTACCGGCGCCGGTGAAACGCTGGAAACCACATTGCCCGATGGGTCGACGGTGGTCCTAAACGAGAATTCTTTCCTTGTGCTGGCGGAGGATTTCCGCAGCGGCTCCGGGCGTAGCGTCGAACTAGCCGGCGAGGCCTACTTCCGGGTTTCCCCGAACCCCTCCCGCCCCTTCCGGGCCACCACCCCCGATGCTACGGTAGAAGTGCTGGGCACGGCCTTCAACCTGCGGTCCTATCCCGGTGAGGGCTTTACCGAGGTAGAGGTCGAAGAGGGAACGGTGCGCCTTACCGGCCAGCAGCAGCAATCCATTGAGGTTATTCCCGGCCAGCGGGGCATCTGCCGCCCCGGCCAGCCTATGGATATGGTGGAGGATCCCGGCCTCAACGCCCATTCCTGGCGCACCAGCCGCCTGGAGTTTCGCAATACCCCGCTCGGCGATGTCCTCGACGCTGTCGAACGGCATTATAAAGTGGCCTTAAAGCTGCAAAACTCCACCATCCGCAACTGCCGGGTCACTTCCTCCTTTGAAGAAGCCTCCCTCGAGGAAGTGCTCCAAACCCTTAGCCTGATCCTTAACCTGGAGGCCGAACCGTCTGGCGGCAACGGGCTATCTTATCTGCTCAAGGGGGGGAGCTGTGAGGCCGGCCCAAGATCCCTCCCCGGAGAATAATGAGGCTTCAGCCGCGCCATTCCCCGCCTATTTCGCCCTTTCATCACCGCTTTTGGGAAAAACTTCTATATTTATATTTTACTCGCATCAAGGGCCAGAGAAAATGCACTTTTCCAAATGGATGACACCGGCATTCACGCGCGCTCTGTTGGCAGCTCTCCTGGCAATGGGCGGCTCTTTTTTGGCCCTGTCCCAACCGTCCTATCCCGATCCCGCCGACTGGCAGGTGGAACAATTGCCCGTGGAAGATGAACTGGGCAGCAATGGCATCAAAGCTGCCGCGGAGGATGAAAGGGGGTTCATTTGGCTGGCGTCTAACAACGGCATCGCCCGTTATGATGGATATGCCTACAAAAACTATCCGGCTATTACCGAAGACAGCACTTCTTTGAACCACGGCCGGACGAGCGCCGCCTTCGTAGATCATACAGGGGTACTGTGGGTAGGCACCCGCCTGGGTATTAACCGCTACATTCCGGAATGTGATTGCTTCAAACAATACAATGCGGCTAACGAGCCGCCAAATTCAGTGCCGGACGGCGAAGTCAATGGAATCGCCGAGGATAGCCACCGGCAAATGTGGGTGGCCAGCCAGTACGGCGGCTTGTATCGCTACAGCCGGGAAACGGACAGCTTTGAGCGGTTCCTCTACCGGCCGACGGATCCGGTGGACCTTTCCAATGACCAGGCCAGAGCTATACTCTGCGATAAAGATGGTTTTATATGGGTGGGGACAGGAGAACCATTTGTCCCTTCCATCACCGGTGGCGGCCTGATCCGCTTCCATCCGGAAACTGGAGAAGCGAAACGGTATTTACACGATCCGGATGACGAATTCAGCCTCATCGACAACCGGGTGAGCGCTCTGTTGCAGGACAGCAAAGGGCGAATATGGGTAGGTTCCTGCAATAGTGGGCTGCATTTGTATGACCCACAAAAAGGCCGCTTTATTAGAATGGCGCCCGGCAGTTCCGAAATCTATGCCCGGCCGGCGGGAATGGCGCCCTGGACCTCCTGCCCGCATATCCGGATACTACACGAAGACCGCTGGGGCGGCGTCTGGGTGGGCAATTTCAACGGAGGGCTCTATCGCTTTGATGCGGCCGGCGGAGCGCCCCGGCTGTTTGCCCACAGCCCTGACAATCCGAGCGGCATGACGAATGACCTCGTCTGGTCCTTTTTCGAAGATTCACAGGGCCGCTTCTGGCTGGGTAATATGTCGGGGGGCGGATATAAGATCGACCCCTGGCGGAAGAAATTCCAGGCCCACTTCCTGGAGGAGGGCATTTCAGCAGTATATGAATCTCCGGCGGAACCGGGCGTGATCTGGCTGGGAGTTTGGGAAAAGGGCGTTTACCGCTGGGATCGCCAAAGCGGGGAATACCAGCATTTTTTTAAAACTTCACCGGCGAGTGGCGGCCCGGCGAGTAATGTGATCTTTAGGTTCTTTGAGGACAGCGAAAATAATTTATGGCTGGCGACGGATAACGGGCTCAGCCTTTTGGATCGAAACACAGGGCGTTTTATCCATTACCCGATTACCACTCCCAGTGGCGAGGCGGTGAGCATTTTAGCTATTTATGAAGATCGGGAAGGCGTCTTGTGGTTGGGTACATGGGGCCAGGGCTTCTATACCTTCGACCGCAGCAACGGAACGTATGAACACTATGCCTTACCCCATATCGGAGGAAACGAAGGCAATACCTACAACCAAAGCGTATATGCTGTGCATAAAGATACGCAGGGCCGCCTTTGGCTGGGCACCTGGATGGAAGGGCTGTATTATTTTGACGTAGAGGCTCTGCGGTTTGAGCGCCATCTGGAAGGAATAGGCGTAAGAACGATCTACGAGCATGAGCCGGGTAAATTCTGGCTGGGCGCCGGCAATGACGGGCTGATCGAATATGCTCCTGAGCAGGGTATACTGCGTTCCTTTAACACCACCGACGGCCTTGCCGGGAATAAGGTGTTTGCCATTCTGGAAGATAAAAACCAGGTGTTGTGGATGAGTACGAATCAGGGCATCAGCAGCTTTGACCCTCATACCGAAACCTTTGAACAATTCGATAAAGAAGATGGGCTGCCCTCGCTGGGTTTTTATGATTTCAGTGCCCTGAAGGCGTCCGATGGTACTTTTTACTTCGGTTCTCTTAAAGGGCTCGCAAGTTTTAAGCCGGAGCAGGTTACAAAACATTTTGCCCTGCCCACTATGAATATCCAGGACATCAGAATATTTGACAGATCCTACCGAAAAGGCGAAGTGGATTCTACCTTCAGTTGGCTTCCCGAAATGCCGGAGCAATTGTCGCTGCCCCACGATCAAAATGAACTGACCTTTGAATATGTCGGCCTGCATTATACAGCGCCTGAACTCAACCAGTACCGGCATCGCCTCATTCCTTATGAACGACAATGGGTCGAAGCAGGAACCAAAAGGGCTGCCCGGTACACCAATCTCGGGCCGGGAGCATACCAGTTTCAGGTGATTGCCAGTAACAGCGACGGATTATGGGCTGAAACGCCCGCCACCATCAACATCCTGATCCGCCCGCCCTGGTGGGCTACCTGGTGGGCCTACCTGCTCTATGTGCTGCTTACTGCTCTGGCCCTTTACAGCATTTACAGTTATCAGAAACGCCGGTGGACGCTGCAGGCTTCCCTGCAAAGGGAGTTGGAGGAATCTCAGCGCCTGAAGGAACTGGACGAATTCAAAAGCCGCTTCTACGCCAACATCACCCACGAATTCCGCACGCCGCTCACGGTCATTCAGGGGCTGGCGGATCAAATACAGGAAAACCCGCGCTGGAAAATTACCGAACACACCGGCCTGATCAAACGCAACAGCCAAAAACTACTCCAACTCATCAACCAGATGCTGGACCTCTCCAAACTGGAAGCCGGAAGAATGGAGCCCCATTACATCCAGGGCGACATCATCAAGTACCTGAGCTACCTCGTCGAATCGTTCCACTCTCCGGCCATCAACCGGAACATCAGCCTTTCCTTTTATGCGCATACCGACAGCCTGCTTATGGACTACGACCCGGAAAAATGCCAGCAGGTCGTGAGCAACCTGCTCTCCAACGCCATCAAGTTCACCCCGGAATATGGGAAAATAAAGGTGGTGGCCAAGGTGCTTGCGGATGGGGGGCAGCGGAAACTGGAAGTGAGTGTGCAGGATACGGGAACGGGCATCCCTCCTGATCAGCTTCCCTATATCTTTGACCGCTTTTATCAAGCCCCCCCCAGCCCCCCCAAAGCAGGGGAGTTGACAACAAAGCCCTCCCCCGGAACTTCCCCCCTTCGGGGGGATCGAGGGGGGCTAGGGGGCCCGAATCCCCCCCCCTCGGGGGGGCTAGGGGGGGCTACTGGCACCGGCCTGGGCCTCGCCCTGACCAAAGAACTCCTGGAGCTGATGAGGGGAAGTATCGAGGTGGAGAGTGAGGTGGGTAAAGGAACGCGTTTCACCTTCCGCCTTCCGGTGCACAACGAGGCGAAAATAGAAGAAAAAACGCCATTGCCTACTCCGGTGGCGGGGGCTTCCAAAATAACCGCCTCGCTTGAGCCCGTCCGCCAGGCCATGGGCGCTACACGGGAGGCGCCATCCGTTTTGGTGGTGGAAGACAGCCTGGATGTCATCTACTACCTGCGCGAGTGCCTGCAGGGCCGGTACCAGGTGATGGAAGCATCCAACGGGCGGGAGGGTATCGTCAAAGCTCAGGAAATCATCCCCGACCTGGTCGTCAGCGATGTGATGATGCCGGAAGTAGACGGGTTTGAGTTGTGCAAAACCCTGAAAACAGACGAACGGACCAGCCACATCCCGGTCATTTTGCTGACGGCAAAGGCCACGCAGGAAGACAAGCTGGAGGGCCTGAACCACGGCGCAGACGCCTACCTGATGAAGCCGTTCCACAAGGAGGAACTGCTGGCCCGCCTGGAACAACTCCTGGAACTGCGGCGAAAGCTGCAGCAAAAATACCAGTCGGCCGATAGTGGCGGCCCGGCGCCGGAAGACGCCTTCCTGCAAAAAGTCCGGA